>JAPYPT010000247.1 GCA_029937535.1 Alphaproteobacteria bacterium
CGCCAGTCGTTGAAATTGAAATGCCACTGCGTGAAGTCATCATTCCGGAGCATATCGCCAACCGCATCACCACGGATGCGGAGTTACGCCAGGGCGAGCGCAAGTTCGTCACCGTGCTGTTCGCCGATATTTATCAATCGACCGCCCTGACCGAGGATCTTGACCCCGAGGAGGCGCGCAACCTGCTGGATGGGGCCATCGACCGCATGGCGGCGGCGGTGCACCGCTATGACGGCATCGTCAACAAGGTCCTGGGCGACGGCGTCATGGCGTTGTTTGGTGCGCCGCTGGCGCTGGAGGATCACGCGGTCAGGGCCTGTTATGCAGCGATGGCCATGCAGGACGCCATGCGCGCTGCCGCCGCCGAGACGCGTCGCGAATTCGGCGCGGAGATCCAGGCCCGTATCGGCCTGCACAGTGGCGAGGTCTTGGTCCGTGCGATCAAGAACGACTTCGGCATCGATTATGACGCGACGGGAAGTGCTGTGCATATTGCATCCCGCATGGAGCAATCCGCCCTGCCGGGCAGCATTCGTCTGAGCCACGACACCTGGCGTCTCGTGCGGGATATGGTCGATGCGCCATCCCTTGGCCCGTTGTCCATAAAGGGTTTGAGCGCACCGTTGGAAGTTTATAAGTTGCGCGAAATGGGCGCCGCCGGTACGCGTCCCGTGGCCAGAGGGCGAAACCAATCGCCCTTCGTTGGCCGGCACCAAAACCTCTCCTTGCTGCAACGGGTTTGGCAATCGACGGTTCAGGGGCGTGGTCAAGCGGTGGTTTATTCTGGCGAGGCGGGTGTCGGGAAATCGCGTCTTTATCAAGAGTTTGCAGATGCCATACCGGTGAGGGAAGGCCGTGTCCTGCGTGGCGGCTTTCCCGTCCACGGTAATGCGACACCATTTCAGGGACTAGTCTCTCTGTTATCGGACTATTTCGGTATCATCGCCGATGACAGCCACGACCAGTTGCGCGAGCGGTTGAGTAGCGGGCTGGCGGGCTTTGCCAACACAACGGCGGATTTGCAAACCCCACTGCTGGCGCTGTTTCAGGCGCCCACCGACGACGACGAGGCTTGGCGCCTGGCCAATCCGGTGCAGCGCCGCCGCCGGACCCTCAATGCTTTGGTCGAATTTTTTTCGCTGCTGGCTAGCCGTACTGCGCTGACGCTGATCTTCGAAGACTTGCAGAGGGCGGACGCCGACAGCCTGGCTTTGTTGGACGAGTTGATGGCAGCGCTGGCGGATCGGCCGATCCTGTTATTGCTGAACCATCGCAACGAGTTTACCCATTCATGGCCCGATCTCGATCATTGCCAGCAGCACGAGCTGACGTCGCTTGAAGCCAATCATGCCGGCGATCTGCTTGGCAAGCTGTTGGGTGAAGTGGAAACGCTTGACGATCTAAAGCGCATGCTGATCGAGCGTTCAGGTGGCAATCCTTTGTTCCTGGAAGAGGCGATAGAGGAACTGGTGGCAAGCGGTGCGTTGGCTGGCACGCCGGGCCGGCGGACGCTGACGACAGCAGTCGATAGCCTGCAAACGCCGGGCACGGTACAGGGAATTATTGCGGCGCGAATAGATCATCTTGCGGCACATGAAAAAGAAGTGCTGCAAACTGCCGCCGTGTTTGGCGACGAAGTGCCGCTTTCCTTGCTTGAGAAAATTGCAGAAAACCCAGCGAACGAGTTGCGGGCAGCGCTGGCGCGCTTGAATGAGCTGGGCTATTTGCTTGAAGCGGAACTGTTTCCCGACATCGTCTATCGCTTCAAGAATGTGTTCATTCAGCAGGTCACTTACGGCGGTATTTTGAAAAGCCGGCGCAGGCTATTGCACGCTCAACTAGCGGCGGAAATCGAAAATAGGTATGACGCGCGGGCCGCCGAGGTGGCGGAAGTTCTCGCCCACCATTTCGAACAGGGCGGGGTCCGCGACGCGGCAATAAAATATTTGCTGCTAGCATCGGAAAAGGCCGAGGCCAGTTTTCAGTATTCGGCCGGCGCCACGTTTTGCGACCGCGCTGCTTTGTTGGCGGCGGATCATGAAGAATTGCAAAGTGATCGATGCCTTGCATTGAGGCGCCAGGGCGATTTGTTGAGCCAGTTGGGCGATTGGAAACGTGGAAACGAGCTTTATGACCAAGCCAGGGATCTGGCCGGCGACGATGAATTCGTTGAGGATATTGCCCTGCGCTACCACAATTTGGAACTGGTTGAGCATGAAGGCTTGAAGTTGTCATATCTCAGCCACGGCGCCGGCGACGAGGTTTTACTATTCGTTTCGCCCGGGGCTTATAATCAGTCGCTGTTCCAGCCCCTCATCCCGGCGTTCTGCCGCGACTATCATATCGTTACTGTCCGGCTGTTGGGACAGGAGGATACCGACCCACCGCGCCCCGGCCAGAGCATAAAGGACAATGCCCGCGACATCGCCGCTGTTGCGGCCTCCCTCGGCCGCCGGGTTAGTGCGATCGGCATATCGCGTGCTTCGAACATGCTGGCCCATGCCGCCACGGAAAACCCGGATTTGTTTAAACGGTTGATACTAGTCGGCCCCATGGCCGACGATGGCATGGATGGCTCGAGGTTCCCGCGCTCGCCGCAATACATCGCAAATTACCAGAGCGCCGTGGCGAAGGAGGACTGGCCCCAGGCCGCCAAGGTGCACGCCACCAATATTGTTCCCAAACCAGAAGCGCTCGATATACGCAACATGGTTGAAGCAGGATTTCAGAACGCCAACCGCGATTTTATTCGCCGTTTCCTGGATCCCGATCCAATGATGGATATCACCGGTCTGGTCGCTGGTTTGCAGATGCCGGTTTTGCTCATGCATGGCACGGCGGACACACAAACACCGTTCGCGGCTTCCGAATATCTGGCGGAACGGATCCCTAACTGCCAGCTCTATGCCTTTGAGGACAAAGGCCACCTGCCGATGCAAACCGCCACCAAGGAATTTTGTGGGGCGCTGAGAAATTTTCTTATTGCCACTCGCTAGGACAAAGCCACCCGCCGGCATCTAGATGCCTAAAGAGTCCGTTGTTGGCGCTCTTGTACCCAATTCTGATGGCAGGCCCATTTCCGGTATGCGTCCGATATCAAGCTTTCCTTGCCGGGTCACGGATCAACGAAAATTTGCCGGAGCTATTATTCTGTCAGCAAAGACGCGCGACAATGGCAATACCACCACCCCCGCCCACGAGCGAATTTCCTGGCAGGTTCAAAACTAACATCAACGCTAGGTAACGATGACGCAGCATGAATGGGATGAGGCGGCTGGGGGCAGTTTCGGTCAAAAGTGACAAGCGATCTTGGACGAAAACCTCGGCCTGCCAAGGCCGGAGAACCGGATCTTTGCCGCATAGATCAAACGATGCGCCATGGCTTCGCGGCCTCAATCCAGTTTGTCAGAGCTGCTTGTGGACACCACGCAATTTTCATTGCTCAGTTCTGACAGCGGCATTCTTCGCTCACCGTTTACGACAAGACCGAGGATATCGGGGCGGCTGTAATGACCGCCGATATCGCAGACCGCCTTGGCTTCGAGAACGCTATTTAGATCCACTTCCACAATAAGCATGGCAGGTTCCCGATGCAGCGCTGTTTCCAAGACGGCGCCGCCGGGTGCAATGATGCAGCTGCCACCCGTGGAGAGCTGGGCATACCCTTCCGCTGCCTTTCGATAAGGCTCATCGACATTGTCTGGTTTGATAATCGAGCCGACGGCGATGACATAGCACCCCGCCTGGGCCGCAAAAGCCTGGGACCACAATAGACCCTTGCCCCGTTGCAACGTCAGACTGCCCGAGGTCGGCCAGGCCGCGACATGGACCTGAGTGCCCTGCGCCGCGAGGGCATAGCCTGGAAGCATCATCATGTGTTCCCAGCAGTTCAAGCCGCTGATGCGGGCATAGGGCCGCTCGAACACCTCCAAACCCTCGGCGTCGCCCTCGCCCCACATCTGGCGTTCGAAAAGGGTAGGCTCCAGCTTCCGGTGTTTCCCAAGAATGACGCCTTCGCGGCCGATGAATAGTAGGGTGGCGTAGACCGTGCCGTGGGTCTCGGGATCGAGCTCAACAATACCTATAACCACGTCAATGCCGGCACGCTGTGCCGCTTGGCATAAGATATCCGTCGTCGGACTGGGCACTTCCACCGTGTTCGAAAGATAGCGCGACGCAGCTCCTGCAACGGGCCAGGTTCTGATGAAGAAGGGGTAGCCCGGCAACTAATAAATAGCGTAATTCCGCTGGTCACTCTCCCGGACCTATGATGCGGGGTCGCAAAGGAGCGCCCCAATAGGACAAACAAGGAGAGTGACCATGACGGAGTATGTTGGACTTGACGTTTCGAAGGAAGAGACCGGTTTTTGCGTGGTGGGCGAGACTGAACCGCGCCGGGTTTGCCGGAGGCTCCAACTCTTGAGAGGATGGAGCTATGACAAAGTTCAAATCTCCCCATGAGACGATATTCGCATCAAGCAATGTCGCCTGAACCACGGCGTCAATTGACGGCCCATTCGGCGTCGAGCGATGCATGGCCGTCAATTCGGAATTTGGACTGTGTGGCAACCATTTGTCGTCTTACAAATAAAGGTAAGCAAAGAGCGCTCACAAGTTCATCGCCAGAGTAATCATTCACGGTGCGTCACCTTGCTGGCTCAAACAGCTAATTAGTGCGATTTTACGGCATTTGAAAAACGACCGATGGCAAAATTAGCAGGTGGCGTGGCGGACAGCTACGATCCGGCCATACGATGTTCGCTATTGGGGCCGTTGCCATCGAAGAGTGCCATGAGGCGACATCCAATCCATGCGCCAATTGATAGACGGACAGCGACTATGTGAATAACATTTGCGGAAACAATCAACAAAGCTCAAGCAGGAGTAAACAACGATGTATCCGGGCAAATACGCCGCACAGAATTCAGACAAACCAGCGTTCATCATGGCGGAGAGCGGCGAGTCCATGAGCTACCAAGATTACGAGGCACGCTGCAACCGATTGGCGCATCTGCTCCGGAACCTTGGCCTCGAACGGCTCGACCACTATGCCATCTTCATGGAAAACAACATGCGCTATATGGAAAGCTGTGGCGCCGGCGAGCGGGCTGGTCACTATTACACGTGTATCAATTCCTACCTGACGGCGGAGGAGCTGGCTTATATCGTCAACAACTCCGAAAGTCAGGTGTTGATCACATCCGAGGCGCGCCGCGAGACCGCGCTGACCGCATTGGCCGACTGTCCCAACGTGCGTCTCTGCATCGTTGCCGACGGGCCGGGCGATGGCGGCAAGGTTGTCAACTTGGACGAGGCGACGGCCACATTCCCAGACACCCCCATCGCGGACGAAAGCCTTGGCATCGCGATGCTCTATTCCTCCGGTACTACGGGCCAGCCCAAAGGCATCCTGCGGCCTCTGCCTGAAAACACGCCCGACACCCCCATGCCGGTTTATCAGTTTCTGATGAACATGTGGCATTTCCGCGACGGCATGATCCAGCTCATACCGGCGCCGCTTTATCATTCGGCGCCTCACGCCGCCCTCAATTTCACCATCCGCGCCGGCGGCACCACGGTGATCATGGAGCGCTTCGATGCGGAATTCTACCTCTCTCTGATCGAGAAGTATCGCATCACCGATAGCCAGTTGGTGCCGACCATGTTTTCGCGCATGCTGAAAATGCCCGAGGAAGTGCGCAACAAATATGACGTTTCCTCGCTGGAGGTTGCGATCCATGGGGCGGCGCCCTGTCCCGAGCAGGTCAAGCAACAGATGATCGACTGGTGGGGGCCGATCATCGACGAATATTACGGCGCCACCGAGGCACAGGGCCTGACCGCCTGCAATTCCGACGAATGGCTTGCCCGCCCCGGCACCGTCGGCCAGGTGAAATTCGGCGAGATGCGAATTTTCGACGACGATATGAAGCCCTGTCCCACGGGCACGCCAGGCACCATCTGGTTCGTTAATGCCAGCCCCTTCGAATATTTCAACGATGCCGACCGTACCTCCGAGGCCTATTCCCCGGACCGCACCATGAGCACGGTCGGCGACGTTGGCTATGTGGACGATGACGGCTACCTTTTTCTGACCGACCGGGCGACCTTCATGATTATCTCCGGCGGCGTCAACATCTACCCACAGGAATGCGAGAATTTACTGATCACCCATCCCAAGGTGTTGGATGCCGCCGTCTTCGGCGTACCCAACGAGGAGATGGGCGAGGAAGTTAAAGGCGTTATCCAGGCCGCGCCCGGACAAACCCCGGGAGAGGACTTGGAAGCGGAGTTGATTGAATTCTGCCGCGAGCACTTGGCGCATTTGAAATGCCCACGTTCCATTGATTTTATCGACGAACTGCCACGCCTGCCGACGGGAAAACTATATAAACGTCTCTTGCGGGACCGCTATTGGGGCGATCGAAAAAGCCGCATTCTGTGACCGGCGAACATCATTCGCCTCCATGGGCACTTATTGGACGATCGCCAAACGGCCTACGGATCCTCGAAGCCAGGGTTTAGGCGGTCATCAGCCTGATGGATGTTGATCCTCGAAAAGTGCCAACAACGGCCTGTTAGGATTTACGAATACATAGCACTTTAGCCGTGGCGTTTGGTCGCCATGCGCAGCATCCACCCTCCTCCTTCAGTGCTTCCGAACATTCCTCGGTAATCCGTCCCTATGCCGCCAACGCATCCGCGCTACGATCTTGGTTCCGCCAGCGGCATCGCTGCCGGAACGCCAAACATCTCGAACTTTTGTTTCCCGGATGCAGCTGGGATGCGACAATATTTCCATGCGTATTCATGGGTCTTTGGCCTAACCTGTCGGCCATGACCGATGTCAGCGAAATCGTTGTACTTGATCTATTGGCGGGCGCATTTATCGTCGGCGCCATTCTTGTTCGTTCGTGGCTTGCGAGGGTCGGCGTGCCATCCCTGGTCGGCTTCCTCGTCTTGGGTTTTGTTCTTCGCATCGCGAATGACAACTGGCTGTTCATATCGGAACCAGGGTCGGCCGCGATTGAATTTCTGGCCAGTATTGGCGTCTTCGTGTTGCTTTTTCGGGTTGGCTTGGAAAGCAATTTACATGGCCTTTTGAGCAAGCTGCCACGCGCCATGCCGATCTGGATTGGGAACACCGCTCTCAGTGGCATTCCGGCTTATCTGGTTTCCAATTATCTTTTGGGTCTCGCGAATATTCCAAGTCTGTTTATCGCGGCTGCCTTGACCGCGACGAGTGTCGCCGTGTCGGCGGAAGTTTGGCGTGAGGCGAATGTCCTTGAAACGCCCAATGGTGAGACATTCGTGGATGTTGCGGAGCTTGACGATCTTTCCGGCGTGGCCCTGATGGCGCTGCTTATTGCCGTTGCGCCGGTACTCCGTGGCGGAGATGATGCCGCCTCCTTCGCAGCCGTGATGACGGCTTCGATCGTCCTCATGCTAAAGGCGGCTGGCTTCGTGGCCCTGATCTATCTGGTTGCCCGTTTCGGAAAGAATTTTATTACCGGAATACTGAAGAAAACCAGAGCGCCTGACTCCATTCTTTTCGTCATCGGGACGGGACTTCTGATTGCGGCGTTGGCATCGGTATTCGGATTTTCCATGGCGATCGGTGGGTTTTTTGCTGGTGTCATGTTCAGTAGAGACCCGGAGGCGTTAAAGCTGGAATCGTCTTTCTTGCCGCTGCACGCATTGTTCGCGCCGTTCTTTTTCATCGCCATCGGCCTGGGGATTGATCCCGGCTCGCTGACATCCGCCTTCGGCATAGGGGGCGTATTGTTGGTTGTTGCCGTTCTAGGCAAGGTCATCGGCGCCGGCTGGCCGGCTCTGAAGACAACTGGGTATCCGTATTCAATTGAATCCAATTGAATGCGGGTTGCTCTAGACCATTTTCGAAATTGAATGAATCAATTTTGA
>JAPYPT010000248.1 GCA_029937535.1 Alphaproteobacteria bacterium
ACAAATCAACACAAAAGGGAATCCTGAATCTGATTAGCCGCGACACGCTCTAGCTGTATCCCAACTGATATTGGAGAATATCACCGTCGGCTCTGGCGCCTTCTTGCTGAAACCCTGCCAATTGGCATGAGTAAGTTCGTGACGCTTGTTTCCTAGAATTTTTGCGGTAGAGGCAAACGTCCGGACAGCATCATGAATATGGTTCAGCGACGGCGTATCGCGGCATAGTACTTTCATTTGGCCGAGTTTGCGCTTGTACGAAACCTGCGGCGGTTCATTGGGCTTTGGCGCATCGGACAGGACGCTCATCATCGAGATACTTTGTTCAAGCATTTGCTCAAACCTCCCCCATATGGCGACTATACGGCCAATGGCTGCGTAGTAAGATTCCGCGTCGGGCGGATCGTTGCGGAATGGGTCGCCAGCTTCAAAGACTTTCACAAGGTTTTTTGGATTGAACGCCATGGCAAAGCTTCCTGCGTGAAGAGCGGGGTCAATTCATTCTTCTTGAATTTCATTAGCGTCCAGTCGTTTTCTTCCGACAAAACATCGTCCGCAAAACGGGGACACCAAATTGTTTGCCGGCAAGACGGCGTCTCGCCCGGCGCGGCCGTATATAATGTCCCCGATTTGCGTCGGACGCCGGGTCGGGATCTTCCGTGCTAACCCGCCTTTTCGTAGGGCGCGGCGATCCTTGGGGCGTCGTCCATGAGGGTTGTGGGGACATCGCGGAGTAGCTCATCGATGGTGAACAGGCCGTCGCCGCCGATCTCCAAGGACTTCATCTCTTCGCCGAAGTAGTAGCTGTGGATGCGGTTGCGCTCCACGTGGAAATTGTGCCCATTCACGTCCCAGGCAGCGTCCGTGCACAGGTAGGCGACCATGGGGGCGATGTATTCGGGGCCCCTGGCGCGGGAGGCGCGGTCGTAGTCTTCCTGGGTGATCAGGCCGTCCTTGAGCTTGCGTTCACGGTTGGCGATGACGGCGTCGTTGATGGTCATGCGGGTATCCGCCGCCGGGCAGATGGAATTGGCGGTGATACCGTAGCGGGAGGTTTCCTTAGCGATGGAGCGGGTCAGGCCGATGATGCCGGCCTTGGCGGCGGCATAGTTGCATTGCCCGACCGAGCCCTTGAAGGCATCGGATGAAAAATTGACGATGCGCCCCGTGCCCGCCCCGCGCATATGTTTGATGGCGTGGTGGCACATATTCCAATGGCCCTTCAGGTGGACGTTGATGACCAGATCGAAGTCTTCCTCGGTCATGTTCCAGATCATCCGCTCCCGCAGCAAGCCTGCGGAATTGACGACGATGTCGATCTTGCCGTGATCGTCCACGACCTTTTGGATCATCCGGCCGGTGGCGGCGTAATCGCCCACGGAATCCAAATTCGCCTCCGCCTTGCCGCCATCGGCGATGATCTGGGAGACGACTTCCTGGGCCGGCGTCTCGCCAAGCTCCTCGCCGCCGCGCCCCACGCCGGGGTCGTTGACCGTGACAATGGCGCCTTCCTTGGCCAGCAAATACGCGACTTCCATGCCGATGCCGCGCCCGGCGCCGGTGATGATGGCTGTTTTCCCGTCCAGATGCATTTTCTCTTCCTCGATTTATTGTTTCAAGACTGTGGCCGTATTAGCTCCCGCTGTCCAGCACGCCGCGTTCGATCTGGTCCCGTTCGATGGATTCAAACAGCGCCTGAAAATTGCCCTCGCCGAAACCCTCGTCGCCCTTGCGCTGGATAATCTCGAAGAACACCGGGCCCAGTAATGTCTGGGTGAAGATCTGCAGCAACAGGCGGGGATCATCGTCGCGGGTGCTGCCGTCCAGCAGGATGCCCCGTTGACGCAGGGCGTCCACGTCCTCGCCGTGGCCGGGCAGGCGCTCGGACAGCATGTCGTAATAGGTGCTGGGCGGCGGCTCCATGAAGACCAGGCCGTTGGCGCGCAATTGGTCGAAGGTGGCGAAGATATCGTTGGTGGAGAGCGCGATATGCTGGATGCCCTCGCCGTTGAACTGCATCAGGAATTCCTCGATCTGCCCCGCGCCGCCCGTGCCGCCCCCAGTGCCGCCCGGTGATTCCTCGTTCAAGGGGATGCGGATGCGGCCATCGGGCGCGGCCATGGCCTTGGAATGCAGGCCGGTATATTCGCCCTTGATGTCGAAGTAGCGGAATTCCCGGAAATTGAAGAAGCGTTCGTAAAACGCGGCCCAGTGCGCCATGCGCCCGCGGTAGACGTTGTGGGTCAGATGATCGATGGCGAGCAGGCCGCAGCCAGCGGGGTTCCGTTCCACGCCGTCGAGAAAGCGGAAATCGATGTCGTACAGGCTGGCGCCGTCTTCGTAGCGGTCGATCAGATAGATCGGCGCGCCGCCGATGCCCTTGATGGCGGGCAGTTTCAATTCCATGGGCCCCGTGGGCATCTCGATAGGCTGGGCGCCGCGCTCCAGCACCGTTGTATAGGCGTGATGGGAATCCCGGACCCGAAAGGCCATGCCGCAGGCGGACGGCCCATGCTCCTCGGCGAAAAAATGCGCCGGGCTGTCTGCTTCCCCGTTGATGATGAAGTTGATGCCGCCCTGGCGATACAGGGTGACATTCTTGGAGCGATGGCGCGCCACGGCTTGGAAGCCAAGGGTCTGGAAAACGCTTTCCAGCACCGCCCCGTCGGGCGCGGCGAATTCCACGAACTCAAAACCATCCAAAGCCAGCGGGTTCTCGAATAAATCAGCCATGGTTGAGCTCCTTGTCCGCGCGGGATGACAAACCGTCATCCCCGGGCGTAGCGCAGCGAAGACCCGGGGATCCAGAGCCGCATACATTGGAGTCTGTTGCTCTGGATTGCCGGGTCGAGCCCGGCAATGACGTTGATGAGGCGACAGTTTGTGTCGATTGGTTCTTGCCAGTATCCCCAAAATTTTGAATGTGCTGTATTATGGCGTTATTCGCGTTGTTGGGGAGCATAAATGAACATTCACAAAAAGCTTGAGGTCGATATCACGACCCTGGCCACCATGCAGGGCGCCCTGGCCTCGATCACGGACGAGATGTCCCAGGTGGTGATCCGCACGGCCCGCTCCCCGGTGTTCAAGCTGGCCAAGGATTTCTCCTGCACCCTATGCGACTGGCAGGCCCGGCAGATGATCCAGGGCGATGCGGAACTGCCCGTGCATGTGGGCTCCATCCCCTTTGTCTGCCGCGCCGTGGCGGAGGCTTACGAGGGCAACATCGCGCCCGGCGATACCTTTTTGTGCAACGACCCGGCCTTTGGCGGCCTGCACCTGAACGACGTGGCGCTGCTGCGGCCCGTGTTCGTGGCGGATGAGCTGCTGTTCTGGGCCGTGATCCGGGCCCATTGGCTGGATCTGGGCGGCCCGTCCCCGGCCGATCTGCGCCGCGCCCAATCGGACAGCTATGGCGAGGGCATCCGTATCCCGCCCCTGAAGGTGATCGCCGCGGGCGTTCCCTGCGATGATATCATGCGGCTGTATTTCAACAACATCCGCTTTCCGGGGCAACAGCACAGCGACATGCTGGCGATGATCGCCGCGGCCGAGATCGCCGGCCGCCGCCTATCCGCCATGGCGGACAAATACGGCGTCGCGACCACCAAGGCGGGGATCGAGGCGCTGTACGACATGACCGAGCAGCGTGTGCGCAAGGCCATTTCCGAACTGCCCGACGGCACCAGCGAGGGCGAATCCTGGCTATCGGCACGGGTCGGCGACGATCATATGAAAATCTCCGCCGCGGTGAAGATTGACGGCGACGGGATGTCCATCACCCTGAGTTCGCCGGAACAACTGCGCGAAGTGCGCAATTCACCATTCGGCGCCACCCATGCCGCCGTGGGCCACGCGGTGACCATCGCGCTCGGTCTGCAACCGCCCTTCAACGATGGCCTCTACCGGGCCCTGAAGATCGATTATGGCCCCCTGGGCACCATCACCAACGCCCAGGTGCCGCCTGCGCCCACTCTGGGCTGCACCACCCAGCCGTTCTGCGAAATTGTCGATTGCGTTCGCGATGCCCTCTCCAAGGTGATCGCGGATGAGCGCCAAACCGCCGGGTGGGGGCCGGCGGCCAGTATCGTCCTGGCCGGCATTCACCCCGAGACCGGGCAGTTCTATGGCCATTTCCATCCAAACGGCGGCAGTTCGGGCGGCGGTGGGGCCGCATATGGCGCCGACGGCTGGTCCGGTGTCGGCTCGGAGAATTCGGGCGGCGCGGTGTTGAAGGAACCCATTGAGCTGTTGGAGTACGAGATGCCGTTCCTGGTCAGCCGGTTGGAATACCGCACGGATTCGGGTGGCGCCGGCCGCTGGCGCGGCGGCCTGGCGCTGGATACGGAGTGGGAGCCTATCGGTCACGAACAGACCGCGCGCTTTCACGGCACCATTGATACCTTTCCCGCCCTGGGCGTTCAGGGCGCGAAATCGACGCTGCTGGCGCCGAAACTGGGCCAGCGCAACGCCATCGACCCCGACGGCACAATACGCAAATCAGGCGGCGCCTCGCGCCTGCATTCCAAATCCGGCGGCAGGTTGGAGATGTGTCCGCCAGGCGGCGGCGGCGTCGGCGATCCATTGGTACGGGATGTGGAGGCGGTGCGCGACGATGTGATCAACGGCTATGTCTCCATTCCTGGTGCGGCCCAGGACTACGGCGTGGTCATAGACCCTGACAATTTTGCTATCGATCAGACAGCTACTGAAAAGTTGCGCACGGGATGAACCATCGTTTGGGAATTGATATCGGTGGAACCTTCACCGATTTTGTTTTGTTATCTGAAGCCGGCGCATTGCAGGTCGCCAAGGTCTCTTCCAATCCCGAAGACCTCGCCTCGGTGATCCAGGCCGGCCTGAACGGCCTGGCGGCCCAGGTGGGGTGTGAGATACCGGCGTTGCTGGGCGGGATCGATTTGGTGGTGCACGGCACCACCATCGCCACCAATGCCCTGATCCAGGGCAAGCTGGCCCTTACGGGCATGCTGTGCACGGCCGGTTTCCGCGACATTTTGGAACTGCGGGAAGGTCTGAAGGAACGGCGCTACGACTATATCCAGCCGCCGCCCACGCCCCTAGTGCCGCGCTATCTGCGCCTGCCCGTTGATGAGCGTATCAATAAGGACGGCGCCGTCCTGGAACCTCTGAACGAGGATCAGGTGCGCCGGGCGGCAGCCGTGTTTCGCGATCAAGGGGTCGAGGCGGTGGCGGTCTGTTTGTTGTGGTCCATCGTCAATCCGGCGCACGAGGAACGGATCAAGGATATTTTACGGGAGGAAATGCCGGGCATTCCAGTCTTCCTCTCCTCGGTCGTCTCGCCGCAATTGCGGGAATATCCGCGTTTCAGCACCACGGCGCTGTGCGCGGCGCTGGCGGGCCGGCTGCATGATTATATTGGCCGGCTGGAAGGAAATCTGATCGAGGCCGGCTTTGACCGGGCTATCCGTTATATCCAATGCAACGGCGGTACCACGTCGGGCGCGGGATTGCGGGAACGCCCCGTCCTGGCCCTGGATTCAGGCCCCGCGGCGGGCCCGGCCGCGGGCCGTTTTTTTGGCCGGCTGTTTGATATCGACAATATCATCACCCTGGACATGGGCGGCACCTCGCTGGATGCCTCCCTGGTGCACGGGGGCCGTATCGATACCGCCAAGAACGTCGATGTGCACCGCTACCGTGTGGCCGTGCCCATGGTCAACGTGCGCACGTTGGGGGCGGGCGGCGGCTCCATCGCCCGCATCGACGAAAACGGCCTGCTGCAGGTCGGCCCGCAAAGCGCCGAGGCCTGGCCCGGCCCCGCCTGTTATGACCGTGGTGGTGCGGCGGCGACAGTCACCGATGCCAATGTCACCCTGGGTTTTTTCTCTCAGACCGAATTACTGGGCGGGGCCATGACGATTGACGGCGATCTGGCGCGGGACGCCATCGAACGGACCATCGCCCAGCCCCTGGGCGTTGATGTCCTGGAAGCGGCCTTCGCCATATACACTTTGGTGAACGAGAACATGGCCAACGCCGTGCGGCAGATTTCCACCGAACAGGGGCACGATCTGCGCGATTTCGCCTTCGTTTGCGGCGGCGGGTGCAGCGGTGCCCATGCCGCCCGGATTGCCGAGAGTTTGGCCGTTGACAGGGTCATCGTCCCCCGTCTCGCCTCTCTGTTATGTTCATTTGGTGCGGCCATAGCGGACGTGCGCCATGACTACAGCCACAATTATGCCGCCCATTTCAGCCAATGCGACCCCGCAACCATCAATGGCCTTTTCGACGACATGATGGCCGCTGCCCGCGCCGATCTGGCCTCGGAAGGCTTCGCGCCAGGACAAATGCGCCTGCAACGGACCATGGATGTGCGCTATCTGGGCGAATTGGGTGTCTTGACCCTGACCCTGCCGGAAGACGAAAGTCTGGAAGACGGCATGGGGAGAATGGAAACCCTGTTCGATGCGGAGCACGAGCGGGCTTTCACTTTTGCCGACCCCGATTGCGAGCGGGAGCTCATGGGCCTGGGCGTCGTCGCCTTTGGCCAAAGAGAGCGGCAATTGTTGGAAATATCCATGCCGGCCACGGGTAATCTGAAACCCGAAGACGCGATCCGCGGCCGCCGCCAGGCCAGCTTCGCGCCGGGACAGACGGTCGATCTGGTGGTCTACGACGGCGCGGCAATTGCTTTCGACCATGAAATCGAAGGCCCTGCCGTGATCGAAGAGGAAACCACCACCATCCTGGTGCCGCCAGGATGGCGCATCCGCCTCGACCAGGGCCAGGCCTGGTACATGTGGCGGTCATGAATCTCCGTTGAGTTTCCAAGAGACCGGCGGTTGTGTTAGTTTCCGGCCGTGGCGCCGATGGCCCGGCCGGCAGAAAATCAAGAATATGTCCGGGCTTATGCAGGGGAGGGACCGGCCATGGCGGCGGGAGACATAAGCCGGAGACTTGCGGCCATCGTGGTGACCGATATTGTCGGTTATTCCCGGCTGATGGAAATTGACGAGACGGGTACCCTGACCCAGCTTCGCCAATTGAACACGGACGTCATCAATCCAAAAATCGAGGAATATCGCGGGCGCGTCGTCAAGACCACGGGAGATGGCGCGCTGGTTGAATTCGCCTCCGTCTCGGATGCGGTGCAATGTTGCGTGGACGTGCAACAGACCATGGCGTTGCGCAATGAAAGCATTCCCGAAGATCGCCGCATCGTCTTCAGGATCGGCATCAACCTGGGCGAAATCATCATCGAGGGCGATGATATTTACGGCACCGGCGTCAACGTGGCGGCGCGCCTGGAAGCCTTGGCGGAGCCGGGCGGTATTCGTATCTCGGGCACCGTGTTCGATCAGATCCGCTCCATCCTGGATCTTGGCTACGAGGACCGGGGCGAGGAGACGTTGAAGAATATCTCCGCGCCCGTGCGCAGCTTTGCCGTGTTACCGGAAGGCCAGGCCCGGGACGCAGGGGTCGCGTCCGCGCCGGCGCCATCCGCGGCAAAACACGAAAAACCGACCATCGCCGTGTTGCCGTTCGACAATATGTCCGGCGATGCGGAGCAGGAATATTTCGCCGATGGCATGGCGGAAGACATCATGACCGCCCTGTCGAAAAACCGCTGGCTGCTGGTCAGCGCCCGGAACTCGACCTTCGTCTACAAGGGGCAGTCCGTGGATGTACGCCAGGTGGCTAAGGACCTGGGCGCTGATTTTGTTTTGGAGGGCAGTATCCGCAAGGCCGGCAACCGGGTCCGGATCACGGCGCAGTTGATCGACGCGGCGGACGGCAATCACCTTTGGGCGGATCGCTATGACCGCGACCTGGATGATATATTTGAAGTTCAGGACGAGATCACGGCGACCATCGCCGCCCGCATCGAGCCCGAATTGGGGGCGGCGGAACGTGAGCGGGTGCAGCGCATGCC
>JAPYPT010000249.1 GCA_029937535.1 Alphaproteobacteria bacterium
ATTGAATCCAATTGAATGCGGGTTGCTCTAGTCAGTCCATGTCCTTTTGAGCCCTCGCAGTGTACTCGAAAAATGTGCCGCCACAAACCCAATCGGATCAAATTCCAGGTCCAATAAAGGAAACATCTTCGGTCCCGAAATAAGTTGACGATTTACCACGCCGCCTTGTCATTCGACCAAATCGTACTATGATCACTAGCGAATACTTGTTGATCCGATGATGGACGAAATGATGTCGTCTTTGCTTTGTAATCGCCATAAGTCATGGTGCCGATTGTTTGGCCAGACCAAAGCACGGGAACGCTAAAACATGGTGGACATGAAAACGAATTCCAAGGCCGCGGAGCACTTGCGCTCGGTGAATTTGCGCCCGACACGGCAACGCCTGGCCCTGGCGGGTCTGTTATTCGGTCAAGGCGATCAGCATGTTACGGCGGAGAGCCTTTATGATAAGGCGCAGACCTCGGGGATCAAGGTCAGTCTGGCCACGGTCTACAATGCCTTGCATCAATTCACCGCCGCCGGCCTGCTGCGCCAGGTCATTGTTGATTCCTCGCGCAGTTACTTCGACACCAAAATTGAAAATCACCACCACTTCTATTTCGAGGACACGGGTGAAATTGCCGATATTCCCGGCGACTGGGACGGCAATCGGATCGCCGCCATCGCACCCGCGAATTTTCCCGCCGGCATGGAATTATCACGGGTCGATATTGTCGTGCGCCTGCGACGCGCCGAATAATTTAGGATCATTCTAAAAAAGCTTGACGTGCGCCTTTGTTTTTCCATATGGATAGATGATGGATGATAAGCTTTGGCATTCCCAAGAGCCTTTCCGAGTAGGAAATGCTCTGATTCTTAAGATTAGAGCAAATTTTCCAATCACTTAGAATCGCTTCGCGATTCACATTGGATCGGAATTGCTCTAGGTTGCGCGGCTTTAGTGAATTTCTTCCGTATTCAGAACCAATGTACCTAACCGATTTCGGCCAACCCGAACGATCCAGAATCTCTAAATGTTAACAAGGAGGATGAAGATATGTCGCTCAAAGGAACCAAGACCGAACAAAATTTGAAGGACGCTTTTGCCGGTGAAAGCCAGGCAAACCGGCGTTATCTGTATTTCGCGCAAAAGGCGGATGTCGAGGGCTACAACGATGTCGCCACCGTATTCCGCTCCACGGCGGAAGGCGAAACCGGACATGCCCATGGCCATCTGGAATTCCTGGAAGAGACCGGCGACCCCGCGACGGGAGAGCCCATCGGCCCCACCTCGTCCAACTTGAAAGCGGCGGTGGTGGGCGAGACCCATGAATATACGGATATGTATCCCGGCATGACCCGCACCGCGCGGGAAGAAGGCTTCGACGAAATCGCGGACTGGTTTGAAACCTTGGCCAAGGCCGAGAAAAGCCATGCCGGCCGCTTTCAGAAAGCCCTTGATATGCTCGACGACTAAGCTGAAACACTTGCTGGAATTGAAGGGGGCGCCGTATTGGTTCCCCCTTTTTTTCCATTAAAACAAAACCGGATGTGGATTGAGGAAAACGGGCCATGAGTAAAGAAGGCGGTTTGGGCGCGCCGACGCGCCATCCCATTCCCTGGACCGATCCGGATTTTGTCGACGCCGGCAAGATCGATGACGAATTGCGCCGGGTCTTTGATATCTGTCACGGCTGCCGGCGGTGTTTCAATCTATGCGACAGCTTCCCCCGTTTATTCGATTTGATTGACGACAGTCCATCGGGTGAACTGGACACGGTGCCCTCCAGCGCGTTCAAAGCGGTGGTCGATGCCTGCACATTTTGCGATATGTGCTTCATGACCAAATGCCCCTACGTGCCGCCGCACGAATTCGATTTGGATTTCCCCCATCTGATGCTGCGTTATCGCGCCGCCGAGCAGGCCCGCGGCGAAACGGGACTGCGCGAGACGCAATTGGCCAAGACCGACCGCAACGGCAAACTGGCGGGCAAATTCGCGCCCCTGGCCAATTGGGCCACGGCGAGGGGCAATCTCGGCATGCGCAACGTGCTCAGCGATCTGGCGGGCATCCACCGCGAGGCCGAGTTGCCGCAATATCACGCCAGGACATTCATGGACCGGGCGGCGGAAAGTCCCGCCGTCAATCCAGGGGCCCCCGCCCATGGCCGCAAGGCGGTGATCTACGCCACCTGCTTTGCCAATTACAACGAACCCGCCATGGGCACGGCGGCCCGCGCGGTTCTGGCCCACAACGGCGTCGCGACGGAGGTGGTCTACCCCTCCTGTTGCGGCATGCCGCAATGGGAGCAGGGCAACCTGGAACAGGTCGCCACGAACGCCAGAAAAGTTGCCGGGGAGATGGCGGGCTGGATTGAACAGGGTCATGCCATCATCGCCCTGGTGCCGTCCTGCGCCTTGATGTTGAAGTTTGAATGGCCCCTGCTGCTGCCCGACGACGAGAACGTCCGCCTGTTGGCCGAGAATACTTACGATATTACCGAATATGTGGTCGCCCTGGCCAAGGAAGACGGTTTGGCGGCGGGCCTTGAGCCGTTGGCCGGTGGCGTCACGCTGCATCTGGCCTGCCACGCCCGGGCCCAGAACATGGGCGCCAAGGGTGCCGAAATGCTGCGTCTGATGCCCGATACGGAGGTCGCGGTGGTCGAGCGCTGCTCCGGCCACGGCGGGGCTTGGGGGATCATGAAAGATAATTTTGACGTCGCGTTGAAGGTTGGAAAGCCCGCCGCCCGTCAGGCCTTGAAGGCGGAAAGCGCCTGGGTGGTCTCCGAATGCCCGCTGGCGGGAACCCATTTACGCCAGGGCATGGAAGGGTTGAGCGAAGATGTGCCGCGCACGGCCGCCCACCCCATTTTGTTATTGGCCCAGGCCTACGGCTTGCAGCAGGTGGAGGCGCCATCATCATGAGCGTTAAGCGCCAGATTGACCGCACGGATATCATCTCCCTGGAGACCTATGGCGCCGAGCGGCCCGCGCGGCGGCAGGCGGTGATCGCCATGAAACGCGACCGCCGCATGGATGTGGGCCCGGTGGCGGCATTCTATTTCGAGAACCATGCCACCATGCTGTCCCAGATCCAGGAAATGCTGTGGATCGAAAAGGGCGGCGAGGCGCAGATCGACGATGAACTGGCGGCCTACAACCCGCTAATCCCCCAGGGCGCCGAATTGGTCGCCACCCTGATGTTCGAAATCGCCGACCCGGAACGCCGGCAACGACAACTCTCCCGTCTGGGCGGTGTCGAGCATACCGTCAGCCTGGACGTCGCGGGCGAAAAGGTAACGGCGGCGGCGGATGTGGAAGACGGGGTCGAGCGTACGCGGGCGGACGGCAAGACATCATCCATCCATTTTCTGCATTTCCCGTTCTCGGCCACCCAGATCGCGGCCTTCCGTCAGCCCGGCGCGCGCATCATCGCCGCCATCGATCATCCCGAATACGCCCACATGGCCGTGCTCCCCGAGGCCACCCGCCAGGCCCTGGCCGGGGACTTCGATTAGATCAGGTTCTTCACGTCGGAGCTGAAGGTTGGGAAGGCGAACATGTCGTCCTTCAGGGCGGAGGTGGTGATGTTGTGGCGCATGGCCATGGCGAACAGATGGATCAGCTCCTCGGCCTGATGACCAACCATGTGGGCGCCGACAATGCAGTCGGTATGCTCGTCCACCAGAACCTTGGCCCAGGCCACGGACTCGGCATAGCTTTTGGCCGAGAACCACGATGTCATGTCATTGACGGAGACCCGGACGTTTAGGCCCTGGGCATTGGCTTCGTCTTCGGTCAGGCCGACGGTGGACAGCGCGGGCACGGTATAGACGCAACTGGGAATGACGCTGTAGTCCGGCGTGAGCTTGGCGCCATGGACGATGTTCTGGCCGACGATGCGGCCTTCATAGGTGGCGATGGGCGAAAGCTGCGGCGAGGCGGCCAGGCTGTCGCCACAGGCCCAAACGGCGGGGTTGGAGGTGGAGCGCAAATAGTCATCGATCGCAACGGCGATGGCGTCATGCTTCACCTCGCCCGCATCCAAGTCCAGGGTATCAACGTTGGCGATGCGCCCGGCGCCGTTGACCACGCGATCCGCATCCACGGTCTGCTCGCGGCCATCATGTTCGTAGACGACACGAAGTTTATCGCCGGCCTGTCTGATCTCCCTGACCTGAACGGAGGTTTTGACCGTGATCCCGATACGCTCGCTCTCCGCCTGCACGGCGGTGACGGCACCGGCCTCGATCCGGGGCAGCAGTTGCGCCATCACTTCGAGAATGGTGACCTTGGTGCCCGCGCGGGCATAGACATGGCTGAACTCCATGGCGATGACGCCGCCGCCGATAAAGACCACTTCGCCGGGCTGGCTGTCTTCCGATAGGATTTCGTCCGAGGTTATCATCAGCTCGGCGCCCGGGATCGGCAGGGGCCGCACCTTCGACCCCGTGGCGATGATAATGTTTTCCCCCTCCAATGTCGTGCCATTGACGGCGACGGCATTGGGGCCGACGAACCTGGCCGAACCTTTGAATACATCACCCCGTTTTTCGGCCACGCCGGCCATGGCATCGGGGATGAAGCTGATCATCTCATTCTTCCGGCCGATCAGGGCGCCCCAATCAAGGCTCACGTCCCCGACCGTGATGCCGTGGGCGGACGCGATCTCAATCTCATGCAGGGCATGGGCCGCGGCGACCAGAACTTTTTTCGGCGTACAGCCACGGTTCGGACAGACGCCGCCAAATTCGGCCTCCTCGATGAAAGCTATCTTCTTGCCGGCTTCATGGGTGATCGCTGAAACGCCGAAGCCGGCGTTGCCGCCGCCGAGAATGATGACGTCATATTTGTCTGCCACGATAACGCTCCTCCAAAATGCCGCAATGCGCGAATTCGGTCATACCGCGGCCGCTTCCGTCAAATCACCATATAGGGAGCGATATCCGGATATTTTAAGCGCCCAGTCCGGGCATGGCCACATAGCCGGGCAAGGCCTCAATGCGTTTGAACCAGGCGCCCAGCGCCTTGTACGGCGCCAACGTTATCTCTCCCTCTTCCGAAAGGGCGGAATAGGGATAGCAGGCGATATCGGCAATGGTCGGGTGGTCGAGGGCCAGCCAATCGCGTCCCGTCAGGCGGTCATCCATGATTGTCAGGACGTCCGCGGCGAGGGCCTGGGCGCGGGGCAAATCCACATCGCGGTTGAAGCGCAGTTTCGCCCGGGCGATGGCGGGACCGTTCCATAACTCATTGACGGCGAAAGACAGCCATTGCTGCACCGCCGCCTGGTCCGCCGGGTCAGCCGGCAGCCAGCTTTCATTGCCATATTTGCCTGCCAGATAAACCAGAATGGCCTGGGAATCGTAGATCGTGAGATCGCCGTCCTCAAGGACCGGCACCGTGCCCAAGGGATTGCGGGCCAAATGTTGGGGTGTTTTTTGATCCATCCCGGGCAGATTCATGGGCACGACCTCGTGCTCGATCCCGAGCATGGACAGCATCATGCGAACCTTGTGGCAGTTCCCCGAAGCGGCGGCGTCATAGAGTTTCATAATTCCATCCTGCTCTTGTTATAAAGCATGGAGAATAAGGGAGCTTTTACGGTCATGACAATGAAGCAATGGCAAATCACGGATGAGTGGAGTTTCGACGGCTTGAAAATGGTCGATGCCGATCGGCCCGAACCGGGGCCCGGCGAAGTGCTGTTAAAAATGAAAGCCGTAGCCTTGAACTACCGCGACTATCTGATGGTGGGGCGGGGTTATGGGCGGATGTCCGGTGAATTGCCTCTGGTGCCCCTGTCCGACGGTGTTGGCGAAGTGGTGGCGCTGGGCCCGGATGTGGACGGGGTCGCGCTAGGTTCGCGCCGGCTGCCCTGTTTCATTCAAACCTGGTACGACGGTGATCTTGGCCCCGCCGGCTTCGATGGCGCCCTGGGCGGGCCGCTGGATGGCACCGCGCGGGAATATATGTGCGTACCCGTGGCCAGTTCGGTCCCCGTGCCGGAGCATTTTTCGGATCTCGAGGGGGCCACCCTGTGCTGTGCCGCCATCACCGCCTGGAATGCCTTGGCGGAGATGCCGGCAACGGCGGTGGATGGCGGCACGGTGGTGACCTTGGGTACGGGCGGGGTTTCACTGTTCGCTCTGCAACTGGCCAAGGCGCGGGGCGCCCGCGTCATCTGCACCTCCTCCAGCGAGGCGAAATTGGCGCGGCTGAAGGCGCTGGGCGCCGACGAAACGATCAATTACCGCGAGGTGCCGGAATGGGGCAAGGCCGTGCTGGGCCTGACGGATGGCATCGGCGCCGATCTGGTGGTCGAGGTGGGCGGTGCCGACACCATCGCCCAATCCATGCGGGCAACGCGGGCGGACGGCACCATGTCGCTGATCGGCAATGTCGGCGGTTCCATCGCGGAAGTGAACCTGCCGCTGATCTTCATGTTCCGCAAACGCATGATCGGGATCAGCACCGGCAGCGTCGCGGACTTTTCCCATATGATGGCCGATCTTGCCGGCCGCCCGGACTTCCACCCCGCCCTGGACGACCGCGTCTATGACTTTGATGGTTTGAGTGACGCTCTACAGGCCCTGCCCAAGGGAGAGCATTTTGGCAAAGTCGTGGTTCGGGTCGGCTAATACCAAGGTGCGATGATAGAGACCCATATAGATCGTTTCAGAGGCCCCTCGGGTAGGAGTGGAAGCGCTGGCGGTACTGCTACCGTCAAGCTTTCATGACGCCGCCGAGGGGCCTCTGAAACGACCGAATTCGGCGCATTACGAAGGCTTTCGGCGGCGTCGCGCGCCGCTTGTGGTATCAGTACCACGGCGCAACACGCTCCTACCCGAAAGCCTTCGTAGTGCGTCTATATGGGTCTCTATCACCGCACCTTGGTATAAGGGATAGGCGCTATGTTTCGTCCAGAATGTCACGCACGCGCTGGCCCAGTTCGGATTGACTGAACGGCTTGGACAGCAGCCGGACATCGGTCCTGAGGCGGCCCTGATCGACAATTTCATCGCGGGCATAGCCGGACATGAACAACACCTTCAGGCCAGGATAACTTGCCGTTGCCTGATCGGCGAGTTGCTGGCCATTTAGGCCGCCGGGCAGCAAGACATCCGTCAACAGCAGATCGACGGGACCATGGCGCTCCAATTCTTGCAATCCGGCTGGACCCGTGACGGCCGTCAGAACTTTGTAACCCAGCTTTTCCAGGCTCCGGGCCATCATGGTTCGGACATCTTCCTCATCCTCGACCAACAAGATGGTTTCGTCCGCGCCCGGCGATGGCGCCACGGGAAGCGCCGCCGCCAATGCTTTGTCTTCCGCCGCGTCGGCGCGCGGAAGGTAAATGCAAAATGTGCTGCCGGCCCCGACTTCGGATTGGACCAGGACATCGCCATTCGACTGTTTGGCGAAGCCGTGCACCATGCTCAGCCCGAGACCGGAGCCTTTACCGACACCTTTTGTCGTGAAAAACGGGTCGAAAATTTTTGGCAGATCGGTGGCCGCGATGCCCTGACCGGTATCGGTGATGGCAATGATCACATATTGGCCGCGTGGCAGCTCTGGGTGATCGGTACGTCCCGCGTCGGGAAGGGTAATGTTGGAGGTTTCAATATGCAGCTTACCGCCCTGGGGCATGGCGTCGCGGGCATTGATCGCCAGATTTAAGATTGCCTGCTCCAATTGGCTCAGATCCGCATGGCAGGGCCAAAGGTTCGCCGGCGTGGAAATTACAATGGCGATTTCTTCAACCAGCGCCTGGCGCAATAACGGCTGCAGGTCGGTCAAAAGCTTGTTCAGATCGATGCTTTGGATCCGTAGCGGCTGCCGCCGGGCAAAGGACAACATCCGGCTCGTCACTTCCGTGGCCTGATCAATGGCGCGCATTGTCGGCTCCGTCAGCTCCAGCAA
>JAPYPT010000487.1 GCA_029937535.1 Alphaproteobacteria bacterium
CGGGCTCGACCCGGCAATCCAGGGCAACAAACTCCAGTGTTTGCGGCCCTGGATCCACGGGTCTCCGCTTCGCTACGCCCGAGGATGACGTTGTGTCGTGTAGCGTGGCGACTATAGGCTAAAACGTAACTGGTATGTTGCGCGGTCCGCGCACCTGGCCACCGGCCCAGGTTACGGCGTCGGGATCGGACAGCTCGAACTCGGGGATGCGTTCCATCCAGGTGCGCAGGGCAACGTCCATTTCCATGCGCGCCAGATTAGAGCCCGCACAACGGTGGATGCCGACGCCAAAGGCGATGTGGCGGTTTTTTTCCCGGTCCAGCACCACTTCGTCGGGCCGGTCAAAAGCTTCCGGGTCGTGGTTGGCGGCGGGGAAATTCATCAGCACCCGGTCACCTTCCTTGAAGGTGACGTCGCCGACCTCGATATCTTTTTGGCAGACACGGGCCATGGTGACGGGGGAATAGAAACGCAGCAGTTCCTCGATCGCCGTGGGAAACAGATCGGGTTCGGTGGCCAGCCTGCGGCGGTCGTCCGAATGGGCGGAAAGGTGCCACATCGCCGAGCCGATGGAGCTCCAGGTGGTGTCGATACCCGCGATGAGGAGGAGGTTGCACATGCCGATGACGGTATCGTTGGTGACCGGCTCGCCTTCCAATTCGCAGGCTAGTAGCTGAGAGATCAGATCGTCGCCAGGGTTCTCGCGCCGCTGCTTCACCAGATCGGAGAAGAAATTCAGAATAATGGCGCGGTATTTCAGGCGGATCTCGGGGTCGGTCAGGCCGATCTCCAAAATGCCGCGCACCCACTCGACGAATTCGGCGGAGCGGCTTGCATCTATGCCCATCATGTTGGCGATCACCCGGGGCGGTATCTGCTGGGCATACTGCACGCCCGCATCGGCGGAACCCTTGTCGATGAAACCATCGATGAGTTCATGGCACAGCGCCTCCGTATCCGCGCGGTGACGGGCGACGGCTTTCGGCGTGAAAAACGGCAGGATCATGCGCCGGATCGGAATTTGTTTCGGCGGGTCCGAGGTGATGGGCGGGGCCCCGACATTGGCATGTTCGGAATCAGGATCAAGCACCTCCGGCGGGACAACCAACGGCTCCTTCGATGACAACTCGGGCACCATGCGCACGAAGGCCTGCAGGTCTTCGTACCGCGTGGGCAGCCAACTGCCGCCCCAGCGTTCCGTGTGGGCAATGGGGCAGGTCTCACGCAATTCCTGCCAGACCGGGAATGGATCACGCACATAACCGGCGTCAAAAATATCGTAGTCCGTCTTCCAATCTGTCACCGGGGGTGTCTTCGCCATCGTTTGCAAACCTCCAAGTCAGGATTTCATGTCGTAGTCGCGCCGGGCGGCTGCCTCGCTCACATAACCGTTCTTCAAATCGTCGGCCAGGCTGGCGGGGTCCCGTTCCGAGGCCGGGCCGAAGCCGCCCGCGCCCGGAACCTCGAATATAATGCGGCCATCCGCCGGTACGGTAAAGGCGCCTTTGGAGAGGGGATGGCGCTGGGTGCCGTCGGGATCTTCCAGCACGATGAGCATGGGAGAGCCGGCTTGGCCGCCCGCCAGCC
>JAPYPT010000488.1 GCA_029937535.1 Alphaproteobacteria bacterium
CGAAGGGTGGGTTGTTCTTTTTTGACGAGGCGTTTTGTTTGAATCATTTGGTGGAGAAACCTTCAGAAGCGCAGCTGGACGAATTGCGAGCGGAGAATTTATTAAAGGATGGCGAAACGGCCTGGTACAATGCGGGGATTTATATTTTCCAGCCGATGCTTTTCCAACACACGGCGCGGTTGGGAAAATCGCCACGCGGCGAGTATGAATTGACCGATGCATTAACCGCGATGATCAATGCTGGCGAGCCTATCGCGGGGCTGGAAATCGCCGGTCGCTGGGTGGATGTGCGCGACCGCGAAGTACTGCGGGCTTTACAAGACGCGGCCGAATGATGTTTATTCCCGCCCTTTGCAACAAGTAACCGACATCCGCGTTGTCTCCTCCGAGGCGTTGCCCAGTCCGGCCGCGCTAGTGGCGGAGCTGCCGCGC
This sequence comes from Alphaproteobacteria bacterium, assembly GCA_029937535.1. Taxonomy (GTDB): domain Bacteria; phylum Pseudomonadota; class Alphaproteobacteria. Next base: position 433 of record JAPYPT010000488.1, read on the forward strand.
ACCGAAGCGCAGACCGATTTTGTCTCCCAAGTGCGCCGCGAACTGCACGCCATCATCCACGGTGAAGATCCGCGCCTCATTGCGGTGGTGGGGCCGTGCTCCATTCACGATTTGAAAGCGGGCCGCGAGTACGCCGCCCAACTCAAGGCATTGGCCGATGAGCTGAATGATCGGCTGCTGATTTTGATGCGCGTGTATTTTGAAAAACCACGAACCACGGTTGGCTGGAAGGGGTTGATCATGGATCCGCACCTCAACGGCACGTGCGATATCCCCGCCGGTCTGCGAATCGCACGCGAGTTTTTGGGCGAAGTGCTGGAGCTCGGCCTGCCGACTGCCACGGAATTGCTGGATCCCATCACGCCGCAGTACATTGCGGATTCCCTGTGCTGGGCGGCGATTGGCGCGCGCACGGTGGAGAGCCAAACGCACCGGCAAATGGCCAGTGGACTGTCGATGCCGGTGGGGTTCAAAAATTCCACGGCGGGCGATTGTGACGTGGCGGTGAACGCCATCGTGGCGGCCAAGCAAGAGCAAACATTTTTGGGCATCACCGCCGAGGGCCGCGCCAGCGCGGTGACCACCCGGGGTAATCCGGATTGCCAATTGATTTTGCGCGGCGGCAGTGGCGGCCCGAATTACTCCGCCGAGTACGTGTCAGGCGTAGTGGCGGCTTCAGAGAAGGCGGGGCTCACGCCGTCAGTGATGATTGATTGCAGCCACGGCAACAGCGGCAAGGATCCCGAACGCCAACCGGCAGTGCTGGCGAATGTGCTGGGGCAAATCGGTGATGGCAATCGCCACATTCATTCCGTGATGTTGGAAAGTAATTTGAACGCGGGCGCGCAGAAATTCCCCGTGCCGTTGGGGGATTTGAAATACGGCGTGAGCATCACCGACGGCTGCGTGGACTGGGCCACCACTGAGACGGCATTGCGCGAGGCGCACACGGCCTTGGCTGGGCGGTTTGAATAAAAAAACGCGGCATGTGCCGCGTGTGAGTTTCTGATTACGGACCGCCTGGGCCACCCGGCCCACCACCGGGAAATCCGCCCGGACCTCCCCCTCCAGTGCCACCGGATCCGCCGGCATTTTGGCCGCCGCCAAGGATAGCACCCGGAATGACTTCCACAGCAATCACTTTCCCATCGCCT
>JAPYPT010000489.1 GCA_029937535.1 Alphaproteobacteria bacterium
GCACGGGGGAGGGAGCATGGGCCACGGCGAAGGTGCCGTCCACCGCCTCGCTCATTTCCCGGCCCGGATGAGCAAGCTGGCCAAAGACCTTGCAGCCGTGGAGGTGGCAGACCTCGGCAATCCGGCGGTAGCCGGGAATGCAGTCGTCATCGAAGGCCAGGATCGCCGGCCGGGAGGAAATGCCGGAGGGATGGGCGCGTGCCGCCTCGACTATGATCAGACCGGCGCCGCCCGCTGCCCGGGCCTCGTGATAGGCCGCCATGCGGTCCGAGGGGAACCCGTTCTCCAGCATCACCGTCATGTGACCGGTGGAAAATATCCGGTTCTTAAGCTGATGGCCCCGAATGGTCAGGGGCGAAAATAAATGTGAAAGTCCCGGCGCCATGATGCAGTCAATCCCATGCCTCGTGTGCCGGAAATATACCCATCGAAGAGGCGGGGGTCAGGAAAAATATACGTGCTAGGTAATGATATTCAGCATGTTCTGCGTGCTGCCGCCGGTCTGGCCCTGGAGGCGCATTTGGTTGGTTAGGTTCATGGAGCTGGCGAGGCCGGTGATGGCCCCCAATGCGCCCTGCATCTGAGCGATCCGCTCGGCCGCCGCCGGGCTGATGTTGGGCAGGCCGGAGGTGGCATTCTTGTCTTCCGGCCCGATGGCGATATAGCGGAACATTTTGCGGATTTCCCGCAGGGCGTTGTCGATCAGGATACCGGCGTCGCCCGCGCCCTTTTTTGTCAACAACGACATCTCATCGTTGAACCCCAGTTCGAAAATGGACGAGGCGATCTCGTCTTCTTTCTCTTCTTCCAAACCTTCCGGCTGGCCATACAACACAGCTTCTCTCAGGCCCAGGGGCGCCAGGGCGTCAAAGCCTTCGGGTCCGGGGATGATTTCGATGACGGATTCATTTCTGGCGGAGATCTTCAGGGCGGAATCACTGATGCCCCGTTCAATGGAAGAGGTGCCGGCCGCGCCCAGCGCCCGTTTGATCTTGAAGGATAGAAAGCCAAGGCTGTCGTCGGTCTCGATCTCAATCCGTTTCGTCGCCCCGCCATCGACACGGATGGAGAAATATTGTCCGGGCCGTAGGGTCGTCAGGCTTAATATCTCGCTGGGCGGTGTGGCGGGCAGATCGCCCGTGGGCAGGCCAAGGCGGCTGATCACGGAAGTCGCGGTCTGATCCAAGACGATGGCATTGCCGCCCTGGCTGACCGCGCCGTGGTCCTGATCAACCCAGACTTCCGATCCGGTGTTGTCCAGTTTCATGACGAAGGCATCTTGCACATTTGCCGCCGCGCCGCCGTCCAATGCGCCCTGGGTGGCGCCGGTCAGATAGATTTCGTCAGCGCCGGCGGATGGCTTGACCGCGACGCCGTTGACCGTGTCCGTGCTGGCGCTGCCCACATAGGTTGCCCAGCCAACGGCGGCGGAGGCCCCTGAATCGATGACCTGAGTGACGAAACCATCGCTGCCGCCCGAATGGCCATTGACGATGCTGCCCGACAGGGCGGCATTTGTGGTTTGGCCGGATATGGCCCTGGATTTTTCCAAGAACGGCAAGGTGCCGGCCCTGGCCTTCAACGA
>JAPYPT010000490.1 GCA_029937535.1 Alphaproteobacteria bacterium
CGGCGACTGGACTTCGAGGCCTTCCGCGACGGCATGCTCACCGTGGCCGGCAAGAGCGACCTCTCCATGGGCGGTAAACCCCTGCGACTCACCGGCGGTGCCCCCAACTACCGCCGCACCGTCTACGCCCTCATCGACCGCCGTAACCTCAATGACGTCTTCAAGACCTTCGATTTTGCGAACCCTGACAAAACCGCTGGCCAACGCTTTACCTCCACCGTCGCCCAACAGGCACTCTTCATGATGAACAGCCCCATGGTGGCCGACCTCGCCCATCAGCTGGTCAACCGCAAAGAATTCACCTCCATCCAGGATGATCGCGCACGCATCACCGCGCTATACAACATAATCTACCAGCGCGCCGCCGAGCCCATCGAGCTAAAACTTGGCGTGCGCTATCTCCAGCAGCAAACCGGAGGCGTCACCACCGGCGCCATGAAAAGCACCCCAACCTGGTACAACGGCCACGGCCAGGCCGAACGATACAACGAAAAACAAAAACTCTATTCCATCAAATTTTTCCAGTTCCCCTTCACTGATGGCAAGGTCTGGAAAGGCAACAATCCGGCCTACGGCCCACTGGAACTCACCGCCACTGGTGGCCATCCCGGCGCGCATCCAAGCGTGGCTGTCATCCGCCGCTGGGTTGCCCCCACCGACACCATCGTGGACGTGAGCGCCCGCCTCGAGCACAAGCTCGACGACACCGCCGAGGCTGCCCGCGAAGACAAAATGGGCGACACCTTACGCAAGTTTTATGATGAACAGGTGTGGGACGGCGTCACCGGCGTCATCGTCCACAGCCGCACATCCAGCGGCAACGCACGCCTCGGCAAAGAACTCTGGCGCAGCAACGTGCGCCGCACCCGGCGCGACAGCAACCTCTCCAACATCACCGTGAAACGCGGCGACACCATCGACTTCATCGTGTACAGCGGCAAGGCCATCGACCCCAAGGCCCTCGCCAGCACCCAACGCAATTACAAACTCGATAACCCCCAGCAGGATCAATTCACCTGGAACCCCACCGTGAGCATCAAAAAAGAAATCGCCGATGCCATGATCAAAAAAAATGGCTCTCTGGAGATCACCTCATGGCAAGCCTCCACCGAATTCCTCGGCGCCACCTACAAACCCAAGCCTCTCAACGCCTGGGAAAAATACGTCCAAGTGCTCCTGCTCTCCAACGAAATCGCCTTCGTGGATTAAGCTGAAACCGGCGGCAACGATTTCTTTTTCTGCGCGCGCAGATTTTTCTGCTCTTCCAACACGCGCATCAATTCCGCCTCCGGCAAATTGGGCTGGGCGGTCAGCCGCGTCAGCTCGGCGAGTTGCCGATCGAAATGACGCGCCCGCAATCGTCCCACCAAATCCGCCAGTTGATGTGCCGGGTTTGGGATCGGTTCATCCGCCGCCAAGGTGCCGGTGAGCAAACGCGCGTTGGCCTCGTCCAACTCGGACACCAGCGCGCCGGCGTCCATACCCAGCTCGGGCGCGCGTTCCAAAATATGCCGCACGCCGGAGTGCTCCACCCATTCGGGGTTCAATTGCGCCGCCACCCAATCGCCAAACGCGGCA
>JAPYPT010000250.1 GCA_029937535.1 Alphaproteobacteria bacterium
GGTTATTCAGAACGAGATGAATACCTTGCGGAAGGTTGCCGGCGCGACGTCGGCGGCGGCGAAGGATACAGTGGAAACGGTATAAAGATTAAGGTTCGTCCGGGACCAATACGGCAAGAAACTGATGGGTGGTTGCCATGCAGCGTGGAACGTTAGGCCGATGCCCCAACGATAACGTCACTATTTTGCCCATTCTCTACCTGCTGGGAATTGTAAATGGATGTTTGCGTTGCCTAGGCATCACCGCCCGAATTTCCATTCTGATATTCGTCGCGGCAATGCCGGGGTTTGCACATGCCGCTGACGGTGAGTGGGTTGGCGATGTTGTCGCTGAAAACGGCGATTGCCTGCTTGGCCTGGACGACCCCAGCATGTGGATCCGGAATGGGAAGTTCCAGGCCACCATACCGCAAGGGGAGCAGGTACAGACTTTCAGTGGCTCGGTTTCTTCGAATGGTCAACTCGATACGTGGGGAAGTTGGAGTTTCGCAAATGAATTCTTTGAAATTCAGGCGCAGTTTAAAGGACATCAAAGTGGCTCGAACGTGACGGCGAAATTAACAGCGTCAGGGGGCGACAATGATTCTTATTGCGCGTTGACCATAAGTTTTTCACCGGGGTCGGCGGCCAAGAAATCCCTAACCGCCGCCGAGAAGAGGGATAGCGCCGTGAAAGACTGTCGTGATGCCGCGACAGGGGTCCGCCATGTCAATGGCGTGCCGACCAGGTTTGTTTGGTCAAAATATTTGAAGGCCGCGGTTAGAAAATCCAAAGCACGGGGTTATTCAGCCAAGGCGTGCTGGGAACTGATGCGCCGGGCCGTCACGAGCAAAATGGCGGAGAGAACCCGGAAACAGGCAGAGGAAAAAAGAAAAGCGGCGGCGCTGGAGGTTGCGGCTGCCAACAGCACGCAAAATATATCCAAGGCTCCCGGTGCCCCGATGGGGAATGTAAATATCGATGGCATTCCAAGTCGGCCGACAACCGAGACAAAGAGCCCACCCAAGGCCAAGCGCGAAAAGGCACGGGGTGAGCAAGGGCGGCAAGCCCGGCCCGCTCTGGCAGCACTCGAACGCGCGCCGGTACGTGAAAAAGTGAAGCAGAATGGCGGCTACCACGCCCTCGTCATCGGCAACGACGACTATGCGCATTTGCCCAAACTGGACATGGCGGTGAGCGACGCGATCACGATTTCTGATTTGCTGCGGAGCAAGTACGGCTTCGATGCGACCCTATTGTTGAATGCCACCCGGTCGCAAATTCTGAGTTTTATCGACTGGCTCAAAGACGAGCTAACCGCCGATGACGGGCTGTTGATCTATTACGCGGGGCACGGCAGGATCGATCGCGGGACGGACACCGGCTACTGGCTGCCCATCGATGCGAGGGCTGACGACAAGAGCAATTGGATCGCCAACGACAGCATAACCGAGCTCCTCCGGGCCATGAAAGCCCATCATGTCATCGTGATCGCCGATAGCAGTTTCTCGGGAACCAAAACCCGCGCCGCCGAGACCGCGCCCAAAAGCCGGGCTGGCCGGAATAAATGGATCAGGCGCATGGCCATGAAACGCGCCCGAACGGCCATTGTCTCCGGTGGGCTGAAACCGTTGGCCGGTAAAACTGCGAGCGGCCATTCCCAGTTCGCCAACGCTTTTCTGTCGGTTCTCAAGGACAATAAAGAAGTGCTGGTTGGCCAGAACCTGTTTCAGCAGTTGCGCGGCCGTCTGGCGGTCAAGGCCGGTCAGGTGCCGCGGTATTCCACCATCCGACGCGCTGCCCACGAAGGCGGCGATTTTCTGTTCGTGCCGCGTCAGTCGCGTTAAAGCAACCTGCGTTCTTTTGAACGCAGATAAGTTGCTCTAAACCCTTGAAATAGATCAAATTATCAGCCCAAAAACGATTCCGTTTTTAGGCTGTTTGATCTAGGCCCGGCCTTCGAGAAGATAGGTTGTCCGTGCCATATGCCCCTTAATTTTGATCTCGCCACGCGGCGTTGACTGATAGTGCGCGGGGAGCAATTCCTGGGTCTGCGCCGATATTTGAATTTGGCCGGGCAGGCCTTCGGATTCCATTCGGCTGGCGATATTCACGGTATCTCCCCAAAGATCGTAGGCAAATTTTTGCGTGCCGATAACCCCGGCAATTACCGCGCCCGAATGCACCCCGATACGAAGCTGCAGATCGACATTGTGTTGTTCGCGGAATTTTTCGAAAGCCTCTTTCATCCCCAATGCCAGATCCACCGCCGCCTCGGCATGATTGCCCCCATCATCCGCCAATCCGGTTGCGGCCATATAGGCATCGCCAATGGTTTTAATCTTTTCCGCGCCATGTCTGTTGGCCAGATCGTCAAATCGGGAAAACAGATCATTGAGCAGGTTTACCAGTTCATCCGCCGACAGCTTCCGGGAAAGATCGGTGAAACCCGCAAGATCGGCGAACAGGACGGAAACACCATCATGGCTGTCGGCAAGAGGCTCTTCCTTCGCCTTAAGCCGCGCCGCGATTTCGGCGGGCAGAATATTCAGCAACAACATCTCCGCTCTTTCGAACTCCACTTGCAGGGCCTCTTCGGCCCTGACCACGGCCAGCTCAAATGATGAGATGCTGGCAACCAAGACAGCGGCAAATAACAGCGCATTGGAAATAAATAGAAAGATCGTCCATTCATTGGCGATGGGCTGTAGCGGCTCCGCTCCGATCGTGAAAATTGCGAGGATGATCAGGGCGAGGACGAGGACTGCATTCAATGACAGGCGCAAGCCCCTGCTAAAAATGGGCGCAAGAAGGACGAATAAACTCGACAAAAAAAAGTATATCCAAAACCCGGCGGCCGGCCCCACATAGATTGTTGCCAGAACGGCATGGACCGGGACCTCACCCAGAATAACCAGCACAATCGGCAGTCGCAAATTGCCCCGATTGGTTAGCACGGCCGCGGATGCAAACAGTGCAACGCTAAGGATGTTGAAAACCGACAAGAATGTTAGATCCAGGTGCCAAAATATCAGGACGTACGCGAGATGGCCCATCGTGCCAAGAGGATAGCCAAGCCGCGACATGACAAAAAAACGGGCGTGGGCAGGGGGGAGGCCGTCAGGCGATTTCATCAGAAATCTCATGATACGGTCACCCAGCGTGTGATGGTTCGTCGCGTCATTCATCGAAAACCCGCTTTCTTCATAGCTGATCCCGCCCAAAATGGTCTGGATCCTTTCCGATAACCGGATGGCCATCCGCCAATTTTTGCCACGGTCCAGTGCGACGGGAGGTCTATTTGGGCCGTTTTCTGACCAGGATTCTCTGCATGCCTTCCAGAATCAATTCCCGGCGCTGGTTATGCAGGGTCGAGCGCAGGACCACCACGCCCGTGGTCCGTCCCGGCTCCAGCCCCGAGACCTCCAGCATGGGATAGACCGTGTCGCCCGCGTACAGCGGTTTCAGGAATTTTGAGGATTGCTCAATGAAGGCGATCAGCGCATCGCCGAAATAATGGGGCAGCATGCCCGCCCCCGGCGCGGTCTGGATCAGGGCCTGAAAGCCATGCGCCAGCAAATTTTCATGGCCCCGGGCCCGGCAGTATTCGATGTCATAATGGATCGGGTGATTGTCACCCGAGGCGAGCTGAAAGGCGGCGAAATTGGCATCCGCCAGGGTTCGCGACGGTATGGGGAATTTATCGCCCACGTTCACATCCTCGAAAAAATGGCTCTCGCACATCTCGTGCCGGGCGGGGTCAAAGCCCGCATCAACGTCCGCTTCACCGCGCATTTCAAGCTCCTTCATCTGTTTGGTCATATGTTCGGCATGATTTCGGCGGCGAAGCGGGCAATCTGGCGCTGCTGTTCCCCACTATCCGAACCGCGATAGCGGACAATGAAGCCTTGGTAGCCCAGATCGCGGATGCCCTTGAAATCGTCGATAATCTCGGCCACCGATCCGGTCCCCGGCTCCCGCCCGCCGCCCTTGGCGGCCACCGCCTCGCCGATATTGATGAACAGCTTGTGATAGAGGGAAAGATCGTCATAGGCGCGTATGCCTATCTCGTCACAACACCGGCGCAGGACGGTCAGACGTTCGGCCAATTTCTCCAGGCTCAAACCCACGGACAGCCAGCCATTCGCCAACCGCGCCACCCTGGCCAGGGCCAGGTTCGAGGTGCCGCCGACCAGGATCGGCGGGTGCGGGCGCTGTACCGAGGGCGGGTAGGAATTGACCGCCTCGAATTGGTAGGTCTCCCCCTGGTAGGCGACCTGGCCGCCCTCGCAGATGGCTTTGAAAATTTCCAGATATTCGTCCGTGACCTTGCCCCGCCGGGCGAAATCGAAGGTGTTCAGGGCGGCGAATTCCTCCTCCATCCAGCCCACGCCAGCGCCCAGAATGATGCGGCCCTGGGAGAACACGTCCAGGGTGGCCAGCATCCGCGCCAGCAAAATGGGGTTGCGGTGGGGCATCACCAACACCGCCGTGCCGATCTTGACCCGTTTCGTGGCGCCCACCAGAACGCCCATGGTGGCGATGGGTTCCAACAGCGGCTCGTCCAAGGGCACGGGGAAATTGCCATCCAGGCTGTAGGGATATTTTGGCGCCACTTTGGCGGGAAAGACCACATGGTCGGCCAGCCAAAGGGCGTGAAAGCCCTCGTCCTCCGCCAGCAGGGCAAGTTTCAGGACTTCGTCCGGGGTCGCCAGGCGGCCGTAGACCCCCACATCGAGTCCGAATTCCAGTTCTCCCGCCATTGATCCACCTCCCGGTCCGCCGCGCCTCGTTTACCGGATTATACCGTGGATTTCCAAGTCGTCTCAATTCGATGGTGGGATGGCAGGCTTGACCTTTACCCGAAGCCCGCCCGGCTCCATGATGTGCTTACCGCGAGGCGCGGACGTGGCGGTACTTTTAGTAAAGATTGAGGGCGACTATCATGACGGCGGCAACGGAACTGCAAGCGCGGGCGCTGGTGATCGATGGGCTGTCCTATCACAGCGACGGCCACACGGGCGATGTCCGGGCGGGCGCCATCGATGCCTTGAATGTCACCGTCTGTCATTTCGAGGCTGATTTCGCCGAGGCCTGTGGGGAGATCGCGGGCTGGCTGGCGCGATGCGCCGCGCCTGGGGCGGAATGGATGGCGATCCGCGAAGCGGCCGATCTGGCGGTGGCGCGGCGGGCCGGGAAAATCGGCCTGATCATGGGCTGGCAGAACATGCGCCCGGTGGCGGACGATCTGGACCGCTTGTATCTGTTTCACCAATTGGGCGTCCGCGTGATGCAGCCCACCTACAACTACCGCAACTTCATGGGCGATGGGAACCTGGAGACGGAGGACGCGGGCCTCAGCCACCTGGGCCGGGACGCCGTGCGCTTGTTGAACGAATTGGGCATCGCCATCGATATCAGCCATGTGGGCGACAAGACCTCCCGCGATATTCTCGATCTCAGCAGCCAACCGGTGCTGGCCACCCATGTTGACGCCCGCGCCCTGACGCCCCTGCCGCGCAACAAGGACGATGACTTGCTGCGCGCCGTGGCCGAGAGCGGCGGCGTCGTCGGCGTCAGCGTCTATGGCCCCATGCTGTGGGACGGCGACCGCAACCGCCGCCCGGACATGGATGATTTCATGCGCCATCTGGAACATATCACGGCCCTGGTGGGCATTGAACATGTGGGCTTCGGCACCGACATTCCAGTCTCCGCCGATCTGCGTCGCACCGCCCAGATCGCCACCAACCGGCGCCTGTGGTCGGGTATCTCGGATTATGGCGACTGCTTCGGCCACGACATCCCCGCCCGCTATATCGAGGCCGCCAACAACCATGCCAAACTGCCCAATATCACCGCCGCCCTGCTGCAACGCGGCTGGGCGGAGGCGGATATCGAGGCCTACCTAGGCGCCAATTTCGCCCGCGCGTTGGGCCAGATATGGCTATAGTGGATTTTTTGGGACAATCCGGGGGCATTGATGACGAACACCACCATTGATCTGTTGGCGGAAGCCAAGGAACGACAGGCCCAGACCGTGGATTTGCGGCGCCGCATTCACATGCTGCCCGAATTGGGCAATGAGCTGCCGGAAACCAAGAAACTGGTGCTGGACGCCATTGCCGGCCTGGACCTGGAGGTGCGCGAGAGCCAACAGACCTCCGGCGTGGTGGCCACCTTGCGCGGCGGACAGCCGGGCCAGACCATATTGCTGCGCGGCGACATGGACGCCCTGCCCATGCAGGAAGAAACCGGCCTGGACTTCGCCTCGACAGTCGACGGGCGCATGCATTCCTGCGGCCATGACGCCCATACCTCCATGCTGGCCACCGCCGCCCATATGCTGTGCGGTCACCGGGAGCGGTTGAAGGGCGATATCAAGTTCATGTTTCAGCCCGGCGAGGAAGGTTACCAGGGCGCCAAGATCATGCTGGACGAGGGCATCATCGCTGCCGGCGGGGAGCCCGACGCCGTCTTCGGCATGCATGTGGACCCCATGCGCGCCACGGGCGTCATCGGGGGTAGGGAAGGCAACGCGCTGGCGGCCGCCGACACCTATTTTATCAAGATCATCGGCCGGGGCGGCCACGGCGCCCGGCCCCACGACGGCAACGATCCCGTGCCCGTGGCCTGTCATCTGGTCACCGCGCTGCAAACCGTGGTCACCCGGCGCATCAATGTCTGGGACCCGGTGGTGGTGACCGTGGGCCTGATCGAGGCGGGCACGGCGTCAAACATCATTCCCGAATTCGCCAACATGGCGATCACCGTGCGCAGTTTTTCGGAGACCGCGCGGGATACCGCCGAACGCCTGATCACCACCCTGGCGGAAAAAACCGCTGAAGCTCACGAGATGACGGCGGAGGTCAAGGTACGGCGCGGCTATCCGCCCACTATCAACAACGGCGATTTCGTGGATCTGGTGGAGGGCGCGGTGCTGGACAATTTCGGCCAGGGCGCCTTTGCCCGCGATGCCCACCCGCGCATGGGCTCGGAAGATTTCTCCTACATTCTGCAAAGATACCCCGGCGCCTTCGTCTTCCTGGGCTGCGCCCCCAAGGGCGTGGACCCGGCCACGGCGCATAGTAACCACTCCCCCCATATGATGATCGACGAAGACGCCATGGCCATGGGCGCGGCCGCCCATGCCGCCGTCGCCTTCGAATTTTTGAATGGCGGCGTGGACTGAAGAGCCAAAGACCGAAGACCCAAAATAGCGAGGCAAGAAAATGACCCGAGCCATCGACCTTGAAATCGGCATGCCGAAAACCGCCACGGCCCAGGCCGCGGCGGAGATCAACCGGGGCCCGCCGGGCACGCCGTCCTCTGAAACCCTGCCCCGGCCGGACGGCTATGGCTTTGACAATTACGGCCATATCTTCGGTTCCGCGCCGCCCAGTCCACCCGGCGAACGCAGCGCGCTGTTGGGCACGCTGGTCGCGGAGATGGATCAATCGAACATCGAATACGGCCTTTTGGTGAACGCGCCGAACAATGAAATCGGCGAAATCCACCGGGAATTCCCGAACCGCTTCAAGATTTTCCCGGCCCTCAGCCCCATGGACGGCATGCGCGCCGTGCGCGAGCTGGAACGCCTGGTGTGCGAGGATGGCGCCAACGGCTTCCGGGTCTCCTCGCTGTACAGCGCCCTGCCGGCCAACGACCGGCGCTACTATCCCCTCTACGCCAAATGCGTGGAGCTGGACATTCCCGTGCGCATTTACACCGCCATGACCTACGC
>JAPYPT010000251.1 GCA_029937535.1 Alphaproteobacteria bacterium
CTCAACCTCGTGGCCGCTATGATCGCCGCCAAATGATTGTCAACAGGCCCTAGAAGGCCATTATTCTTGCTCCTCAACGGCAGGAAAATGAGAACGTGCTGTCCTTGCCCTGGCTGATCATGACGGCATTCTTGCCGTATTGCTGACAGTTTTTCTGCGCCAGGTCCGTCGCCTTATCAGGGAAATACCCTATGTAGACGCCACCGGCGGCGTTTTCCCGTTTTGATGCGCCAAATTCATCAATTTTGGAATTGAAATCCTTGATCACATCGGAAACGTTCTGGCAGCCGGTAAATGCCAGGATCATGACAATAAAAACAAACCTCACGATTGCTCCCTCCAACCCGTCCGATTCCATAAACGATCAATAATTATAATCTCTTGCTAACCATACATGGCAAAATAGAATTTTACCGTCGCCGATCAAGTTTTTGTTATATCGATGGAGATACACTCAGCCGACCTATCGGCCCGCGCAAACAATGTTATTCTGCCGACAGGGCGGAGTGGATATTTTTTGCGGATTGGGGCGATGCCATGCTTCAGACAATAACCGATATTCTATCGCGGCTTAAGTCCGCTCTGCTGAAAGCCGCCGTTCGCCATCCCACGCATTTTCCGGCCGTCGCCACGGCCTTGGATGCGATTGATGAAACACCGCGGGAAGAAGAAACAGGCGCGGAGGCCGGCGACGACCCGGCCAGCGACGACCCGGATTAAGGGCATCCGTGGCAACACGGGCCGGCTATTGTCTCACATCGACAATGACGGAGACGAGATGCCTTGGCTTTGCGGGGGCGCCATGGTTTCGAGGAATTTTTGCAATTCGAGAATGGAATCATGGCCCAATTGCAGGAATTTCGGGATCATATCGCGGGCATTTTCGTTGTATCCCGCCTTGCACAATGTCTCGATCACATGGGCGGCCTCCTGCGCCTTGGTGGCGCCGAATTGACCGAGGGCGCCGTTCAAGGCCTGGGTTTGCCGACGCAGCAGTTCAAATTCGCCGCTGTCGGCGGCCCGGGTAATAATCCTACGGTGTTCTATGAAGTCCTTTGTCAGGGTCTCGAACAGGGTTGCGACCGTGTCCCAGCCCACCATTTCCGCGAATTTGACGAGGACGCTCATATCGACAATTGGAACGGCCGCCGGCTCAACCTTGAAGCCTGTTTCTGAGTTTATGAAGTCCGGCCGCCGGGCGCTATTCTGTGTTGGCGCTTTCGCCGGCGCCACGCATTTGGCCATGGCCTGCAGCAGATCGGGCAAAATTATCGGCTTGGTCAAATAGAAGTTCATACCGGCGTCGAGGCAGTCTTTCTGCTGATCCATGGAGGCATCCGCGGTCAGGGCGATAATCGGAATATCGCCTTCGGGGCGCGGCAGGGCGCGAATACGCCGCGTCGCCGCCTTGCCGTCCATTTCCGGCATATGAACATCCATGAGGATCACATCATAGCGCGACCGTAACACCGCCGAGACGGCTTCCATGCCATTGTTGGCGATAGAGATCCGATGTCCCAGATCCTCCAACATGGCCGTGATGACTTTCTGGTTGAGGCGGTAATCCTCGGCCACCAAAATGTGTAAAGGGGGCAGTTCCGTGGACAATTCATCCGAGTTGACCGTTTCGGTGGTGTCAGGAGCGGCGCCGATATCAACGTCCGTGCCGCCTGCTCCAAATGTGTCCGTCATTCGTCTTTCCCTCCATCAACACCCAATATGTGTGAGTATTGGGCTCCGGACCGACCTATCAGCATTCGTTCACAAGCAATAAACCGAATAAATGGCCGAAGATCGTCCCGGTTAAGATGGAATGTTGCCCGAATTGAGTAAAGACTTCGCAAAGATTTACAACCTTTTCGCAAAGATGCTTGCCGGGAAATCAATGAACGGGTCTTTCATATGGACCGCGGACCGTAAAAAAGCGGCACGAGCCGTTCAAAGAGCGTCGGCGATAGCCTGGGCCAGGGTGCCGGTATCGGCCTGGCCGCCCAGGTCCGGCGTGCGGACGGAGCCATCGGCGAGGACCGCCGCGATCGCGTCCTCGATGGCGCGGGCCGCCGCGCCTTCACCGAGATGTTCCAGCATCATGGCGCCGGTCCAGATTTGGGCGACCGGATTGGCGATGGCCTTGCCGGCGATATCGGGGGCGGACCCATGCACCGGCTCGAACATCGAGGGGTAGTCGCCGGCGGGGTTCAGATTGGCGGCGGGCGCCAGGCCCATGCCACCCACCACCGCGGCGCCCAGGTCGGACAGAATATCGCCGAACAGGTTGGAGCCGACCACCACATCGAACCAGTCCGGATGCTGAACGAAATGGGCCGAGAGGATGTCGATGTGGAATTGATCCGTCTCGATTTCCGGAAACTCCCCCGCCATCCGCTCGAAGCGTTCGTCCCAATAGGGCATGGTATGAATGATGCCGTTGGATTTTGTGGCCGAGGTAACCTTGCCGGGGCGGCCAAGTTCGGCCGCGCGCTTGGTGGCGATTTCGAAGGCGTGGCGGAGAATACGGTCGACGCCATGGCGGGTGAAGACGGATTCCTGGATCACCATCTCTCGCTCCGTGCCTTCATAGATGCGTCCGCCCATCCGGGAATATTCGCCCTCGGCATTTTCGCGCACGATGACCATGTCGATATCGTCGGCGCCACGCCCCGATAAGGGGCTGGTCACCCCCTCGAACAGCTTCAGGGGACGGACGTTGGCATATTGGTCGAAGGCGCGCCTGATGGGGATTAACAGGCCCCAGAGCGAGATATGGTCGGCAACGCCGGGATAGCCCACGGCGCCCAGGAAGATGCCGTCAAAGGCGGCGAGCTGTTCCGGCCCATCTTCGGGCATCATGGCGCCCAAGTTGGTATAGCGCTCGCAACTCCAGTCGAAATCCGCCCATTCAAAGGAGAAACCGAATTTCCCGCCCACCTTTTCCAGCACCTGGGCCGCCGCCGGCACCACCTCATGGCCAATTCCGTCTCCGGGGATCAGGGCGATTTTATATGTCTTATTGCTCACGGGCGGCTCCATCTGTTCAGATATCAATGCGGATAGTTTAGCCGTTTCGTCGCCGGGTGAACAATGATTAGGGGCGACGTTATCACAACCAAATGGGTGATTGACCCAAACACCAAGCCATGGAAGAAGGTTTGTCAGACACCAAGAGCATGTTCACTTAAAACATGCTCGGACTCTTAAGAAAAGAGAAATTGAACCAATCACTTGGGTCGCGCCAAATACGTCTTGGGCGACTCCGATTAATTGAAAATTGCTCTAAATCGGAAGCCGTCCATGAAAACCCTTGTCCTGACATTTATCGCCGACGACCGGGCCGGCCTGATCAAAACCCTGTCAGAGGCGGTGACGGCGGCGGGCGGCAATTGGCTGGAAAGCCGCATGGCGCGCCTGGCCGAGAAATTCGCCGGCATCGCCCGCGTTGAAATCGCCAACGACAAGGAAGCGGCCTTGAAAGAGGCATTGTCGGCGCTGGCGGCCCAGGGCTTCACCTTGACGGTGGAGACGGCCGGGGCCCAGGCGTTGCCGGATGGTCCCGTCCTGAACCTGGACCTCCTTGGACCCGATCATCCAGGCATCGTCCACGACATTACCCAATGCCTGGCCGGGCACGGCGCCAGCGTGGAGGAAATGGAAACCAGCCTGCAACGGGCGCCCATGGGCGGTGATATGTTGTTCCGTGCCCAGGCCCGTGTACGCATTCCCGCGGGCCTAAGCGAGGACACCCTCCGCCATGCGCTGGAAGCCCTGGCAAGCGCCCTGATGGTCGATATTACATTACGCGATGAGGCAGCCAAGATTGAGAGAGGTTCCCATGACAGACGGAAAAAGTGAGCTCAGGGCCCGTGCCGTTGGCATCAACCACGTCGCCCTCGAGGTCGGTAATATTGATGAAGCGCTGGAATTCTACGGCCGCTTCCTGGATTTCGAGATCGCAAGCAAGAGCAAGACCATCGCCTTTATCTATTTCGGCGACCAGTTCATAAATTTCAGCCTTGGCCGCAACCAGGGCCCCGACGAGGGGCGCCATTTCGGCATCGCCGTGGACGACAAGGACCTGGCGCGCCAAACCCTTCAGGACATGGGCATCACCTTCGTCGACAGCCGCTTCCTGGATTTTCTCGACCCCTGGGGCAACCGCGTCGAGATTACCACCTACACCAAAATTCAATTCTCCAAAGCCGACCATGTCCTCAAGGGCATGGGACTGTCCCATCTGACCAAAACCGAAGACGCCGTGGCGGAATTGCGCAAGAAAAACATGGCGCCGTGAATTTTGACAATATTCCGGGCATGTTTAAAAAGAACATGCTCTAGAGCAACCCGCATTCAATTGGATTCAATTGAATGCGGATAAGTTGCCCTATCTTAAAGGTTTTAGCGCATGGCCTCGCGTTCAATTGAACGCGACATGCGCTAGGTGCCGGCGGGCGGAAGCCACTCAAAGCAACATCAACGGGAGCACGAAACCCCAGGTCGTTTCATCCCGTCGACGTCACTCAGCATGGTCATAGTATGTGCGCAGCACGTCGAGCACTTCGGGCCGGCTGTATTCGTTGGGTATCGGTTCCCCGTTGGCGAACATCTCCCGCAGCCTGGTGCCCGAGATGTTGAGCCGGTCTTCTTCGCCGTGCGGACAGGTCCGGGCGGTTGCCATGCCGTCACACTTGAAACAATGAAACGTGATATCAATCTTCAGTGGCTGTATTTCCATGCTGCCCTTGTCGATTTCATCGAAGATGTGATGGGCGTCAAGCGGTCCGTAGTAATCGCCGAGCCCGGCGTGATCGCGTCCGACCACCAAATGCGAGCAGCCGAAGTTTTGCCGGAACACAGCGTGCAACAGGGCTTCGCGCGGCCCGGCGTAGCGCATTTCGATGGGGTATCCGGCTTGAATCACAGTACCGGGCACGAAATAGTTCGCGACCAGGGTATTGATCGAGGCAACCCGGACCTCCGCTGGAATATCGCCCGGCTTGAGCGCGCCGAGAACCTGATGGATCAGCAGCCCGTCGCAGATCTCGACAGCAATTTTGGCCAGGTATTCATGGCTGCGATGCATGGGATTGCGGGTCTGAAAAGCGGCGACGGTGGTCCAGCCCTGTTCTTGAAATAGTGCCCGTGTTTCGGCCGGGCGGTAATAGAGCCCAGGGTAAGCATCAGCGTAATCGCCTTCGTTCAGAGCGACCACCGGTCCGGCCAGGTTGATGGCGCCCTGCCGCATCACCTTCTCGACCCCGGCATGGGCGACATCGGTGGTGCGGTAAACGTGGGAGCATTCGAGCGCCTTGTCGATGGCGTATTTTTCCGTCACTTCAAGAATCCCGAAGATGGTTCCAGCCCCATCAACCAAGGCCACATCCTCACCGACGTTTATGCCACCTGCGAGATCACTTTCGCATGAAAGCGTGATTGGGATTGGCCAGAACAAGCCGGCGGCGGTCTTCATCTCCAGACAACAGCCGCGCCAGTCCGCCGCGCCCATGAAGCCGGTGAGCGGCGTATAGGCACCCATCGCCAACATCAGCAGGTCCGAAACTTCGCGGCTCGACATCGGCACCTTCCGCAATCCTTCGGCACGCTGCAATGCGCCCTCCCGCCCGGCGGCAGACACAAGTAGCGGATTAAGCTGTCCATCTCCGTGTGTCGGTATGAGTTTCGACATCTTGCGCCTCTCCGATTATTGTCAATTCACAACGACTAAAATGCCGGGCTTCGCAGGCGGCAGTTAACGAAAATATTCATCAAAGATCCGCTTGAGAAACAACCAGGCGGCTCTCGCTGGAAAAACCCCAATCGCGTTCGAACCTGTGCACGTGGTAGACTGGCTGCCCCTCCATCGATGCCGCATAATCACCGTAGCGCTTATCGACGGCAACGCTCGGCACGGTGCTGGCGGCGACGCCGCCGACCGTTGCAACGCATGGGCGGTGCATGTGGCCCGTGAAGATGCGCACAACCTGGGGGTGACGCGCGACCACCGCCGCGAGATCGGCCACCGCCTGGCGGCGCTGGTAGGCAAACGGATCTGGAGCGGCCGGCACATCGAACGGTGGATGATGCATGAACAATGCGGTCGGCCGCGCCGGCGCCTGGGCCAGGGTGGCGTCGAGCGAGGTAAGGCGCGCGGGGCAGAAATCTCCCTTGGCGGCGCCATCGTCGGCCAGGGAGTCCATTGCAACCAGCCGTACGGGATGCCCATCGACGGCATAGTGCACGAAGGCACAATCCGGCGGCATGTAACCGTCGGCGGCGAAGGCCCGGGCCATACCCTCCCGGCCATCACGGTTGCCTGGCGTGACGTAGAGCGGCATCTTCAACGCAGCAAGGAGTGTTTGGGCATGGTCGAATTCCGCCGCCACGCCGTTTTGGGTCAGATCGCCCGTGTGGATGACGACATCGGGTAGTGGGTCGAGGCCATTTATGTCCGCGACGCAGGCTCGAAGGTTCTCCGTCCGCGCCTCGAACATCGGATCAGCCCCATCGGCGGCCACGAGATGGGTATCGGCGATCTGTGCGATGATCATGATCCGTGCCGCCGCCTTTTCGCCGGCGCATCCGACCTCCGGCGCCAATAGATACCCGTCCCTTCGCCAGAGCGTTCTTGGACGGAAAGCATTCAGTCAACGATGTGATACACCGGGGCTTTCTCCATTGCCCACTTTCCGGAATCTCGATCGTATTGAGATAGGGTGAAGCAATGCCAATCGGTGTCATCCAGCTTTGGATGATCGGCCCGGTAATAGTATCCCGGCCACCGCGTTTCCTCCCTGAACATAGTGTGCTGGGTCACGCACTCCGATGCCAGGACGCGATGCTGCAGCTCCCATGACCGCTGAAGCTGATGAAGATCTTCGGCCCCGAGATGTTCCAGGTCTTCCCTCAACATGTCCAGCAACTCAATCCCACGGGTGAGCAAAGGCTCGTTGGTCGTATAATGGGCACTGATACCGCCGACGTATTCGTCCATGATCTTCTCAAGACGCTGCAGACCGTGGATCGGCAATAGATAGCTCGGCGAAACGGTTCCCGCGACGATCTCGGCCCGGCCGAGTTCGTAATTCTCCAAAGGCTGGAAGATGACCTTCTTGAGATCTTCGTATTCCGCCTCGCTCACTTCAGGCCGTTCATTACGCAAATCGTTCACGTAGTTCACCGCCGCCTTTGCGGCGATCCGGCCTTCCGTGAAGGACCCGGACGAAAACTTGTGGGCCGTGCCGCCGATGGTGTCGCCGGCGCCGAAAAGCCCGTCGATGGTCATCATCCGGTTGTAGCCCCACTGGTAATCCGCGGGGGCATAGTCCTCTGGCCCACTCGCCCAAGCGCCGGAGCAGGTGGCGTGAGAGCCCATGACGTAAGGCTCGGACGTCGTCAGTTCGGGATTGATATACTTGGGATCGATGTTCTGCGAGGCCCAAACCACCGCTTGCCCGATCGTCATGCCGAGAAAGTTCTCCCAGCCAACTTGTTCCTTATGCGGGTCCTGGAAGGCCTCCGTGGTGACCATGCGGATGGGACCGCGGCCGGCCTTGACCTCTTCCAGAAATGCGTGGTTTCGCAGGCAGGTCGGCACTGGGTGTCGATCGATGTAATCGCCGACCAGTTCCTTGGTGTGTTCGTACCATGTGGGCTCGTAGTTATCCCCATAGGC
>JAPYPT010000252.1 GCA_029937535.1 Alphaproteobacteria bacterium
ATGTCGTCCTCCCTGCTGTCGCGCCGCCTGAAGGAATTGGAATACGCGGGCATCATCGACCGCCGTCCACGCACCGGGGCGGGCCGGGGTTTTGAATATCACCTCACGCCGGCGGGACAGGAATTGATGCCGGTTATCTTGGGCATGGGCCAATGGGCGCAACGATGGAGCCGGGATGATTTAACCGTGGCGCAGAACATGGACCCCAAATTTTTGATGTGGGACGTGCGCCGCGCGGTGCTTGCCGAGAAATTCAGTAACGATAAGCGCCGTACGGTTTGTTTCGACTTCAACGATATGCCCAGCGCCCGGCGCCGCTATTGGCTGGTCTTCGAACATGGTCAGGCCGATCTGTGCCTGAAGGACCCGGGCTTTGAGATTGACCTTTTTGTTCATGCCGACGTGCGCGCCTTGATCCAGGTCTGGCTGGGCCACATTTCCATTGCCGCCGCGCGCCGTGACGGAGAGCTTCGCCTCGAAGGGTCCCGCGCCCAAATCCGTAAATTCGCGGATTGGTTCGCCTTAAGCCTTTTGGCCGCCGCGGGTAGCGAGCCGCCGGGACAGGTTGTCGTGTGAGCGGGATTGATCAGCTATCTAACAATTGTTAGAATACTGGCCGGAACGTTTCAGACGTTCATCCCCCATCTCAGGAATAGTTATTTCGCGTATGTCCAAACCCCAAGATTTCGACGTCATCATTATCGGCGCCGGCATGTCCGGCATGTATCAGCTCTACCAGTTGCGGAAACTTGGCTATTCGGTGCGGGTGTTCGAGGCCGGCACGGGCGTGGGCGGGACGTGGTATTGGAACCGTTATCCGGGCGCCCGTTTCGATTCCGAAAGCTACAGCTACGGCTATTCGTTTTCCGAAGAAGTCCTACAGGAATGGGATTGGAGCGAACATTTCGCGGCCCAGCCGGAAACCTTGCGTTATCTGAATTTCGTTGCCGATAAATTTGATCTGCGCAGCGACATCCAGTTCAAGGCGCGGGTCGCCGCCGCGATCTTTGATGAAACCGGCAATGCCTGGGACATCACCCTGGAGGACGGCCAAGAGGCCCGCGCGCGGTTTTTGATTACCGCTGTCGGGCCCCTATCAACGCCGGTCATGCCAAAGATCGACGGCATCGAGGATTTCCAGGGCGAGGCCTACCACACCGGCACCTGGCCCCATGAGCCGGTGGATTTCACCAACAAGCGGGTCGCCGTCATCGGCACCGGCGCCACGGGTGTGCAAACCATTCAGGAAGTGGCCAAGACCGCCCAACATTTGACGGTGTTTCAGCGTTCGCCAAATTATTGCGCGCCCCTGCACAATTCACCCATCGACGAGGCGACCCAGGCCAGGATCAAGGCCAGTTATGGCGAGATCTTCGCAAAATGCAATCGCTCCCACGGCGCCTTTCTTCACGATGCGGACCCGCGCTTTGCCCTTGAAACTTCGGCCGAGGACCGGGAGGCGTTCTATGAACAGCGCTATGGCGAGCCCGGTTTCGGCATCTGGATGGGCAATTTCCGCGATATCTTTGTCGATCAGGGCGCCAATGACACGATCAGCGAATTCGTGAAGAAGAAAATTCGTGCCAGGGTCAAGGACCCGGTAGTTGCCGAGAAACTGATCCCCCGCAACCACGGTTTCGGCACCCGCCGCGTGCCGCTGGAGACGGGCTATTATGAAGTCTACAACCAGGACAACGTCGTCCTGGTCGATATCAAGGATACTCCGATCGAGCGGATTACCCCGACGGGCCTAAGCTGCGGCGGGGCGGACTATGACTTTGACATGATCATTTACGCCACCGGTTTTGATGCGGTCACGGGCGGCTTCGACAGGATCGATATTCGCGGGCGGGACGGCCAACGCCTCAAGGACAAATGGGATCATGGCCCGCGCACCTACCTCGGGCTGCAGGTTGAGGGCTTTCCGAATATGCTGACCCTGGTCGGGCCTCATAACGCGGCGACCTTTTGCAATATTCCCCGCTGTATCGAACAGAACGTGGAATGGGTGTCGGAGTTGTTCCGCTATATCAAGGCACATGATGTCCAACGGATCGAGCCCACCTTGGCAGCGGAAGATGCATGGACGGAGCATGTCTACGACGCCGCATCTAAATTGCTTTTCACCAAGGTGGATTCCTGGTTCACCGGCATTAACCGCAATATCGAGGGCAAGGATAAGCGGACCTTTCTGCTGTATGCGGGCGGCGCGCCGGCGTACCGGGAAAAATGCGATGACGTGGCGGCGAACGGCTATGAGGGTTTCGTGCTGCAATAACAATTCCGCCGCGCTATATTGAGCGCCAGGTAAAGATCAAAAAAAATCAATCAGTCCCGGAGGAGCATTTCCAAATGGCGAAGACACCCATATCAGCCGATTCACACATCACCGAGCCGCCCAACTGTTATATCGATTATATCGATCCCGACTTTCGCGACCGGGCGCCGCATATTACCCATGACGAAAGGTTCGGCGATGTCTACGTGATCGAGGGTATGGAGAAGACCATTCCCCTGGGCCTGATAGCGGCCGCCGGAAAGGATCCTGAAACACTGCGCATGAGCGGCGGTGTGTTCGATGAATTGCACAAAAGCGGCTGGGACCCGACGTATCGTCTGGCGGACCAGGACCGCGACGGCGTTTGCGCCGAGATCATTTACCCCTCCGTCGGCATGGTGCTGTGCAACCATCCTGATTTCGATTTCAAGCGGGCCTGCATGACAGCCTATAACCGCTGGCTGCAGGAATATTGCGCCGAGGCGCCGGACCGCTTGCTGGGCATGGCGCAACTGACCATGGCCTCGGTCGAGGAAGGCATCATGGAATTGCGCCGGGCCAAGGAAATGGGTTTTCGCGGCGTCATGATGCCCGGCAATCCCCAGCATGAAGACTACGATCACGCGGACTACGATCCGTTTTACGAGGCCGCGGTGGATTTGAATATGCCGCTGTCGTTTCATATTTTGACCTCCAACACGGATAAGATCGGCGCCTTGCGCGGGCCCCGTATCAACGGCTTTTGCACCATCATCCGGGGCTGTCAGGACATCATCGGCATGTTTATCTTCGGCGGTGTCTTCCACCGGCACCCCCGCCTGAAGCTGGTTTGCGTCGAGGCCGATGCCGGCTGGGCGCCCCATTACATGTACCGCATGGACCATGCCTATAAGCGCCACCGCCACTGGATGAAAGGGCGGGAGTTGGGCCTGCTGCCGAGCGAATATTTCCGGGAGAATGTCTACATGACATTCCAGGACGATTGGACTGCCTTCAAATTCCGCGACGACTGCAATATCCGCCGCCTGATGTGGGCCAACGACTTCCCCCATTCCGATGCCACGTGGCCGTGGAGCCAGGAAATATTGGCGGAACACACAGCCGATATGACCGAACAGGAAAAAGACTGGATTCTGCACGACAACGTGGCGGAACTGTATGGCCTGACGGCGGTCTAAGGACGGTCTTACGGCATAGCGGGGATACCCAGAGCAATTTTCAATTAATCGGAGTCGCTATCGCGACCCAAGTGATTGGTTCAATTGCTCTTTTCTTAAGAGTCCGAGCATGTTTAAAATGAACATGTTCTAGGGGAGGGGACAATGTACGATCTGAAAATCACCAACGGCACCATCATCGATGGTACCGGCGCTGCGTCCATGTCGGGCGATCTTGGCATCAAGGACGGCCAGGTGGTGGCCATGGGCGAGGCGCCCGATACCGCGTCACGGGAAATCGATGCGAACGGTCAGGTGGTCTGCCCCGGCTTTGTCGATATCCACACCCACTACGATGCCCAGATATTATGGGACCGCAATCTGACCATTTCGCCCTGGCATGGCGTGACCACGGCGGTGGTGGGCAATTGCGGCTTCGGCGTCGCGCCGACCAAGGCGGCGCATCGCGAGACCATCATGCGCACCTTGGAAAAGGTCGAGGGCATGAGCGTCGATGCCCTGAAGGCCGGGCTGGGCGAGGATTGGCCGTTTGAAACCTTCCCCGAGTATCTCGATACCGTCGATGGCCTGTCGCCCGCCATCAATGTGGGCGTCCTCATGGGGCACACCCCCTTGCGCACATATGTCATGGGCGAGGCGGCGACGGAACGGGAAGCCAGCAATGACGAACTGGCCCAAATGTGCGCCTTGCTCGCCGACGGCATGAAGGCCGGGGCCTTGGGTTTCGCCACCTCGAAAGCCTCCACCCATGTGGGTTATGAAGGCCGTCCCGTGCCCAGCCGGGCGGCGGACATGGAGGAAATCAACGCCCTGTGCGATGTCCTGGGCGGTATGAACAAGGGCGTCATCCAGGCTACCGTGGGCCGGGATTTGTTTTTGGACGAATTTGAACAGATCGCCCGGCGCACGGGACGGCCCATTACCTGGACGGCGCTGCTGGCGGGTTTGTCCCTGGGCAAGGGCGGGCATGAGGAACAGCTTGTCCAGTCCGAGGACTTGGCGCGCCAGGGCCTGAAGATCAGCCCCCAGGTCACGCCACGGCCGTTGAATTTCGAATATCAGTTCAGGGAGCCGTTCCCGTTCGAGGCGATTTCCATGTTCAAGCCGGTCTCGGCGGCCGATTTCGATGGCAAGTGCCGCATTTATAGCGATCCGGACTTCCGCCACACCTTCAAGGAACGCATGAAGACGATCCGGGCCTCGTTTCAAAGCTCCTTCGCCATGACCGTGATTTCGCAATACGATCCGGACCCCGCGCTGAGCGAGCGGAAATTGTTCGACGTGGCGGCGGAACGCGGCATCGATCCCGTTGATCTGGCCCTGGACCTGGCCCTTGCCAGCAATTTGGAAGCGCGCTTCCGGATGCCCGTCGCCAACCATAACGAGGACGAAGTGGAACCGCTGTTGAAAAGCGATTGCACGGTGCTGGGCCTGTCGGATGCGGGCGCCCATGCCTCGCAGCTTTGCGATGCCTGCCAACCGACGTTTTTCCTGCGCCGCTGGGTGCGGGAAAAGCAGGTCTTCACTCTGGAACAGGCGATCCGCATGATGACCTCCCGCACGGCGGAGGTCATGGGCATCACCGACCGCGGGCACCTAGCCGTTGGCCGGCCGGCGGACGTGGTGATCTTCGATCCCGCCACGGTCGGCGATCAGCCATTACAACGGGTTCATGATCTGCCCGCCGGCGCCGACCGCCTGATCAGCGAGGCCACCGGCATCGCCAATGTCATAGTCAACGGCGTGGTGATCCGCGATCAGGGCGAAGACGCGGTTCAGGCCAACGGCGCCCTGCCTGGACGGCTTCTGCGTGGCGGTGCCGCAGCTTAATCAATGTGCCTATCCGGTTAATGCAGGCAACGACGACACTTAGAGACATCAATGCGCCATGGCTCCGCCGCCCAGGTGTCCGACAACCCTTAACAGCATAGACCATTGCCGGTAGATTCGGGGACCATCGAAAATAATCCGAAGTCGTCATGACAATGATTTTCTGAATGGCTACCATTGCCGCCTCTACCGGCGGTCGGAATCTTACTTCACCGCGCTCATGTTTTTGGCGCGGAGCGGCGAGGATCTGGGAAATTCGTGACCACGACTTCCTCGCTGACCGTATCCAAAACGGCGCAACTCAATTGCCGGTCGTTGGTATGGTCGCGCCCATCTCCGGTCGAGCCCGGATTGATGACGAGAACCCCGCCGATACGCCGCACGAGCTGTTGATGGGTATGGCCATACAGCACGAAGTCCGCCTCGGCTTCGCCGAAACGGGCGATCTGCGGGCTATGCGGGTAGACATAGGTTCCGCGCGGCTCCCATGGCGTCGAATGCACCATCAAAACCTTTTTACCACCAATATTGAGTTCGATACGCGCCGGTTGGTCCGCCAGCCATTGCAGTAAGGCGCGATCGATCGTGTCGCTCCCGCGCGCCCGAACGCCTTGCGGGCCCATGAATACTTCTTCGTGGTTACCCTGGATAACGTGCGCGCCGCGCTCCTTCAGCAATGCAACAACTTCGTTGGAAAACCGGTATTCGTAGATGCTGTCGCCGAGACACAGCAGTTCATCGATCTGCCCCATGATGTCCAATGCACGGGTCAAGCCATCGAAATTGCAATGCAGATCGGAGACGATGCCGAGCTTCACGGGGAATCGTATCGGCTAGAGCAACCCGCATTCAATTGGATTCAATTGAATGCGGATAAGTTGCTCGATCTTAAAGGTTTTAGCGCATGGCCTCGCGTTCAATTGAACGCGACATGCGCTAGTGGTGGACATCGTCGATGGACCGAGGTTCGCTACAGCACGCAACCGTAGTGCGCACTGGAGACCAAACGCCGATATTTGGCCAGCACCGAACCCTCGCGCACGTCGGATAATTCTGGTGTGCCCAACTGCGCCATGCGGGCCGCCATTTCGTCTGGCGTTATATCGAGGTCAAGCCGACGCGTTTTGGGGTTGATAACAATGGTGTCACCATCGCGCACCACGCCAATTGGCCCACCCTTTGCCCCTTCAGGACAAATATGCCCGACCAGGATGCCGTGCGAGACGCCGGAGAAGCGGCCGTCCGTGATCAGCGCAACCTCTTTGCCCAACCCACGCCCTTGAAGCTGAATGGTCAAATGCACCATCTCCGGCATTCCGGGCGCGCCGATGGGCCCCACGCCTCGAACGACAATCACATCACCCGGTACCACACTGTTGTCGCGTAACGCCGCCATCGCCGCTTTTTCGCTGTCGAAGACTTTCGCCGTGCCGCGAAACTCGCCATCCTCGAGCGTCTTTCCCGAGAGCTTCAACAGGCAGCTCTCCGGCGCCAGCGAGCCCGACAAAACAGAGATGTGATTACCAGGCGCCGCCAGCGGCCGTGCAACCGGAAAAACCACATCCTGTTCAGGCAAATCCTCCGGCAACGGGACGTCCGCGAGGTTTTCGGCAAGTGTCCTGCCCGTTACGGTCATGACATCACCGTGCAGCAGGCCGGCTTCAAGCAGCGCTTTCATCACCACGGGGACGCCGCCTACCTGATGCAGCGTGACCATGGCGTAGGCGCCATGCGGTTGCAGGTTGGCGATGAGCGGCACGCGCTCGCCGATACGCTGCATGTCCTCGATGGTAAACGGCACGCCCGCCTCGCGGGCGATGGCAAGAACATGCAAATATAAGTTCGTGGAGCCGCCCATCGCGTAAGCGGTCGTCACCGCGTTCTCGAAGGCGTCTCTCACCATGATGTCGCGTGGCCGTATGCCCATCTCCATGAGGCGGTAAAGCGCTTCGACGCTGGCGAGTGCCTGGTTCTTGACGTCGTCGTGGATATCGCTCGCGGCGTCGTAGTCAGCCGGGTGAGAGGCGCCACGTGGCAGCATCATGCCGATCGCTTCGGCGATGGAGCTCATTGTATTTGCCGTAAACATCGCGCCGCAGGTACCACTACCCGGCATGACGCAGCGCTGCAGACTTGTCAGCTCATCATCCGTGATGCGGCCGGCTTCTTGGGCAGCGGAAGCTTCCACGTAGTCCATGATGGTGAGGTTATTGCCTTTGCTGGCCCACGGCTCGAAGTCGACCCTTCCTGGGGAACTCGTTCCCGGATACACCACCAAACCAAAAGCGTTGGTGCGCGCAAGAGGCATCAGAGCGGCGGCGCCGGTCTTGTCGCACCCCGATACCACAATCATCGCAT
>JAPYPT010000005.1 GCA_029937535.1 Alphaproteobacteria bacterium
CGGGTTTCAATCAGGTCCTCATGCTGCCGCCGTTCTATTACAAGGGCGTCAGCGATGACGGCATCTTCGCCGCCTTCGACAACGTGATCCAGAAACTGGCCGATGACCGCCTGCGCATCGTGGTCTACGACTTCCCCCTGATGACCGGGCTGGAGATCAGCGTGGATTTGCTGGTGCGCCTGAACAAGGCCCATCCGGACACCATCGTGGGGGTCAAGGATAGCTCGGGCAACTGGCCCGCCATGCAGGCGGTGATCCAGGCTATCCCCGGTTTCCGCACCTTCGCCGGTACGGAACAATATCTGCTGGCCGATCTGCAAGCGGGCGGGGCCGGCTGCATCACCGCCACGGGCAACGCCACTTCCAACCTGTGCCAGGCGGTCTATACGGCCTTTAAAGCCGGCGACGCTGCCGGCGCCGAAGCCGCGCAAGAGATCGCCACCGCCACCCGCCTGATGCTGCAGCCCCATGGCGCGGTGCCGGCCATGAAGGAGTTGATGGCGCAAAACAGCGGCAACCCCGCCTGGCGCAACATGCGCCCGCCCCTCATGCCCCTATCGGCCGACGGCATCGCCGCCCTGGACAAAGCCTGCCGGGACATGGGCTTCAAGCTGGCCGAGGCCGCCTGAACAGTCATATAGATATTGCTAGTTTCTCAATGCCGCTGGCTTGGGAAGAACAGCAGCACCTGTCTGCGCGGTGTTGTATTTGGCGGCGCAAAATTTGAGGAATACGATCATGAACGCGGTTGAATTCGATGTGGTTGTCGTGGGTGCCGGTAACGCGGCGCTTTGCGCGGCCATTTCCGCCCATGAAAATGGCGCCAAGGTTCTGGTCCTGGAAAAGGCGCCGGAAGATGAAAAGGGCGGCAATTCCTATTTTACCGCCGGTGGTTTCCGGTTTGCCCATGACGGCCTGGAAGATGTCTGCAAGGACATACTTGTCGACCTCTCGGACGATGAAGCCGACATTATGATCCTGCCGACCCACGATCGGCAGTTTTTTTATGAAACATTGATGAAGGTTACCCATGGCCAGGCGGATGAAAACCTGGCCTGGACCCTGATCGATGGCTCCCGCCCCACCATGGCATGGATGGTGCAAAACGGTGTCCGCTTCATACCCATGTATGGCCGGCAGTCCTATGAGGTGGATGGCAAGCAGCATTTCTACGGCGGCGTGAATATCGAGGCGGTGGGCGGCGGCGCGGGCCTGGTGGAGTTCCTGCTTGCACGCTGCGCGAAGCTGGGCATTGAGATCCGCTACGGCACGGGCGCGACCAAACTTCTCCAGGCGCGGGACTACACCATCAACGGCCTGACCGTGCGCGGCCCGAATGGCTACGAGGATATTGCCTGCCGCGCCGTCATCCTGGCCTGCGGCGGCTTTGAATCCAATCCGGAAATGCGCGTGCGTTACCTGGGCCCAGGCTGGGACCTGGCCCGCGTCCGGGGCACCCGCCACAATACCGGCGAAGGCATCCAAATGGCCTTGGATATCGGCGCCGTCCCCCACGGCAACTGGTCGGGCTGCCATTCCGTGGGCTGGGACATCTCCGCGCCCCCCTTTGGTGACCGCTGGGTGCTGGATAACTTCCAGAAACACTCCTATCCCTTGGGCATCATGGTCAATCTGGACGGTGACCGCTTCGTGGACGAGGGCGAGGATTACCGCAACCTGACCTACGTCCGCTTTGGCAAGGCCATCATGGCGCAACCCCATCGCACGGCGGTGCAGATCTTCGACCAGAAGACCATTTCCATGCTGCGCGATGAATACCGCATTCGCGAGGTCACCAAGGTCGAGGCCGATACCATTGAAGGCCTGGCCGAGGAATTGGAGATCGACGCCACCAAACTGCGCCATACCATCGATCAATATAACGCCGCCTGCCAGTCGGGAGATTACAACCCGGCCATCCTGGACGGCGTGGCCACGACCGGCATCCAGCCCCCGAAAAGCAACTGGGCCCTGCCCATCGATAAACCGCCCTACGCCGCCTTCATCACCACAACGGGCGTCACCTTCACCTTCGGCGGCCTGAAAATCGATGAAAACAATGCGGTCCAGGACCTCCGAGACAAATCCATCCCGGGCCTTTACGCCGCCGGAGAACTGGTCGGGGGACTGTTCTACGAAAACTACCCCGGCGGCACCGGCCTCATGTCCGGCGCCGTCTTCGGCAAACGCGCCGGCGAGGCGGCGGCCCGCTACAGCCAAAGCAACAGCAGGGCATCGGAATAATACCCGGAGTTAACGGGGACGATTTAATCAGTTTCGTGCGGCAGCCTTGACTGGTTAACCATGGGAATACGGCAGGAAAATTCCGGGAATTTCTCGTTTCAATGCACGGCGGGGCCGGGATCGCATGGAATGAACGCAAAAAAGGGAAGCGTCCCATTTTTCCCGAATAGCAACCGTAATATCAGAAATAACTAACAGATCGCTATTGACCAATTGGCACATTTTACGGTGGTCCAACTTGAACCTAATGTACGACCGCGATCAATCGTTGAATTTCGTCTTCGGTAACCTAAAAATTATGCCTAGCCATTCAGGAATCTTTTGTCGCGGTCGTGTGCAAAAAACTATCGATCATCTTTTCCTTAGCCTCGCGGAACGGGTTGTTATTGGCAAGCATGGCGTCCATCTCGGGGTTCGGCTTCCAAGTTTCGTTCAGCAGGCTCCAGTCGATCTGAACGTATTCGCCGACCTTTGAGATTAGTATGCCGACGCCCTTTGAAGACTTAGCGTCGTACATCGCCCCGTAAGTGAAGTTCAAAAGCCCTTTAACCCGTATCTCTTCACCTGTTGGACCTGTTGCATCGACCTCCGGAATAAGCGTTGCGATCATAAATGTGCAGTCGGTAGCTGGGAAGGTTAATCGAAAAGGTTGGGCGATCTCCTTTTTCTGAGCGGCCTCGAGCGACTTCATGAAGCGAATTTTTACCTCCCTCCAAACCGATCGCGGAACGCGCGCGAACTCCAGCATGATGCGGTAATAGTCATCGGGCTGCTCGGACCGTTGGATGTTGTCGCGCAGGCTACCAATCAGCTGCGACAGGTCGAAGGCGTCTAGATCCTGCACGAAACTGTACAAGAATTCCCGAGATGTCGGAGTCGGAAACTCTTCATCGCCAACGAAGGCACCCATGATGTCGGACTCATCTACGACAATGCCTGCCTCGCAAAGGTTTGGGATTACTTTTTCGCGATATGCGAAGTAACTCCGAATGTCTTCCGGCACGCGCAGCTTTTCGAGGATGCCGAGGTAATCGTGTGCCGCCAGCACGTGGATAAATCCAGCTGAACGGCTTTGGTAGTGGCGCATCTGCCAACAGTCTTCTGGCAATGCTCGTCCACCGAGGAAGACGACAATCTTCGTGATCTCTGCAAGTTCTGCGCTGCGAATGTCGAAAGTGTCGCCGCGCGCATTGGCAATGTGAATCTCATCGTATTCGTCAAGAAAACGCAGAGTGTCGCGTATTTGCTTGGTTGCATTGCCGAGGACTTTCTTTTGGAACCAAGTTCTTTCAATATCGGGGTCGTCGGTTTCGTTACTACGCTGCTTTAGCTGTAATACAGATGCATACTCACCGAACCACACTAGGTTATCGGCCAGTTCCAGCTCCTTCCCAGGCTGGGGCATAAACTGGTTCTGATTGAAGGTGAACTCCTTCCAAAACGCCAAGCCATTGAGGTGGGCTATATACTCTTCAAGCGTCATTTGTCTGTTGGGCTCCGCTGCCATGTCCGATGTTTATTGCTTCATTGGGTAAGTCGGAGTAGCAGGACAATTTTCAACTTGTCAACGTCCAGACTGCCAAAGTGGGGCTTCACTTAAATCTTATACCGCGCTGTCAGTTCCCTGTGCGCTTGTAACAATCGTCAAAAGGAACGCTACCCTTTTTCGCCGTCCGCCTCTCGTGCCCCTATCGGCGGACGGCATCGCCGCCCTGGACCAGGCCTGCCGGGAGATGGGTTTCAAGCTAGCCGAGGCCGCCTGATCGCATTTTGTGCCGTGACGGCCTGATCACCCAGAGCGTCCGCCAGGGCGACGGGCAGGGGCGTGGCCCGGAAATTGGGCAGGACGGCGGAGAGTTTCGTGCCGTCGATGGCGTGCGGGACGTCCCAGAGGTAGGCCATCTCCGCCACTTCGCGCATTTGCGGCATGACCAGGCCGAGCAGGTGCAGCAGGGGCCAGGGCAGGCCGTGGACATTTAACGTGGCTCCTGTGACTAGCTCCATGGCTTCGATCAGCTCCCGGCCGGTCAGGCCGTAGCCGGGGAAGCCAAACTCTTCGAATGACGCAAAACTGTCCCGTTTGGCGGCCAGCGCAGCCATGGCGCGGGCCATGTCGGGTAGATAGGCCCAGGCGTGGGGGCGGTCCAGGGGGCCGGGGTACATCACCTTGCCTCTGGCTAGATTTTTGCTGATTTGACTGTCGAACCAGTTGCCGGTTTTCTCCCGCTCGATGAAATCGCCCGCCCGCAGAATAATGGTGCGCACATCCTCGGCTTCAGCATAGGCGCGCTCCATCTCCACCCGCAGGCGGCCCTTGCGGGTCGTGGGCGCGTGCGGGGTTGCCTCGTTCAGCCGCGCCGGCATGGCGGCGCCGTAATTATAGACATTGCCCGGTATCATCACCGTTGCGCCGGTTTTCCGGGCTGCCCGGATGACGGCGGCGGTCAGGCGGGGCAGGTCCCGGCGCCATTGGGGATAGGGCGGGTTCAAGGCATTGACGATGACATCGCAACCGGAGGCGGCGGCGGCAAGGGCCTCGCCATCGAAGGCGTCGCCGGATAGGCGTTCGAGGCGGCCGGGTACCTCACGTTCGTCCCACTGCCGGGCGAAGGCGCGCACCCGCCAGCCTTGGTTCACGAAAGCATCCACGCTGGCCCGACCGAAGCGTCCCTTGGCGCCCAAAACAATCACTTTACCGTCCATGATAGTCCCCTTTGTTGATGGTTTGATGATGGTAAGACCAACATAGAGAGTTGTTATTGAATTGAAATTCGACAATATTCGTTAAGTCATATTCATTTATGAATGGAACGTGGCATGAATGCCCTCGACTGGACCCATCTGCAAAGCTTCATCGCCGTCGCCGAGGCCGGCTCTCTGTCAGGGGCGGCCCGGGCCATGGCGGGCAGTCAGCCGACCATGGGCCGCCATATCGCCGCCCTGGAGCAAGGCCTTGGCCTGCGTCTGTTCGACCGCACGGGGGCGGGCCTGGCCCTGACGCCCACGGGCATCGAACTGCTGGAGCATGCCCGGCCCATGGCCCGCGCGGCCGATCAGGTCGCGTTGGTGGCCCAGGGCCGGGCGGAGGCGATTGCGGGCACGGTGCGGATCACCGCCTCCGACATCGTGGCGACATATATCTTGCCCGATATCCTGGCCGATCTGCATGGCGAGGCGCCGGAGATCCAGATCGAGCTGGTCGCCTCCGACCGCACCGAAAACCTGCTGCGCCGGGACGCCGATATCGCCGTGCGCATGTACCAGCCCACCCAGGCCGATCTGATCGCCCGCAAGGTGGCGGAGGTGGCGGTGGGCATCTACGCCGCGCACGGCTATCTGGCCCGGCGCGGCGACCCGCGGGTGCTGGGGGATCTTCTCGATCATGACGTGGTGGGCTATGACCGCGGCGAGCAGATCATCCAGGGCTTCCGCCAGGCAGGTGTCAGCGTGGGCCGGGATTTCTTCACCTTCCGCAGCGACAACCAGGTGGTGGCCTGGCGCATGGTCGTAGCGGGCTGGGGCATCGGCTTCAACCAGGTACGGATCGGCGAGGCCGAGCCACGGGTCCGCCGCCTGTTCCCCGACGCCCCCCTGCCCAGCTTACCTATCTGGCTGGCGGCGCACGCGGAACTAAGAACCTCCCGCCGGGTGCGCCGGGTGTTTGATTTTCTGGCCGACCGCCTGGGGCGTTAGCGCCGAACCAGGCCGCCCTCTCCCACCAGGACGAAGGGCGCCCAGAAAACCGGGTGGGCGTAGGCCGGGGATTCCTGGCCATTGATCAGCGCCAGCATGGCCTGGCGGTGCGCCTCGGCGCGGCCCATGCCGGGCTTTTGCGCCTCCCTCAGCATCCGCGTCGTTATCTTCACCGCCGCGTCGGACACCACCGGCCAGTGGGAGACCAGCAAGGTCCGGGTGCCGGCATAGAAAAACGCCTTGGCCAGACCCGAAAGACCTTCCGCCCCCGGCGTGCCGTCGGCGGCGGCGGTGTTGCAGGCGGACAGGATCACCCAATCCGCATCCAGCTTCAGTTGCGCCACCTCGCTCGCCGTCAACAAGCCATCATCCCGTTCGCTGCCCACCTGGGGCGGGGTGAGGACCAGTGCCGGCTCCGACAGCCCCGTCAGATCGCCCGCCACCAGCCCATGGGTGGCGAAGGTCAACACTTTGTAATCCGTCAGCGCCATGGCCTTGAGCCGGGTTTCCGTCGCCTCCCCGCCGACCAGCAAGGCCCCATCATCCACGCCAAGCGACCGCGCCATGGATTGCAGCTCGCCATAGCTATCGGGCAACGACGGCAGTTTGCGCACCGCCGCCGCATCGGCGACGCCGCGCACGGTGAACAGGGAGGCGAGTTCGAGACCACGCCTCGAGCCGGTATCGCCGTCAAGCTTCGGATCGCCCACGCCAAGAAAGGCGCGCGCCGCCTGGGTCCGCTTGGCGAAGGTCCGCAACGCCTTCAGCGCGGAAACCGAGGGCAGGGTGGTCATGGCATAGCTCCGGGCCAGCCAGGGCACCTTGCCATGGTCGGCGGGATTGTCGAGCTCGCCCTCGAACGCCTTGGTTACCAGCACGCCCAGGGGCAGACTTTGCAACGCCCCATCCGGCACCACGAAGACATGCCGCGCGCCATCAAGCATGGCCTCGATCGGCTGAAACAATTTCTGATAGAGCCCGTGCGCCAGGGTGGTGTTGAAAGGCGGCACATCCGCGAGGCTCTGTATCCTGAAGGGATCGAGCCCCCGGCGCAGTTCGGCGACGGCTTCTTCAAGTTCCTTCGCGCTTAGCCCGATTTCCTTGGCCACCACCCGGTCTCGCCGGATGGCGAAGACAAAGCTGCGGTCGGTCGAAACCAGGTAGGTTAGCAGCGCCTCGTCATTGCCGAGAAGTTGTTGCAGTTCAGCAAGTTTGACCGGTCGCGGCGCGGCGAGTTCAGCGTATTGGGGAAACGATTTCGCGAGCTCCCCATCGATTTCCTTGATCCGGCCGTCGGTCGCCGCCAGGTCCCGGCGCACTGCCGCCTCTTGCACATTGTCGCGCCCCTCGGGCGGCTGGCTCGCGGCCTTGATCAATGCCCCGTCAAGCCTGCGCCACCGCTCCGCCGCATCCTGGCGTTCGCGCACGAGACCGGCAAGGGCGTCGTCGCCCGCCGCGAACCGGGCGCCCATGCGCGAAACCGCCGCCCCGGCGGAGGAGGCCGCCGCGAGCTGGCTGGACTCAAAACCTTCCGCAACAAGCGCGGTGCGCCTGATTGGTTGGGATTTCGCCATCGCCAACGCTACCAGTACATGATGAAGGAAGATGACTCGGTTGGATTTTTGTTCGCTGAGGCGACCGGCCCCTTCGCCGCCACCAGTGCGTACCGCCCGGTCGCGTCCAATGGCGACGGCGCGCCGAATGAAGTTAAGGCTTTGCGCGAATTTACCCTGGGCCCGATACAGCCCCGCCAGATTGTTGAGCGTCCTGGCGACGCTGGGATGGCCGGGACCAAGGGCTTTCTCCTTGATCGCCAACGAGCGTAGGTGGAGCCGCTCCGCTTCGCTATGGCGGCCCTGGTCCTGGTACAGCTCAGCCAGATTGCTGAGCGACTGGCCGACAAGTGGATGGCCGGGGCCGAGGGCTTTCTCCCAGATCGCCAGAGAGCGTAGGTAAAGCGGCTCAGCCTCGCCATGGCGGCCCTGGCTCTGATACAACGCCGCCAGGTTGTTGACCAATGTGCCGACATCGGGATGGCCGGGGCCGAGGGCTTTCTCCGTGATCGCCAGGGAGTGTAGGAAGAGGGGCTCAGCCTCGCCATAGCGGCCCTGGGCCTGGTACACCTCAGCCAGATTGCTGAGCAACCGGCCGACATCTGGATGGTCGGGGCCGAGGGCTTTCTCTATGATCGCCAGGGAGCGTAGGTTAAGCGGCTCAGCCTCGCCATGGCGGCCCTGGCTCCAGTACAGTGACGCCAAATTGCTGAGCGATTTGCTGACATTTGGATGGTCGGGGCCGAGGGCTTTCTCCCAAATCGCCAACGTGCGCTTGAAGAGCGGCTCAGCTTCGCCGTAGCGGCCCTGGCTCTGGTACAGCCCCGCCAAATTGCTGAGCGACCGGCCGACATCGGGATGGCCGGGACCGAGGG
Organism: Alphaproteobacteria bacterium; assembly: GCA_029937535.1. Lineage (GTDB taxonomy): Bacteria > Pseudomonadota > Alphaproteobacteria. Next base: position 8,366 of record JAPYPT010000005.1, read on the forward strand.
CTTTCTCCGTGATCGCCAGGGCGCGTAGGTAGAGCGGCTCAGCCTGGCCGTAGCGGCCCTGGTTCTTGTACAGCTCCGCCAGATTGTTGAGCGACAGGCCGACACCGGGATGGCCGGGACCGAGGGCTTTCTCCGTGATCGCCAGGGCGCGTAGGTAGAGCGGTTCAGCCTGGCCGTAGCGGCCTTGGATCTGGTATAGCAACGCCAGATTGTTGAGCGTCGTGGCGACACCGGGATGGTCGGGGCCGAAGGCTTTTTCGTTGATCGCCAGGCCGCGTAGGAAGAGCGGCTCAGCCTCGCCGTATCGGCCCTGGCTCTGGTACAGCCCCGCCAGATTGTTGAGCGCCGTGGCGACTTGGGGATGGTCGGGACCGAGGGCTTTCTCCGGGATCGCCAGGGAGCGTAGGTAGAGCGGCTCAGCCTTGCGGTAGAGGCCCTGGGCCCGGTACAGCACCGCCAGATTGTTCAGCGACTTGCCGACATCTGGATGGTCGGGGCCGAGGGTTTTCTCCCAGATTGCCACGGCGCGTAGGTAGAGCGGCTCCGCCTCGCCGTAGCGGCCCATGTCTTTATACAGCGCCGCCAGATTGTTGAGCGTCGTGGCGACGGCGGGATGGTCGGGGCCGAGGGCTTTCTCCCTGATCGCCAGGGAGCGTTGGAAGAGAGGCTCAGCCTCGCCGTAACGGCCCTGGCTCAGGTTCAGGGTCGCCAGATTGCTGAGCGTCGTGGCGACTTGGGGATGGTCGGGACCGAGCGCTTTCTCCTCGATCGCCAAGGTGCGCTTGAAGAGGGGCTCAGCCTCGCCATGGCGGCCCTGGCTCAAGTACAGCGTCGCCAGATTGTTGAGCGACTGGCCGACATTTGGATGGCCAGGGCCGAGGGCTTTCTCCCTGATCGCCAGGGCGCGCTTGATGAGCGGCTCAGCTTCGCCATAGCGGCCCTGGCTCCAGTACAGCCCCCCCAGATTGCTGAGCGACAGGCCGACATCGGGATGGTCGGGACCGAGGACCTTCTCCATGATCGCCAGGGAGCGTTGGAAGAGTGGCTTAGCCTCGCCGTAACGGCCCTGGCGCAGGTACAGCTCCGCCAGATTGTTGAGCGTCCCGGCGAGGTAGGGATGGTCGGGGCCGAGGGCTTTCTCCGTGATCGCCAGGGCGCGCTTGATGAGCGGCTCAGCCTCGCCATGGCGGCCCTGGCGCAGGTACAGCCCCGCCAGACTGTTGAGCGCCGTGGCGACTTGAGGATGGTCGGGGCCGAGGGCTTTCTCCGTGATCGCCAGGGCGCGTAGGGAAAGCGGCTCAGCCTCGCCATGGCGGCCTTGGCTCTGGTACAGCCCCGCCAGATTTATGAGCGTCCCGGCGACGGAGGGGTGGCCGGGACCGAGGGCTTTCTCCTCGATCGCCAGGGTGCGTAGGAAGAGAGGCTCGGCCTCGCCGTAGCGGCCCTGGCTCAGGTACAGCGCCGCCAAATTGCTAAGCGTCCCGGCGACGTCGGGATGGCCGGGACCGTGGGCTTTCTCCTGGATCGCCAAGGCGCGCAGGAAGAGCGGCTCAGCCTTGCCAAGGCGGCCCTGGCTCTGGTACAGCCCCGCCAGATTGCTGAGCGTCGTGGCGACCACTGTATGGTCGGGGCCGAGGGCTTTCTCCCTAATCGCCAGGGCGCGCTTGATGAGCAGCTCAGCCTCGCCATGGCGGCCCTGGCGCAGGCGCAGCACCGCCAGATTGTTGAGTGACATGCCGACTTGGAAATGGCCGGGGCCGAGGACTTTCTCCCAGATCGCCAGGGAGCGTAGGAAGAGCGGCTCAGCCTCGCCGTAGCGGCCGAGGTGCAGGTACAGCTCCGCCAGTCTATTGAGCAGTGTAGCGTAAGCCTGGTGACCAGTTCCGAACTCGACCTCACCCAATTCCAACGCCCGCTTGGCGAAGGGTTCAGCTTCGGCGTACTTGCCCTGAGCGTTTAGCGCTTCGTATTGTCGATAGGCCGCCATTAACTCCGGCGACTGGGCGACAGCCGGCGGCGCGAAGTCGACGAGCGGCCAGAACAGCAACAGAGCGAATACGATGCGTTTCACGGCGGTCTCTCCGGCGATGTACAGCATCCAGAAATTCTGAGGTGATCAACCTAAACGATTTCGGGAAACCCGTCACTGTTATCTCGTTACAGCAATCGTCAGGGTGGCCGCCAATCCGCGCCCTGGTCCGTTCGGCCCACCCGAACAGACCGCCTACGCCTATCCGGCGCGACGGGAACCTGGCGTCAACATGGATTGCCGGGTCGAGCCCGGCAATGACGAAATAGGAGAATAAATAGCTGAAAACTGCTAAATTTGTTGTGCCCGGACTTGATCCGGGCATCCAGGGCCATGGGGCAAGTGGCGGTGGTTGGTCCGGTCGAATGGGTCGTGGGAGGCTCTGCCTAATTGAAACCCGCGCTTTACGTTTTCGCCTCGCCCACTGCGCCGGAAGCGCGGATGTCGGCGATCTCGTCGGGGGAGTATTCCAGGACCTCGGCGAGGATTTCCTGGGTATGTTCGCCAAGAAGCGGCGAGCGTTTGACCTCGACGGGGGAGGCAGAGAGTTTGACGGGTTGGCCCACGGATAAATACTTGCCCCGGGTCGGATGATCGACTTCGACGATGGTGCCGGTGTCCCGCAGGGATTGTTCTTCGGCCAACTCCTCCATGGAGAGGATCGGGCCGATGGGGATATCCAGGGCGTTGCAGATATCCATGACCTCGAACTTGGTCTTGGTCATGGTCCATTGTTCGATGGTGGCGAAAATCTCCTGCAGGCGCGGCAGGCGGGCGTTGGGGGTGGCGTAGTCGGGGTCGTCCTTCCATTCCGGCTTGCCGATCACGTCGCAGACGTTTTTCCACGCCGCCGCTTGGGTGATGAAATAGGTATAGGAGTCGGGATCGCTCTCCCAGCCCTTGCATTTGAGGATGCGTCCGGGCTGGCCGCCGCCTGAATCATTGCCCGCCCGCGGCACCGCGCTGCCGAAGGGGATGCCCTCGCCAAATTGGGAATATTCCTCCAGCGGGCCGTGCTGGAGGCGTTGCTGATCGCGTAGTTTGACCCGGCACAGGTTCAACACGCCGTCCTGCATGGAGGCCGAGACCTTTTGCCCCAGACCGGTTTGTTCCCTTTGGAACAGCGCCGTGACGATACCGTAGGCGAGCAGCAGACCGGTGCCGGAATCGCCGATCTGGGAGCCGGTGACCATGGGAAGGTCGCCGAACATACCGGTGGTGGAGGCGGAGCCGCCGGCGCACTGGGCGATGTTTTCATAGACCTTGCAATCTTCGTACGGCCCCGGGCCAAAGCCCTTGATGGAGGCGACGATCATGCGCGGGTTCAGCTCGTGGATATGCTCCCAGGTGAAGCCCATGCGATCCAGGGCGCCGGGGGCAAAATTCTCCACCAGCACGTCGCAGGATTTGACCAGGCGTTCCAGCACCGCCTTGCCGGTCTCGTTCTTGCCGTTCAGCTCGATGGAGCGCTTGTTGTGGTTCAACATGGTGAAATAGAGCGAATCCACGTCCGGAATGTCGCGCAGCTGGCTGCGGGTAGCGTCGCCGACGCCGGGTCGCTCAACCTTGATCACATCAGCGCCGAACCAGGCCAGAAGCTGGGTGCAGGTCGGGCCCGATTGCACGTGGGTGAAGTCGAGAATCCGTATTCCGTCCAGCGCAGTCATGTTTTCGTCCCCAAAATTTCGGCTATTTGTACATGGTCTGGTTCTTGGTCCCCGGCGAATATTCGTTGGGGTCAATCCAGACGTTGATGACGGCGCATTTGCCGGTTTTCGCGATCGCTTCCCGGGCCCGCAGCAAGGCCGGCTGGATCTGGTCCGGCTCGCGCACCTCCTCGCCATAGCCGCCGATCATCTCGGCGAATTTGGAAAACGGCACGTCGCCCAGGAAGTTGCCCACATTGCCCCGCTGTTCACCGTATTTGGCCATTTGGCCATAGCGGATCTGGTTCATGTGGGAGTTGTTGCCGACCACCGCCAAATAGGGCGCGCCAAAGCGCTGGGCGGTCTCCATGTCATAAGAGGTCATGCCGAAGGAGCCGTCGCCGTACAGGCACAAAACTTCCTTGTCGGGATGGGCCAGCTTGGCGGCCATGGAGAAGCCCGTGCCCACGCCCAATGATCCGAGCGCGCCGGGGTCCATCCATTGGCCGGGATTGCGGGGGCGGACGGCCTGGGCCGAGATCGTCACCACATCGCCGCCGTCGCCGATATAGATGGTGTCATCGCCCAGAAACTCGTTGATTTCCCAGGCCAGACGGTAGGGGTGGATCGGCGTGCTGTCGGTGTGGAAGATCGGCAGCAGCTTTTCCAGCTTCGCCGCTTCGATTTGGCGCAATTCCGCCATCCAGTCCTGGCGCTTTTGACGGGAGCCCTTGTCGATCCGGCCGGAGGCGGCATCGGCAACTGCTTTGAGGATGGCGCCGGGATCTCCCGCCAGGCCCATGGTGATATCCCGGTTCTTGCCTACCGTCGCATAGCTCTGGTCGATCTGTATCAATACGGGCGCCGAGATCCGCTTGCCGTAGCCCATGCGGAAATCGAACGGCGTGCCGACGATCAGGATAACATCGGCCGTCTTGAAGGCGTCCGAGCGGGTGCGGTCGAAATGGTGCGGGTCGTCGTTCGCCATCATGCCGCGCGCGGCGCCGTTCATGTAGGCGGGAATGTCCAGGGCGCGGACGAATGCGGCCGCCTCGTTCTGCGACTGACTGGCCCAGACCTGCTGGCCGAACAGCACCGCCGGACGCTCGGCCTTGACCAGGATGTCCGCCAGCTTTTCGATATCATTGGGATCGCCGATCGACTTGGTGGAGGCGCGGTAGTGGCCGGGGGCGGGGATAACCGCCTTTTCGATGGGAATTTCGGCATCCAGAATATCCCGCGGGATTTCCAGATAGGACGGGCCGTAGGCGCCGGTGAAACATTCCCGCGCCGCCATGGACACCATGTCGGCAACACGCTCGGTGGAAAATACGCCGGAGGCGAATTTGGTGATCGGCTTCATCATGTCCACGTGGGGCAGGTCCTGGAGGGAGCCTTGCTTGTGCTGGGACAGGGAGCTTTGCCCGCCGATATGGAGGATCGGGCTTTCGGAGCGGAAGGCCGTCGCCACGCCGGTCATGGCATTGGTGCAGCCGGGCCCCGCCGTGGTCACCACGCAACCCAGCTTGCCGGTCTGGCGGGCGTAGCCATCGGCGGCGTGCGCCGCGGTCTGTTCATGGCGCACATCGATGATGCGGATGCCCTCGTCAATGCAGCCGTCATAGATGTCGATGATATGGCCGCCGCACAGGGTGAAGATGGTGTCCACGCCCTCGTTCTTCAGCGCCTTGGCGACCAGATGGCCGCCGGAAATCACCGATCCATCCTTGGTTTTCTGTCTCAGGGTATCCGAGGCGGTGGTGGATTCAGCTCGATCGGAGGTTATCGACATGGCTCATTTTCTCTCATCATTTTCCGCTGCCCAGAAAGGCGCCACTGACGGAATTTCACACGTTTCCCGGACAAAATTAGCGACTCAAATCTGCTAATTCCGCTCGATACTGGGATTTCCCTGATATAACATATATCGAGACGATAACAACTACGGGTCAACCCGTCTTATCTTACACAGGGAGGAGATACGATGAATAGGTACCTGCTATCCGTTTTGAGTATAAGCGTTGCGGCCGGCTTCGGTCTGGCTGTTTCCGTTCCCATGGTTTCGAACCATGCCATGGCGCAAGGCTGGCAACCGAAAAAACCGGTCGAACTCGTCATCATGGCGGGCAAGGGCGGCGGCGCGGACCGTCTGGCGCGTTTCATCCAGGGCATTATCGAAAAACATAAATTTGCCTCGAAACCCTTCGTGCCCATCAACAAGGGTGGCGGCTCCGGCGCCGAGGCGTTGCGTTATCTCAAGGACCGGGCGGGCGATCCGCACATCATCATGGCGACCTTGAACAGTTACTACACCACGCCGCTGCGTAATCCGGGCCTGGGCGTGGACGTCTCCAAGTTCACGCCGATCGCCCGCATGGCCGAGGACACGTTCCAGCTTTGGGTGCATTCCGATACCAACATCAAGACCGTCGACGACTACGTCAAGGCGGTCAAGTCGGCCGGTGCGGTCAACTGGAAGATGGGCGGCACCGGCAAGGGCCAGGAAGATTCCCTGGTGACCCGCATGCTGGAAAAGAAATTCGGCATCAAGGTGACCTACGTGCCCTACAAGGGCGGCGGCACGGTGGCCAAGGAATTGATCGGTAAGCACATCAACTCGACCGTGAACAACCCGTCCGAGCAGGCCGGCTTTTGGGAAGCCGGCAAATCCCGTCCCCTGGCCAGCTTCACGCCGAAGGGAAAATTGTCGGGACGATTCGGTAAAATCCCCACATTCGAGGAATTGGGTTACGGTTCCGACATGGTCTACTACATGCAGCGCAGCATCATCGCGCCGGCGGGCATCGACCGGGAAGTCCAGGCATTCTATGTCGGTGTCTTCGACAAGGTGTACAAATCGGCCGAGTGGCAAGGGTATATCAAGAAGAAGGGTCTGATCCCCGGCTGGCTGACCGGTCAGGCGTTGACCGACTACTTCATCGCCGAACGCGAGGCGCATAGAGGGTTGTTGAAGGCGGCGGGGGAAATCAAGTAACGCCGAGGAAACCAGACGCATCAGAGTAAAGGGTAAGACGTCCACCATGCGTATTGCCGAATTTGTCATGGCGCTCGTCTTGGCTGTCTTTTCCCTTTACCTGATGTGGAAAAGCGCGGAACTTCCCATCGGCTGGCTGCCGGGCGAGGGGCCGGGCGGTGGGGCGTTTCCGTTCTGGCTGTCCTTGGGGATGTTGTTGTGTTGCATCGCGATCATCATCCGTTGGATCGCCAGGGCCAGCCCGCCGTCACGCTCGCGCGAGTCTTTCATGACGCTGGAAACGGTCAAGCGCTTCGCCCTGGTGGCGGGTTCGCTGACCGTGATGATTGCCCTGATCCATGTCATCGGCGTCTATGGCGCGGTGCCTCTGTTCCTGATTTTCTACGTGCGTTTCCTAGGGCGCCACAGTTGGAAGACGACCTGCGCCCTGGCGTTTTGCACACCGGTGGCGGCGTTCTTCTTTTTTGAAATCGCCCTGAAGAAGACCCTGCCCAAGGGTTTCACCGAGCCGCTGTTCTATCCACTTTACGATATTTTCCTGTAGGCAACCCATGCCCCCGATGCGCCAGTCCGCTAAACCGCCAATCCGCTAATCCAGAGTGAAAGGTTGATCACGGATGGAAGTGTTTGCCCTCCTCGTCGACGGTTTCGTCATCACCTTCGAGCCGCTCAATCTCGCGTTGGTTATTGCCGGCGTGGTCGTCGGCCTGTTCATTGGCGCCATGCCCGGATTGGGATCGGTCAACGGCGTCGCCATTCTGTTGCCGATGACCTTTCTGGTGCCGCCCACCTCGGCGATCATTTTTCTGGCCGCGATCTATTACGGCGCCATGTACGGCGGCGCCATCAGTTCGATCATGCTGGGCATTCCAGGCGCCTCGACGGCCGTGGCGACCACCTTCGACGGCCGTCCCCTGGCGCTCAAGGGCCTGGCCGACAAGGCGCTGGTGGCGGCGGCCACCGCCTCCTTCGTGGGCGGCACAATTTCCATCGTGCTGTTCACCCTGTTCGCCCTGCCCCTGGCCGGCGTCGCCTTGGCCTTTGGCCCGCCCGAGACCTTCGCGCTGATGATGCTGGCCTTCGCCACGTTTATCGGCCTGGCGGGCGACGACATCCCGAAAACCCTGTTCTCGATCTTCATCGGGCTGGTGTTCAGCGCCGTCGGCCTGGATATTATCAGCGGCGAACCGCGCCTGATCTTTGGCGATATCACAGGTTTTTACCACGGCATCAATTTCCTGGTGCTGGCCATCGGCATCTATGGCATCGGCGAGATGCTGTGGACCATCGAGACCAGCCAGGGCGATGTCATGATGTCGAAGGCGACCGTCACCTTCCAGCGCGTATTTGATAACCTGCGGGAACTCCGCGCCTCGGCCAAGACCATGATCATGGGTTCGTTTCTCGGCTACTTCGTCGGTATTCTGCCCGCCGCCGGGGCCACGCCGGGCTCGCTCATGGCCTACGGCGTCGCCAAAACCATGGCCAAGGATCCCGACAGCTTCGGCAAGGGCAACGTGGACGGCGTGGTGGCGCCGGAAGCCGCCAACAACGCCGCCAGCACCGGTTCCATGCTGCCCATGCTGACCCTGGGCATTCCCGGCTCGCCGACCACGGCGGTGCTGCTCGGCGGCATGGTCATCTGGGGGCTGGAGCCGGGGCCCCTGGTCTTTGTCGACCATCCGAATTTCGTCTGGGGCCTGATCGCCTCTCTGTACGTGGCCAACCTGTTCGCGCTGTTTATCAACATCGGTTTTGTTCCGGTCTTTATTTGGGTCCTGAAGCTGCCGTTCACCATTCTCGCCCCGATCATCTTCGTGCTGTGCGTGATCGGCGGCTATGTGCCGACCCAGGACATGCACGATGTGTGGCTGATGCTGATCTTCGGCGTCGCCGGCTATCTCATGCGCAAGCTCGACTACCCCATGGCCCCGGCGGTCCTGGCGATCGTCCTCGGCCCCCTGGCCGAGCCGGCCCTGCGGCAATCCCTGATCGGTTCCCACGGCGATGTGATGATTTTCTTCGAACGCCCGATTTCCGGCACCATCATGGCCGTCGCCATCATCCTGTTCGCCCTGCCGCTGATCAAGTTCCTCAATAATCTGCGGAAGCGGTAACGGGGGCAAAACACCGGACGGCAGTTGCTCTTCAACAAATTCAATCCAGATCCCGTTGTCTTGCCCGCCTGCGCGGGCAAGACAGTGAGGCTGATATCAAAGTCCGGCTCTACGCCCGGATATCGTTGCAAACGGCGTGGAAGGCGTCGTTGATGGCGTCGCGGGTGGCCAGGGCGGCCTGGCGGGCGGCGTCGGCGAAATTCTTGTCCGATCCGGCGAAGATCACGGCGCGGGAGGAGGAGATGATGACGCCGCCGCCGCGCGCGCCCTCGATCATGGCCCGGACGTCGCCGCCCTGGGCGCCGATGCCGGGAATAAGCAACGTCATGGGGCCGACGATCTGGCGGATGCGGGCCAGCTCGCCCGGATGGGTGGCGCCCGCGACCAGCAGAATATTGCCGTTGCCGTTCCACTCGCGGGCGGCCTTTTGCGCCACCACTTCAAAGACCGGAATGCCGTCTTCGGTCATGATATTCTGCAACTCCGCGGCGCCGGGATTGGAGGTGCGGCACAAAATAATGATGCCCTTGTCCGCATAATCCAAAAACGGCTGCAGGGAATCGAGACCAAAATAAGGGTTCACGGTCAGCGCGTCGGCGCCATAAATCTCGAAGGCCTCCCTGGCATACATTTTCGAGGTGGAGGTGATATCGGCCCGCTTGGCATCCAGGATCACGGGGATCTGGGTGGTGTCGTGGATATGGGCGATCAGGCGGCGCAACTGCCCTTCGGCGCCCTGGGCCGCGAAATAGGCGATCTGCGGCTTGAAGGCCAGCACCAGGTCATGGGTGGCATCGACGATCTCCTTGCAGAACTGGAAGACGCCATCGGGCGCACCGCGCAGATGTTCGGGCAGGCGCTCGGGGTCGGGATCCAGGCCGACACAAAGCAGGGATTTATTGCGCGTCTCGGCGGCGGCGACACTGTCGAGGAATTCAACCACGGGACGGGCTAGCCATTGACCATGGCCCAGGCGGCGACGGCCCGGTCGCGGCATTTATCGCCATAAGTCACCGCCTTGGCGGAGGAGGAGATACCGTCCAGGCCGCGCTTGTAGACGCCCTGGACGATGGCGGCCAGACGGAACAATTGGAACACCTTGTAGAAGGTCCAGTCCGGGACGCCAACCCGGCCGGTCCGGGCGCAATAGAGCTGGATGAATTCATCCTCTGTGGGCAGGCCCGGCAATAATTCCGCCGGCTCGCCGGTGGCCATGAAGCAGGCCACGTAGCAATAGGCCAGATCGGCCAGGGGATGGCCCAGGGTGGACAATTCCCAATCCAGCACGGCGCTGATGCGGGGCTGTGTTGGATGCACGATGCAGTTGCCCAGGCGATAATCGCCATGCACCAGGGTCGTGGTGTCGTCCTCGGGCACATTGTCGGGCAGCCATTTCATCAAATGGTCCATGGCTGGAATATCGACCGTCTGGGAAGCGATATACTGCTTTGTCCAGCGGTTGATCTGGCGGACGTAATAGTTCCCCGGCCGGCCGAATTCGCCTAGTCCCACGGCGTTGTGGTCAACCGCGTGAAGGGCCGCCAAGACCTCCATCAAATGGTCGTAGACGGCCGTGCGTTCCCCGGCACTGAAGGCCGGGGCGAATTGGTCGTCCAGCACCCGGCCCTCCACCTTGTCCATGACAAAAAAGGCGGTGCCCAGCACATCCTCGTCCTCGCACAACAGATAGGTCCTGGGCACCGGCACGTCCGATCCGCCGAGCGCGGTGATGACCTTGTATTCCCGGTCCACCGCGTGGGCCGACGGCAGCAGGGTGCCGGGCGGTTTCTTGCGCAGGACATAGTCGTGGCCGGCCGTGCTGACCATGTAGGTCGGGTTGGATTGCCCCACGGCGAACTGGTGCAGGGTGATGTCATCGCCAATGCCGTCCATGTGGTCCGCCAGATAGGCCCGCAGCTTTTCTTCGTCCAGGCGGTGGGCCTCGCGCACGGGGATGGTTTCGTTTTGATAGGCGCTCATGTCGTCCATACTCATTTATTCAAACCAGGCTTTCCACCTGTTTCCAGGCCGCCTCCGCCAGGGGGCGGGCGCGGCGGCCCTGTTCCACGGCATGGGGAGAGGCGGCGGTGCCGTCCTGGGCGCGCAGGGCGATACCCTGCAGAATGGCCGCCAGACGGAACATGTTATAGGCCAGATACCATTCCAGGTTTTCGATGCCGTCCCGTCCGGTCATGGCGCAATAATGGGCGATGTATTGATCCTCGGTGGGGATGCCCAAGGCTGGCAAATCGGCCTGGGCGATGCCCCGGAACAACTCCTTGTCCAGGCGCCAGCCCATCAGGGTGTAGGTGAAATCCCCCACCGGGTGGCCCAGGGTGGCCAGTTCCCAATCCAGCAGTGCCACGACCCTTGGCTCGGTGGGGTGAAACACCATGTTGTCCAGGCGGTAATCGCCGTGGATCAGGGTGGTTTCATCGCCGGGGGGAATATTCTCGGGCAGCCATTCGATCAACCGGTCCATGGCCGGGATCGGCTCCATCTCCGATATACGGTAGGTCTTGCTCCAGCGATGGATCTGCCGCTCCCGGTATTCCCCGACCTTGCCAAAATCGCCCAGCCCGATGGCGTTGTAGTCCACCTTATGCAGGGCGGCCATGGCCTCGTTGATGGAGCGGTAGACCGCGCCCCGCTCGTCCCGGTTCATCTCCGGCAGTTCGCCATCCCACAGCACCCGGCCCTGGACCATTTCCATGATGTAAAAGGCGGTGCCGATGACCTCCGTATCCTCGCACAGGCAATAGGTCTTGGGCACCGGCACATCCGTCTGACCCAGGGCGGTGATGACGCGGTATTCCCGGTCCACGGCATGGGCCGAGGGCAGCAATTCACCGGGCGGCTTGCGCCGCAGCACATATGATTGGCCGCCTGCGTCAATGCGGTAGGTGGGGTTCGATTGCCCGCCCTTGAATTGGCTCAGCTCGATTTCGCCCGAAAAGCCGTCCACATGGGCCGACATGTATTCCGCCAACGGGCCGACGTCAAAGCGGTGCTGTTCCAGGACAGCTTGGGTACCGGCGAACTGGGACTGAAGATCGCTCATAAGTCATCAAACATGTACTGGGGCCTCCCCGCCCGCCGTAATTACGCAAGGATCAGTTTAGAGCATGAAACCGTCCGGTCACATAGCACGGGCGTAAAATTTTCAGTGCCGCGAAATTGATCGTGCCGGACTGGCCGATCACGGGGACAGACATTAGGTAAGTCTCTATATTTGTTTGGTATGGGGAGTACTTCAATGATCGCAAGAGCCATCCGGACCGTGGCAGCCGCCATGACCGTCTTCGTGACTGTTTTCATAAGTTGGGGCGCCACGGCGGGCAACGAAACGGCGGGCGGCGAAAAAGCCGTGGCGATCTTCGCGGGGGGCTGTTTCTGGTGTGTCGAGTCCGATTTCGACGGCGTTCCCGGCGTGCTGGAAACCACCTCGGGCTACACCGGCGGCAGCTTGGAAAACCCGACCTACAAATCCGTCAGCGCCGGGGGTACCGGCCACCGGGAGGCGGTGCGGATCGTCTATGACCCAAAATTTGTCAGCTATGAAACCCTGCTGGATGTGTTGTGGCGCAGTGTCGATCCGACCGACGGCGGCGGCCAGTTCTGCGACCGCGGCGTCAGCTATGAAACCGCGATTTTCGTGACCTCGCCCGAACAGCGGCGCCAGGCCGAAGCCTCGAAACAAGCCTTGCAGGACTCCGGCATACTGAAAAAACCCATCGTCACGCCGATCGAGGACGCCGGGACTTTCTACCCGGCCGAGGGCTATCATCAGGGCTATTACAAGGAAAACCCCCTGCGCTACAAACTCTACCGCTACGGCTGCGGCCGCGACGCCCGGCTCGAGGCGCTATGGGGCGATCAGGCCCTCAGGGGCATCACGAAACATTGAGTTTTCGCCGGGGCTTGGATCAACCCGATCCCCACCAGAAAACACACGAGGCCGATGGGGCGTCAGGCCGCCTTCATCTCCCGCCGCTTCATGAAACCCAATCCCGCGAGGCCGATGGCGAACAGGGCCAGGGTCCTCGGCTCCGGGATGCTGGATTCAACGGTGACGGCGGTGAACCTGGCAAATGTCGCATCCGGATCAAATCCGCCTTGCGAGAGGATGAAATTACTGCTGGGGAAGGAGTTGAGCGACCCGACGGTATTAGAACTCCCAGAGAAGATATTTGCGATTTTGGCGTTAAAAAGAAGGTCATTGTTGATAGAGAGGGTCAGGGCATGAGGCGTCGCAACCCTGCAGTTTTCCGCGATATCACAGCCGGAAATCCGAATGGGTTCCGATCCGAATATAGACGGGTTAAAGACTTGCAGCACCAACGCGGTACTGGCATCTTGCGCGCCGCCGCTGTCCGTGAAGTCAAAGTCATCCCCGGCGTTGTCGCAGCCGCTGAATACGGACGCGCATGAACCATCCTGGAAGGTCACATTGTAAAACGTTCCGTTAACCTCCACATTGTTGGCGCCGATCAATTGATCGTTTATATCGGTGATCAAAATGACGGACGCATTCGCCGATCCGGCCATGGCAAGGGCCATTAAACCAACAAACCCACTGAATATAATGTTCAACATATTCGCACTCCTAATATATACACATCTAGAAACTCGTAATAGTGGTGTTTAATAACCAATGCATCTTTTCAAGATAGGTTGATCAAACGCCAATTTTTCCATCCCGCGGCATGAAATACCGGGTTTACCTGGGAAATGGTGCCCTGATTGCTAATGAATTTAGCGCCGTCCCAGACGCCGGGTGTTGGGTCGCCGTCGTTACCAATGCCGCCCGTCACCGCCCGGGAAGGGCCGGGAAAGGCGAACGGCGCGCTCAATAGGAAGGTCAGCCCGAGGAGGATTCGTCTCGAATTCTGGAAAGGGCGGTGCAACCACATTGCATTCTACTCCTAGAGCAATTTTCAATTACCCGGCGTGGCCCAAGACGTATTTGGCCCGACCCAAGTGATTGGTTCAATTGCTCTTTTCTTAAGTGTCCGGGCATGATTAAAAAGACCATGCTCCCGATCACTTGAATTTCGCCCTCACGAAACGCTAGTGCAGGTTGACAGGGATTGCGCGCCCTTGCTTGATATTTATATTCAATTATCTTTCGATTTCATCCTTGCCGGTCCTGCCCCTTGCCCATTTGGCGTGCATGGGCGAACATGCTTGACAGACATGCGCATTTGGCTTGCAATTTGACGATGCTGCGAGCTTCGCGGGAGTGTCGGAAGAAATCGCTCTTTTCTTAAGAAACCGGGCATCTTCAAAGAGGACATGCTCGAGTGGGAAGGCCATTGTACGATGTTGTTGGTGTTTGGTGAGTGTGAGTTGGATTTGGAGCGGCGGGAGTTACACAGGGACGGCGCGGCCGTACATGTCCGGGCCAAGGTGTTTGACGTTCTCGCTTACCTGATTTTGAACCGGGACAAGGTGGTGAGCCGGGATGATCTGTTAAGCCATGGCTGGCCGGGCCTGACGGTCAGCGACGCTACCTTGAGCGGTTGTATTTTCAGCGTCCGCAAGGCCATTGGCGATGATGTGGGCGACCCTCGTTTTATCAAAACATTACGGGGCCAGGGCTTTCGCTTTATTGGCGACGTCACCGGCGAGGGCGCTATCGGCGCGGCCATGAACGATGCCGCGCGGACCGCACCGGCGCATGCCCGGGACGATGGCCTGTCGGTCGCGGTGCTGCCGTTCGCGAACCTTAACGACGACACCAAACTGAACTATCTCGCCGATGGCCTGAGCGAGGACATCACCTCCCAGTTATCCCGTTTCAAGGCCCTGACGGTGATCGCGCGGAACTCCTCGTTTCAATATCGCGGGCCGGCCATTGATATTAAAAAGATCGGACTCGAATTGGCGGTCGACTATATTTTAGAGGGCAGCGTGCGGTGCCGTGACGAGGCCTTTCGCGTCACGGCGCAGTTGATCCATGCGCCAACAACGAAGCATATCTGGTCCGAAAGCTACGACGGCCCCATCGGCGATATATTCGCCCTGCAGGACCAGATCGCCGAGAGTATTGCCGTTGTCATCAAGCCGGAAATCGATATGGCGGAAATCAGCCGGGCCGGCCAAACGGTAGCGGGTAGCTTGCGCGGCCAGGAGATGGCCTGGCGGGCCCGCGCCTTGCTCGACCGAAGCCGGGCGGAGGCCGAACCGGCGCTTTACGCCGACGGCATGAAGCTGGCGGAACAGGCCGCCGCACTGGATCCCCACTGCCGCCAGGCCTGGTGGACGATTGCACTGGCTAATTTCCTGCTCGCCTTTGCCCGCAAGGTCGCCGACCCGGAGGCCGTATTGCGGCGCGCCCGCGAGGCGGCGGAGAAAATGCGCACGCTCGATCGTAACGACCACAATGCCTATATGTCCCTGGGCTGGATCAACTATATCGAACGTGATTTCGCCGCTGCCGTGAGAAACCTGGATCAGGCTCATGCCCTGAACCCCAATTGCACAATGACCCTGATGATGATGGGCGTCATTGCCATCGCATCGGGCGAGGCGAAGAATGGCACCCGCCATATCCGCCGGGCCATGCGGTTGAGCCCCCGCGATTTGTGGCTCGGTTTCATGCTCGCCGCCCAGGGCTTTGCCTGCTTTGCCCTGGACCAATTTGATGAAGGTATCGAATTCATGCGGCGGGCCATTGAACGGGAACCCAATGCCCCGGCCAACCACGTCATCCTGGCGGCCTGCCTGGCCGAAAACGGCGAGCTGGCGGCCGCGGCGGCGGCCATCCGGTCGCAACGGCGGATCAGCGAAAACTACCTGAACGAATATCTCGACGGGATGCGCCTGCCGTTTCAAGACCCCAAGCTATCCGCCCGCTACGCCGCCGCCCTGCGCCGCGCCGCGGAGGCCGCCGATCGGGGCATGGATTCCTAGAGCACTTCCTGGCTGCCGTCGGACGGTGCAAAAAGCAAAAAGGGGTGTCATGGAAATAGGACTGTGGATTACTAACGCGCGCACCCGCCAGCTATTAATTCGGTAAGAATTCGGTTACAGTTGCCGTGCATTTGCAGGGGCGGCACTTACCGGACTGAGCATTGGCTAGAAAACTTACCACAATTCTTGCGGCCGACGTCGCCGGCTACACACGTCTCATGCGTGCCGATGAGGAAGCCACGCGCCACACTTTGAAAGACCGACGCGCGATAATCGATGGCCTTCTTGAACGCCACAGGGGCCGCTTCTTTGGCTCGGCTGGGGATAGCGTATTGGCGGAGTTCGCAGGCCCGGTCGATGCGGTACGGTGCGCCAAAGATATTCAGGAGGAAATGGAGAGCCGCAACAAGGAGCTATCGGAAGACCGTCGTCTGAGGTTCCGCATCGGCATTAACATTGGCGATGTCATGATTGATGACGACGACTTGTTGGGCGATGGCGTCAATGTGGCGGCCCGCCTTGAAGGTCAGTGTGAAATAGGCGGTCTGTGCATAGCCGCCAGCGTATTTGAGCAGGTCCGCCATATACTGCCGTTCGAGTTCGAGGATTTGGGCCCACTGCGTCTAAAGAATATCCCTGAACCCGTGCATGCCTACGGCCTGAAATCGAAATCGAAATCCGGATCGGTGAAAGTGGACACCGCCACGCCTCCACCAACCGTGTCGGAGAAACCAGGACGCAGGAGTTTTTTCTCCGGGATGGCGACCACCACCCTTTTATTTTTGGCGGGTTTAGGCCTCGCTGTTTATGTTCTGGGTTGGGGGTCGCCACCTTCGGAACCGGGCACGCCGGATAATGTATTGCCAACGGATCGCAAGGCGTCGTTGGGGCCAGACCCCGATAAGCCGTCGGTCGCCTCGCCGGGGCCGGCAGAGCCACGGGCGCCGGTCCTGAAATTTCCCGACAAACCATCGATTGCCGTGCTGCCGTTCGATAATGTTTCCGATGACCCCAGCCAAGATTATTTCGCCGATGGCCTGACAGAGGACCTGATCACCGATCTTTCGAAGGTTTCCGGGCTCTTTGTGATCGCCCGCAATTCCGTCTTCACCTACAAGGGCAAGGGGGTGAACGTGCAGCAGGTTGCGCGTGAACTGGGGGTGACCCACGTGCTGGAAGGCAGTGTGCGGAAGGTCGGTGACATGGTGCGCATCAACGCCCAGTTGATCGAGGGGACCAGCGGCCTTCATCTATGGGCGGAACGTTATGACGGCTCCTTGTCGGATATATTTGCCTTGCAGGACATCGTCACCGCAAAAATCGTCAAGGAGCTGGAGGTGGAACTGACGGCGGAGAGGCCGGAACTGTTATCGAGGAACCTGACGGACAAGACCAAGGATCATCCTGGCATTGTCGGTGCGAAAAAGGCCATTAAAGCAAGTCCAAGCGATCCGGGCGGCTATCTTGGTCTGGCGGAGCAGTTGGCATTCCTTGGCGAACCTAACGCGGCACTGCAGTTAATTAGTTACGCCATGCGCCTCGATCCGCACAATCCCTCGCGCTTTGCCTATGCATTGGCGTTGGCGAAATTAGGCAACGGCAATCCGGCCGAGGCCGCCGCGTTGTTGAGGCTGGCGGTTCAGGATAATCCGGACAATGTGCATTTGTGGTTCCTGTTGGCCGCAAGCCAAGGATTGCTGGGCGAGACGGAGGCGGCACGGGATGCCGTCGAAGGGTTGGCCAAATTGAAGCAAAGCCAGGGCATTCCACAAAGCTACTTTACGCAGGCCAATATTGCCTCCTGGGGTTTCAAACGGCAATCCGATATCGACCGTATTACCAAGGGTTTGAAGCTGGCGGGAGTCGGGAAATGAAAAGAATCGCATTTCAAGCCGGTATTTGCGCGTGCGCGCTTTTTCTTGTGGCGGTTTGCTTCGCCGCGCTTGACCGGCCGGCGCAGGCACAGGCGGCTGGAACGGAACCTGTCGGCACCATCGACCACAATGGCCGCTGGATTGGTGAATTGCGGTTTCAGGTCGCCCAGCAGAAAGACGTAATCTGCAAAATCGCCGTCGCTCTGAAAAGTCTTCAATTCAGCAATTCGTTTCAATGCTCCGGGCTGTGGTGGCTGCCGCCGGGACGGGACTGGACGATCTCGGGGGCGGTCAAACCGGACGGCACCTTAAGGGGTGCCTCCATCAGATGGGGTTATATAGATTTCGCCACTCTCCGCGGAAATTTGGTGCGGGCCAATGGTGAGGGCGGCGGCCAATCCGCCAGTATGGTCGCGGCCAGCCCTGGAAAAGTGACCATTTTTATGAAATTACGATTAGAAGGCAGTGACAGGAACAACCTCGATGGCGTCTATCGCCTGACGGAAACCTGCGCCAAAAGCGATATAGTCGAATCCCGCTGGGATGTTAAGCTCCGTCTCAAGCTCGCAGTTCAAGGGACAAGTGTGAATTTTGGTCTGTTTTCAACTATCTATAGCAACGGTACCGATCACCATATGTGGCGGAGTGTAGAGAAATCCATCGGACGCGGCGGTTCCGTGGCAATCGATACCGGAGCCGGCACCTTGAAAGTGAATATGTCCGGCCCGGCGCCCATCGCCACATTCAACGACAAGTGCGACTGGACATTGAAACGGGAGGCTACTGTGTCGGCTTCGAGCCGGGACACGAGTGAATTCAATGGAACTTACGTCTTCAACGAAACTTGTCCCGCAGACGATAGCGGGCCTACAAAAGTCGAACTTGTGCTGCTTATCAAGGACACCGTCGCGATCGGTGACTCAACGACGTTTTATGCTCGTGGCGGAATTCGCGAATGGAAGTCTGAAACTCTGTCATTTAATGCCAATGATCCTTTGATTTTTGAGTTCGGGCCGGGACTTGGCAAATTTATTGTTGATTTTTCGGGCAAGGCGCCAATCGCTCACTCTCTCGCCATGAGTTTCACGGGTGCCGGATCAGCTGCCCACAATCTCCGCAAAGAATGCAAAAAGACAATGACGCGATTGCCTGTGGATTGAGGCCGTTGCCAACAGGCAAGTAAAATGCCGGCTTTGCCGTCGTGGATTTTTGCGCCGTTGATTTGGTGATCTGGCCGTATTGCGTTCAAGCGGCCACGGGGGGGCGGCGGTGGGCCCAGGGGCGGGCCTGCTCCAATTGGGCGGCCAGGCGGAACAGGCTGCCTTCGGCGCCATAGCGGGCCATGAAATGCACGCCCACGGGCAAATTGTCGGCGGTCCAGTGCAGGGGCACGGACATGGCCGGCTGGCCGGTGCCGTTGGCGATGGAGGTGAAGCCGGAAAATTCGCCCAGGTGGGAGAGGAATTCGTCCCGGTTGCCCTGATCCCAGGCGAAATAACCCAAGGGCACCGGCGGCCGCGCCAGGGTCGGCGTCAAGGTCATGTCGTAAGTCTCGAAAAACCCGGCAACCTGGCGCGCGGTTCGTTGAATATCCTGAACGGAGCGCAGATAACTGCCGGACGAGCGGCGCTCGCCGCTCAGGTACATCTGCCAGGTATTGGGTTCAAACTGCTCTTCGCTGGGCGTTAGATCGAATTTGTTGGACCAATCGCGAATGGCCCAGGAGGCAAACGCCGTCCAGGCCGCGCCAAAGGCCTTGAGATAGCGCCGTTCATCATATTCCGGCGCCGCCCATTCGACCTTGTGGCCCAAATCCTCACACAGTTTGGCCGCATCCTCGACCGCCTGGCGGCATTCCGGGTGGATATCGGCGCCGGTCAGGGCGTGGAGTGAAACCCCGATGCGCAAGGCGCCGGGATCCCGGCCGACCTCGTCGGCGAACGGGCGTTCGGGGGGCGGGGCCCAATAGGGATCGCCCAGATCCGGGCCGGACGTGGCATCCAGCAGCCGCGCACTATCGCGCACGCTGCGGGTAACGGCATGTTCCACCGCCAGGCCGCTGCCCGCATCGCCATAATCCGGGCCCATTGGGTTGCGCCCCCTGGTTGGCTTCAGCCCGAACAAACCGCAGCACGACGCCGGTATGCGGATCGAGCCGCCGCCGTCGTTGGCATGCGCCATAGGGACGATCCCCGCCGCCACCGCCGCCGCCGAGCCGCCCGACGAGCCACCGGTGCCCAGCCGGGTATCCCAAGGGTTGCGGGAGGGGCCGAACAAGGCCGGCTCCGTGGTGGGCAGCAGGCCGAATTCCGGGGTGTTGGTCTTGCCCGCGATAAGGACGCCGGATTTCTTCAGGCGGACCACCAGTTCACTATCCTCTCTCGAGATGCAGCGCCCATCGAGGAATTGGCTGCCCTCGGCAATACGGACGCCGGCATATTCGGCGATCAGATCCTTCAACAGGAACGGCACGCCGGGGAAGGGCGTCTTGGGGTCAAGGGCAGTGTTTTTGGGGCTATTCTTGGCTGCTTCGCGTGCGTGGTCATCCATGCGGGTGATAACCGCGTTCAAGGCCGGGTTCAGGCGTTCAATACGGCCAATCGTGGCCTCGACCAGTTCGCTGGGACTGACCTCGCCCAGGCGAACCAGATCGGCCTGGTCCGTGGCGTCAAGAAAGGCAAGCTGGTCATCTGTCATGGCGGTCATGGTGTACGCTTACATCCATCAAAATGACGTTACGGGTACGCGATCAATGGTTCGCATTTGAAATTGGGCTGTCAGCCGGCGGCCGGCCTAAAAGATTCTTAACGGCCAGCTTCGCGGTCGATTTTCTCGCGCTGGGAGAAATACCCGCTAAACAGGACCATCATGCCGCCCATGAGGATGAACGTGGCCACCATCACCGCAATCAACAGAAATAACTCATGCATAACCGATCCCTTCCGCAACAATACCTACGATTTACACCAACGAGCCCCAGGGGCCAAGACTTTCTTGTGCGGCAATTTGGCGGCGCGCCGAAATACCCCCGTCATTGCCGCCGGGTTTTCGTGCCGCTGTCGTCCGCCAGGCTGGCGGCAAGGTGGATCAGGCGGTCCAGGCCTCCCGCCCGCAGCAAGGCCACGGCGCAGGCACGGTCATGGTCCTCGATCTTTTCCGTCAGCAGTTCGTTGCAGCGTTCGCCGGTTATACTGGCGCGCGGGCCCACGGCGGGGGGGATGCCCTGGCCCCGGCTCAAGGCGCCTTGCAGTTCTTCTTCCCGCCGGCCGGCTTGCTGGCGGTCATGCTCGATCAATAAATGCGGCAGGATGCCCCAGGCCTGGATGGTCCGGCCCGACGGCGTGTAATACAGCGCCGTGGTCAGACGCAGGGCGCCGGAATCGCCCATTGAGAATATGGTTTGAACCGAACCCTTGCCGAACGAGCGGTTGCCGATAATGATCGCCCGGTCATTCTCCTTCAGCGCGCCGGCGACGATTTCCGCCGCCGATGCGGTGCCTTCGTTGACCAAAATGACAACGGTACCGCCCGCCGCCAGGTCGCCGTCCCTGGCTTTGAAAAGTTCGTTATCCTCTTCCAGCCGCCCGCGCACGGAGACGATGGTGCCCCGGTCCAGGAACACGTCGGAGACCCGGATCGCCTGCCGCAGCAGGCCGCCGGGGTTGTTGCGCAGGTCGATGATCAGGCCCAGGCTGTCACCGCCCAGGGTATCCTCAATATTGGCCACGGCCTTGCGCAGGCCCGGTTCCGTGCGCTGAGAGAAGCCTGAAATCCGGATGTAGCCATGATCTTTTTCGACCGTGTGGCGGACCGCCGGGACCCGGATGATATCGCGTACGATCAAAACTTCGAACGGCTTGGTAACATCGGCGCGCAGCACGGTCAGGCGGATAGTGGTGCCGACCAGGCCGCGCATGCGGCCCACCGCTTCGCGCAGGGTCATGCCCTTAATGGGGGTGCCGTCAACATGGCTGATCCTGTCGCCGGCCTTCATGCCCGCGCGCTGGGCCGGGGTATCGTCGATCGGGGCGATGACCTTGACCAGGCCTTCGTCCATGGTGACTTCAAGTCCCAGGCCGGCGAACTTGCCGCTGATGCGGATTTTCAATTCGTCGTAGCTTTCGGGATCGAGATAGGCGCTATGGGCGTCCAGAACGTTCAAGCCCTTGTTCAGGGCCAGGGCGACCCGGCGAAAGGCGCCGATGGGTTTCTCGGCCGCGGCTTCTTTCCCGGCAGCCTGTCTTTCGGCGGCTGCTTTCTTGCGCATCGCGGCCAGGGCGGCATCGTATTCCTTGACGCCCCGCATGGTTTCCTTCAACAGCGGCGTCGGGTCCAACTCACGCAGGTAGCGGCGGCCGACGATGGGCACGGCGCGGCGCAGGACGGCGGTTTCTTCTTCGTTGAGGGTGACGCCCTGTTCCGCCGCCAGCTCCATGATCAGGTCATGGGTGCCCTTGGCGGCGGCGGACGTGGGGATATGCAGGATGATGGCGGCCGCGAACATTGCCAGCAGCGGCCAAGACAGCAGTGGTGGGAACGGCACGCGGCTGTCCGCGTTTCGGATTGGCCTGATCATGATTTTGCCTATTTCCCCACCTTGCTCAAGTTACCATCCGGCCCGTCTCAGTCCGGTTTCAATCCAGTTTCATACACGTTGCGCCAGCCAGATTGCCAGCTTGGTGCCAGCTTTAACGCTTCGGCTTAATATTTGGTAAGCGGGCGCCTCTTCGGCGCCATTTTGCAATGCCGTGTCCCGGTGTTTCAACTCATCATCGCGGAATTCCGCAATTGTCGCCCGCAGTTCGGCTTCGTCTTCACTCAGCCTGTCTAGTTGTTCTTGATAATGGCCCTCGATCACCTCTTCCACCGCCACCGTGGTGGCCATGGCCGTCCGCTCTCCCACCAAGGCGCCTACTGTGCCCAGGGCATAACCCGCCGCCCGCCACAGGGGCGATAGGGCCGAGGGGCGGACACGGCGGTCCACCACCAGTTTATCGAAGGCGGCCAGATGCTCCGCTTCCTGTGCTTCCATTTCGGCCAGCAGCGGCGCGCAGGCTTGCCGGCCCAGCACCGCCATTTGCCCCCGATAGATCGCCTTGGCGCCCAGTTCCCCGGCCTGATCGACCCGTAACATCGCGGCCACATCCGCCCCTCCCGTCCGATCGCCGGGCAGAGTGGCGGGGCGGGCCCGGTTGGGCATGTGATAGTCCAAAGTCATTTGGGCGGTCATTACAGCGGCGTCATCCTATTGTTCCAGGTTGCTTGCCTGCCCGCCGGCCGGCCACGCCAGCGTAAAGGGCCAAGCCAAGAGAGAATAGGACGTTGTAGCCCGCCATGGAAACACCAAACAGTGAAAAAGCGATTTCATCGCACCGGGTAACGGGAGTGGCCATGATCTGCGCGCGCAGGGCAGCCAGGGTCTGGGGCGCGCCAGAGGGCCCGACGCAGCCTTCGCTACCCGCCCACAAATGCTGCTCCACCCCCACATGGTAGACGGCGATGCCCGAATTAACCGCCAGGGTTAGCGCCGTCAGCATGAGTACCCATGGCGCCAGCTCCCGCGCCCTCGGGGTCAGTCCGATAAGGCACAGGGCAATAACAATGACGTAGGGCCAGCGTTGATAGATACACAGAACACATGGCTGCAGATCAAAGCCGTATTGACTGACAAAGGCGGCGCCCAGGGCCGTGGCCGAGGCCAGTACCAAAAGCGCCATGGCTGTTGTCGGGTTGAGCAATTGCCGCACGATGGCTTCCTCTACAAGACCAGCTTGACGACCGCGAAGCCGCCGATCAGCAGGATCATGAAAACCGTGAACAAGATGCCCAGATAGCGTTCGATGAATTCGCGGATCGGCTCGCCAAAGCGCCACAACAGGGCCGTGACGATGGCGAACCGCAGGCCGCGGGCGACGATTGAGGCCACCAAAAACACTGGCAGGCTCAGCCCCGTGACGCCCGAGGCGATGGTAATCACCTTATAGGGAAAGGGTGTCACGCCGGCGATCAGGACAATCCAGACGCCCCATTCATTGTAGCGGCTTTGGAACGAGGCGAATTTTTCGCCGTAGCCGTAAAAGTTCAAGATCGGTTGCCCGATGGACTCAAACAGATAGAAGCCGATGGCATAGCCCGCCAGTCCGCCCAGGACGGAGGCGACGGTACAGATCGTGGCGATCAACAACGCCTTGTGGCGCCGGGCCAGAACCATGGGTATCAACATCACATCGGGGGGCACCGGGAACACGGAACTTTCAATGAAGGAGACGGCGCCCAGCGCCCAATTGGCATGGCGGTGGCCAGCCAGATTCATGGTCCAGTCGTACAAGGCGCGCAGCATGGCGTTCCTAAACCTCGTTGGTGTCGGGGCATAGCCTATAACAATATCACTGGAGCGGAACAATGGCGCGATCGTTGCAAATGTGAATAGTCCGCCGATCTTCACCTCGCCCAAAAATCCTGCCGCGGACCGGCGTTCATCGTTTCTCCGCCATTTGTCTTTCCCGCATGCGGCTATTCGATTTGATTGAGTTGGTGGTGTCGAACGGATTCGCAAATTTTGGGATGATCCGGAAAAAGTGTCGGAATATTTTACACTTTTTGTAATTCAAATATCACCGTTCCTTTTAATTCATTGAATTTACACAGATAAATTTTGTAAGAAAATTGGCACAATTGTTGCATAAATATTACCGTAACGATGTCGCGGATAGACAAATTCAATATTTCCAGCGGGGGATACAAATATGAAACATATCAAATCGATTGCGGTCGCCTTGTGCAGGACCGTTGCAACAGTGGCGGTGATATCGTTGGTATCGGGCGGTGTCGCGCAAGCCGCGAGCATCGCCTTGAATTTTACCACGAACAGGGATGTATTCGCAGCAGGCCCGAACCCGTTAGGAGCGAGTGACCTCGCGGGCCTCGTGGCGCAAACGAACTGGAACAACACAAGCGGGACTTCTGGTTCCTTCGGCAATTCCGGTTCGACGGCGAATATTACCGGCGGCGGTGTACTCCGCGACGATACTGGAGCGTCGACGTCAACGACGGTCACTTGGAACGCTGGGAGTGGGGGTCAAGGATTGACAATCTCTGGCGCCCCCAACAACGCCGATGCCAAGATTTATAAGGACTACTTGGAAGGCTCCTCCGGTACGACCTCACCAATTAACGTCTCCATGGGAAACATCGCCTATTCCATCTACGACGTGATTGTTTATGTCGGTGACTTCGCGGACAACCCTACTTTTATTTCGAAGACCGTGCTGAATGGGACCTCATCAGTCTTCTATGTAAATGGTAAGGATATTCCTACTTTTGGCGGATACGTGAAGGCGACGGGAACCAATAACGCCACCGCCAACCTAGCAAACTACGTCAGGTTCAACGATGTCGTCGGCGCAAGTTTTTCGCTGAATATTTTCAAGGTCACCGGCAATCGCGCGGCTATCGCCGGCCTCCAGATCGTCCAACAATCCCCTATTCCCGAACCAGGCACCCTGGCCATTCTCGGCCTCGGCCTTGCCGGGTTGGGTCTGATGAGACGCCGCAAGCGCCGGGCTGCTTAACGACGGCGCACTCAAGGCAACCAACAAAGCGGCGGCACCCTAGCGCATGTCGCGTTTAATTGAACGCGAGGCCATGCGCTAAAACCTTTAAGATAGAGCAACTTATCCGTATTCAATTGAATCCAATTGAATGCGGGTTGCTCTAATATCGGGTGCCGCCGTTATGTTGAATATGGGTCTCTATCACCGCACCTTGGTATTGCTTGATATTAAACCCTAAGCGCTGTTTTCGTCCGCCGCGTACAGCCACAACAGTAGCAAAACAAACAGGCCTTCCAGGGAGCTGACGAATAACGCCGTGGGCGCCCCCCATATATTCGCCATCCAGCCAATGTTGAAAAAACCGATGGGCCCCGTTCCAATGCACAGGGTCAACACGCCAAGCACGCGGCTGCGGTATTCGGGCGAGGCGCCGAGATAGGTCAGGGTACTCTGCATCGCCGCGAAGCAGGCGCCGGCAATGCCGGTCATCATCAGTACAATCGAGACCACGACCAAGGAATGATACGGCCCACCCGCGACGAAGGACAAAATACTGAGGTAAAAAATCAACGATATATAGCTGATGGTACCCCAGAGATAGATTTGGAAATAATTTGCCGGCCGCGCCATCCAGGCCACCAGCAAGGCGCCGACAAACGCACCCATCCCTTCCAGGCTGGACAGAACCCCAACCATGAACGCATCCAGCCCCAAATGATCGCGCCCCAGCACCGGGATCATGGAGGTGAAGGGGAAACCAAAAACATTGAAGGCGATGGTAATGGCGAGGATGCGGCGCAAAACCCTGTCACCACGAACATAACGCACGCCTGCGCGCAGTTCGCTGATAAGGGTGAAGGATCCCAGGGGAGAGGCGCGGCCGGGCACCTTGGCCACGGCAACCATGACCAGGCTAACGGCATAGACAACGGCGCTGAAGAAGAAAACGCCGAACAGGCCCACGAACTGCAGGGTCAAGCCACCCAGCAGCGGGCCGAGCATACGGGTCGCATTGCCGGTCGCGGCATCGAGGCTCATGGCCGTGGAGACGGCCCCGCCTGACAGATCGCCAAGCAGACGCCGCCGCACCGGCATATCAGCCGCCCAGAAAATGCCACTCAAAAAGGAGGCCACCGCGATATGCTGGAATTCAAGATCCCCGGCCCAGGCCAGCACCGCCATGCTACCCGATACCAAGGAGATCATGACGAGAGAGCCGATGAACAGCATCTTGCGGTTCATTTTATCCGCGATAGCGCCAATGAGCGGCCCAAAAAGCGCCAGCGGCAGCATCCACAATAATGGTACGGTGGAGACCAGCAGCGGTGAATTCGTGGTCTCGAAGGTGTAGACACCCAGGGCCAGGAGCTGAAACCAGCGGACCACGCCGGTTAGGCCACCGACAATCCAAAAAGACAGAAAACTGGGGTCGCTCAGTGTCGCCCGAATACTGGGGTCCGGGGATCGGCTATCCGTCGCGATACTCACGCAACTACACCGCGCCCGCCCAGCCGCCCGCCCGCGTGCATGCTGGGAAACGGCAAATCAAATTGACGGGTAAAAATGTTTGATGAAATCGTGCCATCGCAGTATTGGTGCATACCGTATTAAAATCAGGCTATTGTAATTCGGGCGGAGAGCGGACGAACTTTTCGCATGACGGTTATTATCAATGACCTTTGGTATTAGTTACGTTTGATTACGGCCACGGATATTATCTTTTGAATTTGAAGCGAAACATAAAAACCGTCATAGGGATCCTCCTGGTGGGTGCTTTTCTGACCGTTAGCTATGAGGCTTTCTACTGGTTTACGCATGTTTACGAGGACAACGCGCGGATCCAGACGGATATTACAAACATTTCAGCGCAAGTCGACGGCAAGATCGAGAGTGTCCTCGTCGAAGAAGGCTTCGTGGTCAAGAAGGGCCAGCTTTTGGTTATTCTTCACCATGAAGATATCAAACTGAATATCAGGTCGCTGCAGACTGACCTGTCTCTTGAACGGGCCAAGCGTACCGGCCTGGAGACGGAAAGATCCGTTTTCAAAACCGACCTTGCCTCTAAAATCGAAACTCAACTGGTGAAGATCCGTTCGATGAAGCGGGAATCCCTGTCCATCGAAGGGCGCCTCGGACTAGCCAACAAGAACCTATCGCGCGTCAGGCTGTTGGTGGAACGAAAACTCACTGCGGATACAGCACTTGTCGCCGAACAAGTTAAAGTCCTTGCCCTCGAAGGCGAGGCGACGCTGCTGGCGGGCCGGATTTCCGTTGCCCAGCAGGAACTGGCGCAACTAAGGGCGACGCGTAACAAGATTTCGATCATCGATAACGAAATCAAAATATCCGACATCGAACAAACCAGGATCGAGGATTCGATTAGGCAGCAGGAATTGTGGACCAGCTACCGCCACATCACCAGCCCCATCGACGGCGTCGTTGGCCGGATCATCAAATTCCGCGGCGAATATGTCGAGGACGGCGTCAACATCATGATGCTGCACGACCCGAACCTCTACTGGGTGGAGGCCTATATCGATGAAAGCCAGCTCCGCCATCTGCGTGTCGGCCAGGATGTATTGATTAACCTCTCAGCCCACCCGTTCGAGGATTTCAGCGGCAAGATAAAACAGATCGGCCGTATCACGACGGCGGAAATGGGCCTCGGCGCACGGGTAAACGGCAATAACCGCTTCGGCGGTTCCTACGAACGGGTACCGGTGCGTATTTCCCTGGACAACCCGCCGCCGAACCTGACACCCGGCATGCAGGCCGACATAAACGTACGGATTTACGACTCGATCAAGCTTTGGTAGGCGTGTGGTATCGGTCGATGGAATGAGGGCCGGTTTTGAGATTGGGGCTGTTATGGCGCCTCTCTCGCATTATATTTGAACCGGATTTGAACCGGATTTGAACCGGATTTGAAACGGATTTGAACCGTGAATTTTGGCAACGAACGGATCGAACGAAATAGATGCAGCACAAAACCCACACCTTGAACGGCGATTTCGGTCTGATGATCGAAAATGTCACCCGCCATGATCTCGAAGACAGTGGCTTCCAGCGCGAGGTCCTTGATCTGTGGACCCTGCATGGCGGGCTGATCGCCGTGCGCGGGCCCGACCTTGCGGCAACCTCGCCGGAGCAGCTGATGGCCTGGTCGGGCGTCTTCGGCGCGGTCGAGGAGGTGATGCAGACGGCGCGCGAGGCGGTGATGTTGCCTGGCTTCCCGATCCTCCGCATCGGCAACACCAAGGACGAGGCAGGCAAGCCCAAGGCATCGCTCGCGAAGGTGCCACAGCTCACCTCCGATGGCGACATTCAATACAATCCGGAAAGCCGCCGCCCGGTCTGGCATACGGACTCGACCTTCCGGAAGCAGCCGCCGATCGGATCCGTTTTTCACTGCCGCCAGGCGCCGCCGATGGGTGCTGAAACCCTGTTCGCGGACACCCGCGCCGCTTTCGCCAGGCTTGACGAGGCCACAAAGATCAAGCTGAGGCCGCTGGAAGCGGTCTGTTCCCTGGCCCATCACGACAAGAAGATCAGCCTGTATTCCCCCGGCTACCCAGTCCTGACGCCGGAACAGCGCGCCGCCAATCCGCCCAACCGGGTGCCGATCGTGCTTGAGCATCCCGTCAGCGGCATCCCCGCCCTGTACGGGCTGAACAGCTCAACCTGCGCCGTGGTGCCGACCGGCGAACCGGTGACCGAGGCGGCATTGGACAGTTGGGATTTGGAAGGTGTCGAAGATGACAGCGTGCTTATCCTGCGCGAGCTGCTGCCCTACATCACCGGACCGGATTTCACGGTGAAATGGAGCTGGCAGCCCGGCGACATCGTCGCCTGGGACAATCGTTGCACCATGCATGCCGCCACCGGTTTCGAGTACGACCGATATGACCGCGAAATGTGGCGGTTGACCTTGCTGGACAAGGCGGACGCCGCATAACCGCCGGCCGCCAATCCTATCCGGGCCATACTGACATTCGTACGGTATTGAATTTGCCTCAACCCGGACGCGGATGAACGCATGGCAGCATTCAAAGTGAATTGTCCATCTCTCTCTTGATTGATCATTTTGCGGCGCCATGCCAGACGCAATGGCCATATTGCTGTATAATTATCGGCATGATTCTATCAATTATTCAGAGGGAAATCTTCGATGAACAGGAACGATCTTGCAGCGGCAGTCGCCGAAGCGACAGGTACGTCCAAGGCCGATGCGGCCAAATCAATTGACGGCGTGTTCGACGTAATTGCTGGCGCCTTGAAGAGTGGCGACAGCGTCCAACTGGTTGGATTTGGCAGTTTCAGCGTTGCCGACCGGGCCGCGCGTGACGGCCGCAATCCGCGCACCGGGGAAACCATTCAGATCGCCGCTTCTAAACAGCCGAAATTCAAGGCTGGCAAGGCTTTGAAGGATGCTCTGAACGGATAACCGTTTTCGAGCGGCCTTGTCGGCCAAGCTCTCGGCCAGAGCATTTTTAATGCTGTCTGAACCAATCACTTGAGTATGCAGGTGATTGTGTGGCTGCTTGTCTGTCCGACCACCCGCCGAACCGGTTGCTCTAATCCGCTGCAACCGGCGACTGGTGCTGTGAAATCATCAGCCAATGGCCATTGCGCATTTCGTAAATGGTGGTCGAGCGGGTGACGCCTTCGACAATGACGTCGCCGTTGGTCATTTTCGTGTCTGCTTGATAAATCAGAATGCCAATGTTGCCATATATGCGCGTGGAAATGTCGTAGGAATCCATACGCTCGATTTTCATGGCGCCGGATTGAAAGGCGGCGATCACCTCGGCGCGGGTATGGGCCTTTCCGAACGAGGAAACATAGATCATGTCCTCGCCAACCACCTTGGCGAGGGCCTCCAGATCGCCGTCCAATACCGCATTCAACCGGTCGTGATGGGCGGCGGTGAGAGAGGCGTGCAAGTCGGGGGTTGCGTTGTTCATGGGCTGTCCTAACAAGTGTTTGGAACCGGAAAATCGATCATGCCGTCGCCGGTTTCGGACCCTGCCCGAACGCTTCGCCATTCGTCTTAAGAAAATCATGCTCCGCGTCGGTCGAAGTTCGGGCCAGCACGGCGTTGCGATGGGGAAACCGGCCGAAGCGGGCGACGATGTCTCTGTGCCGGGTCCAGCCCTCGATGCTGCGTTCCACATAAGCGCGCCATTCCGTGGGCGCTTCCCGGCCAAGCTCAACGAGCAGAGCCAGCCCCCGGTCTTGATCGCGGATGTCTTCGGCATGATGGAAGGGGTGGTAGAGCCAAATTCGGGAGACCGGGGGCAGTGCCGTATCGAGTTTTTGTTCGATGGACCGGGTCATGATTTCGAAGGCAATGGCATCGCCCGCATAGGCCCCCGGCGTATTGCGATAAAGGTTTCGCGTGAATTGGTCGAGCAGCAGGATGAGCGCCAGGGCGCCCTCCGGCGTGGCTTGCCATGCCATGAGCTCGCCCGCGCAGGCCCGTGGGATGAAGTTGGCGAACCGGGCGCGAATATCATCATCGACGGTTGCGCCGCCCTTATACCACCAGTCCTTGCGGCCGTCCGCCGCGTCCGGGCTCTCCAGGCTGGCGCCGAGCCAGAAGGTGGTAATCTCGGATATGGTTTCAGTACTCAAAATAATACCTTGCGATGATAGATGAAAAACAGGCTGACGGCAGGGGCGGGCCCGGACCTATATAGGCAAAATTTCCCGTCCGTCCAGATAACCCAGTTCCAACAATTCCACCCTGGGCGCAACCCGTTGCAGCACATCGCGAATGGGCTGGATGTCCGTGTCCACGGAAAATCCCGGCAACCAATTGTCGTGATGACACAGGATCAGCTTCGAGGGCCGCAGCAGGTCTGATTGCCGGGCGATGAATTCCGCCAACGAACCCTGTATGGGTTCGCCGTCAATATTACCGCGTCCCGCCGCCGCCATGATGGCGACATCCGGGCGCAGGTCCCGCAGAATACCGCTCCAATGGCCGGAGGTATCCTGGAACAGAACGCTGCCGTCGGGTGTTTCAAAGACGAAGATCAAGGCCCCGCCATCGCCACGGTCGCCTTGCAAGCTGCTTGCCACATGGGCGCTGGCGTCCGCTTCGAGTTCCTGGGACAAATAGTCCATCAACTCACCCATGCGCCGGTTCTGCTCCTGCCAGGTGACGCCAAGATCACCGATGCAAACCTCGCCGGGCTGATGCATTTCAGCGTGCGACCAGACGCAGGAATGCTGGCTTGGATAGACCGAAACCGTAACCCCATTGCCGAGATCGATATACTCACCGCCCGCGACGCAGATCATCTGCTCCAACGGCACGCCCGCCTGTTCCATGACCCGCACGGTTTCATAGCTGCCGATGATCTTCGCGCCCGTATTCACGGCGATCCGTTCCGCGCCATACAGATGATCGAAATGCGAATGCCCGACCACGATCCAGTCGCAGGCGTCGATATCGTCGGCCTTTAACCCGGAACCCGGCGCGTTCGCGGCGCGGTCAATATAGGCATCCAGGAAGATGTTCAAGCCGGCTGTTTTCAATGCGAAGGTGGCGCAGCCATACCAATCCAGTGTTGTTGTCATCTCTTAAAATCTCCCCTCGTCCCAGAGGGGAAGTTTAACGGCTGACTTTTCTCAAATCCATCCTGTTGTTCACGTTGCCGAGTTATTCGCGGCACGCAGCAGCTCGAGGGCATGGGGCAATATGGCGTCTCTTTCACGGATTACCTGGCCATGATTGAAACCGGGCAGCGCGACAAACGTGCTACCGGGAATTTGGCCGGCCGCTTGCCGGGCTTGTTCGAAACGGGGGTCGGCATCGCCGCAATAAATCAAACAGGGCATATGAATGTTCGCCAGCCCCTCTTCCTGAGAGGGATGATGGCGGTACAGCGCATTCATCGCTAGAAAATCGTTCGCCAGCATGATTTTCCGGGGCCGTTCGGGAACGCTCATGGGGTCGCCGCCAATGGCCTTGAAAACAGCCGCGATGACCGCGTCCCCATCGGGGTTTTCCTGTTCGATGTTCAATGACTGGTCAATTTCGTACGGGTGGCCGCCGCCAAGTATCAGGCTGGCGAGGCGTTCCGGCGCATATTTCGCCATGGCAAATCCAGCGAGTGATCCATAGGAATAGCCCCAGTAGTTGACTTTCCCAATGTCCAGATCATCAAGCACCGCGACGACGTCGCCAGCGAGATTTGACGCTTTGTACAAGTCGGGATCATGGGGCTTATCGCTGGCGCCATGTCCCCGTGCGTCGATCAGGATCACCCGGTAGTCCGCGGCCAGGGCATCCACATAGTCATAGATCCGCCAGCTTTCACCGGAAAACAACGAGCCATGGAACATCAGCAAGGGCGGGCCCTCGCCGACCGCCTCGTAATAAATGCGTAGTCCTTCGGATGTTGCATAGGCCATGGCGCTCTCCAATTGGCGGATATTGTTGAAAAGATAGAAATTCCAGCGAGCCGGTACCTCTTATTTTTGCAAGGGAAGCGCTCTGATTCAACCGCAATTGTTGATTTGAGGTCACACCGAAACTGCCGGCTATTGCCATGGGGTGGGGATTGGTTACGATTGTGACGGGTCTTTCATCAACCAACCATTCGGGCAAGGGGGTGCTTTCCCATGAGCAACATCGACGAAGCCAGCAGCGAGACATCTGTCGAATTCCGGCGCGGTATCGGCGAACGGCTGATCAAATACGGCCGCATGGTGGTCGCCCGTGGCTATATCCACAACTCCCTGGGCAACATTGCCATCCGCGTGCCCCATCCGGACTTTCCCCACGGCGTCGCCTACGCCAAACATGCCGGCGTATCACTGGAGGAGATGGAGCTCGAGCACGTGGTGATTACCGACATACCGAGCGGGCGGTTGCTCCACGGCAGCGTGCAGACCAGTGTCGGCCATCAGCTTAATCGGGAGGTGTTGCGCCTGCGCCCGGACATCAATGCCGTGATCCACGTGCACCACGACGAGACCATCGCCCATTTCGCCGCCGGCGGGCTCACTGAATTAAAGGCGATGTCGCTCGAATACCCCTACGTCATGGCGAAGCCCGCCCACGTGGTGCCCTCCCATCTCGAC
Organism: Alphaproteobacteria bacterium; assembly: GCA_029937535.1. Classification (GTDB taxonomy): domain Bacteria; phylum Pseudomonadota; class Alphaproteobacteria. The sequence goes on from JAPYPT010000005.1 coordinate 41,589, forward strand.
GTGGAGGCGGATGTCGCACCGATCAAGGCCTTCATCCAGGACACCAACGCCATGGTCATGGTGCGCCACGGCATCACCACTCTGGGACGCAACGTCTCCGAGGCCTATCACCGGCTCAACACGCTAACCTCGGAAGTCCGCCGCATCGTCACCATGGAGCTGCTGGCGGCGGCGCGCGGCACCCAGGCTGATTACCTCACCGACGAGGAAGTGCGCTGGATGTACGAACAGGCCGAGGGCGTGATCTACCCCGAAGGCTCCGCCGTGTTCGGCGAAGATTTGTAGAGCGTCGGGAACTCAACCCAAGCTTCGCAAATCGTCCAGCGTCTTCTCGGCCTCGGGCCTTTGTGTGTAGTCGGCATCGATATCCGTGGCCCGGATGATGCCACCCCTATCGATGACGAAGCGGGCCGGTACGGGCAGGGTCCAACTTTCATCGCCGTTGAATTTTGCCAGATCGTTGCCGAAGCTTAGGTAGACTTCTTGCAGATCGGCCGGAACTTCGAAGCGCAGGCCGAGTTTTTCCGCATAGGCGTTGCCCGGATCGGTCAGCAAGTGAAAATTCAGGTTGCTCTTGTCCGTGCTCGCCCTGTTGTGCTCGGGCAATTGCGGTGTCAACGCCACCAGATTGGCGCCCAGGTCCTCAAGTTCGCTCAGAACGCCTTGCAAAGCATACAGCTCCGCATTGCAGTAGGGTCACCAAACGCCGCGAAATACCGTTATCACCATGGGGCCCTTGGCCAGCAGGTCGTCCGAACGCACCACCGCGCCCTGGGCGTTTTCCAGCGCGAAGGCGGGCAGCGGGTCACCAACCTTAAGGGCCCGCTCCACCAGACCGCTGCCGCGCAGGGCCTGGGTCGCGGCACTCATGATCGTCCGCTTTTCTTCCGGTATGCGCTTTGCGCTGCCGGCGCGTAACTTATCGAGTTGTTCAGCCAAACTCATGACAATTTTCCTTTCCCGGAAAATACAAATGATATTTTTAGGATAGCCTCCAAAGCTGCTTCAATCCACGCAAATTCCGGTTACCAAAAAGCCTGAATTCCCGGGTCATCCCATCGCCCCCCCCACCCATGGATCACTCCGGCAGACCCGCTAGGCGTAGCATATCGACCAAATGGTCGAGGTCCGCATCGTCGCGATATGGATAGGCATGCGGCATATGGTTCAAATTCAAGTCCGGACTAATTTTTAATGCCTCATCGATCTCCGCCCGCGCCGCATCCGGTTTACCCAATGCCGCCTGCACGGCCGCCAACATCAGGTGCGCCATGGGCCAACCAGGCGCCTGTGTGGCGGCCTGTGCAAATGCATGTTCCGCCTCTTCATAGCGGCGCAGGGTAAAGAATGCCCGCCCTTGAAAGTGCGGATAGGAGCCTGGGTAATGTGGGTTGAGGCGCATCGCGAGATCTATTTGCTCCAAGGCCTCTTCCGACTGCCCGGCGAACACCAGGATATTGGTCAAAGTGCCCCGCGTAAACGCATCATTGGGGTTCAGGGCCGTCGCCCGCCCCATGCTGGCAACCGCCAAATCGTGGTGCCGCTGCCAGGCCAGGCAATAACCCAGCACGGCATGCGCTAGATAATTATGGTCATCCAACGCGACCGCATGGCGCGCTGTTTCAAAGGCCGCCTGCAAGGTATTCTCGGAGGTCTCGCCCCATCGCGATGTGTAGGACAGCAGGCCTGTCAGTGCGATGATCGCATGGGCCTGGGCATAGTCGGGATCAAGCGCAATCGCTTCCTCCGCCAGCCGCCGTGCCTCGGCGTAACCCACGCGATCCGGGTCATGGAGCAGGGGCGCGGCTTGCAGGCATTTGTCGTAGGCGTCCAGATTTGCCGGGTCCTTGCGGCGGGAACGGCGCCGATGGTCGGTGTGGATCGTATCGCCCAGTGCGCTGGCGATATGAGCCGTAATTTCATCCTGCACGGCGAAGATATCGTCCAACTCACGGTCATAGCGTTCCGCCCAGAGATGGTTGCCGCTGGTCGCGTCGATCAACTGCGCGGTGATACGCACCCGGTTCCCGGCCCGGCGCACGCTGCCTTCCAAAACGTACTGGACGCCCAATTCGCGCGCCACCTGTCTTAAATCCACCGCCCGGCCCTTGTAGGTGAACGAAGAATTTCGGGCGATCACCAGGAACTGGTCAAAGTGAGACAGCGCGGTGATGATGTCCTCGGAAATACCGTCGGAGAAGTAGACTTGCTCGGGATCGCCGGACATGTTGTCAAACGGCAGCACCGCGATGGAGGGCTTGTCGGGCAGAGCCAGCGGTGTGGTGGCGGATGTTGTGCCCAATGCTGTAAATGGTGGTTCGCCATCCCCCCGCGGGTGCCAGCGCCACAGCCGTATGGGGCGGGACATATTCTTAACCTCATGGGCGCCGTCGTCGCTGAAAACTGTTTCGATCTTGCCTTCGATGTATTCGTTCGCGTTCGATGAAAGGGCGATGCCGCCCGGCTCGGACAGCTCTTCGAGGCGCGCGGCGATATTAACCCCGTCACCCAACAAATCCCCGCCCTGTGCGATTACGTCACCAACGTTGATGCCCATGCGGAACTCAATACGGCTTTCGGGCGGGATATCGATATTGCGCGCCGCCATGCCCTGCTGGATCGCAATCGCGCAGCGGACGGCATCCACGGCACTGGGAAATTCCATCAAGATGCTGTCACCGGCGGTGTTCGCCACCCGGCCACCGTGATGAC
>JAPYPT010000253.1 GCA_029937535.1 Alphaproteobacteria bacterium
GCCCGATGGCTTAAGTTGCCCCATCAGCGGAACATATCCTGCGCCGCCGGACGGGGCAGCGCATCGGCGCCCTGGTCCGAGGCCGGGACTTGCAGACCGCGGATTAACACCACCGGCTGACCCTGATTGCCCTGGCCTTGCAGGATCGAGGCGGCTGAGGAAAGTTCATCCGCCAGGCCAACCTCGCTGACCAGCAATTCACGGCCATACAAATCCGGCTCGCCGCGCAGATCCCACAGCGCCGGCAGTCCGGCCGAACCAATCGCCAGCCCCATGGTGCCCTGACGCCAGGCCCGGCCCACGGAATCGTTGATGATCACCGCCACCTCGACCCCGAAACGTTCACCCAGGGCCTGGCGCAGCTTGCGGCAGTCCTCGTCCGGGTCCTCGGGCAGCAACAACACGTTTTCCGAGCCGTCGGCCTGTTCCACGTTGGAGGCATCTATGCCCGCATTGGCCATGACAATGCCCAGGCGATGGGCCACGATCAACACGCCGGGCACCTTGCCCACCACCTCGACCGATTCATCAAGGACCAATTGCACCTGGCGCGGATCCTTATCCACCTCCAGCGCCAATACCTCGGCCTCCGCCGACGGCGTCACGTCACGCAGATCGAATATGCGGTTATTGGCCTTGGAGACAATCTTTTGCGCCAACACCAAGACATCGCCCTGTTGCAAGGTTTCTCCGGCCCGCGCCAGACCGTCGGCGATTTGCGCAGCCAGGTCGTCGCCGGGCCGCACCATGGGCATATCGGGCAGCGCCACCAACTGCATGCGGGAGGTTTTCATGGCTGCTTAGTGCTCTCCATTTTCGGCGGAACCGGGCGCGCCCGTGATACGGATGCCGGCGCCGACGATTTTGTAGCGGTTGTTCATAAAAATCAGGGCGGAAGTTAAAGCCTCGGCAACCACGGAATTTTCAATACGGCCGCCGTGCCAGGCCCGCATGGAGGCATCTTCCGCCAATCCGACCACCACTTCACGGGCCTCGGGATCATTGCCGCAGACCAGAATATCGCGATCGATCTCGTGCGACAGATCGGTCAGATGGTCGGCCGCAACGTTCTGGAAGGCGGAGACCACGCGGACGGCGTCGCCCAGGAATACCTGCGCGCCCTTACCGGCGGAACCATGCTCGGGCAGATGCACCGTGCGCACTTTCGGCGGCATCAAGGGCACGGTGACATCGACCATGATTTTGCCCTGGCAGCCCGGCTTAATCGCCTCCAACATGGGCGCCTGGTTGGAGAACGGCACGGTGAGGACGACGATGTCCGCCGCCGCCGCCGCCCCGTCATTGACCAGGCCGCTGACCGCGGCGTCCGGAGCCATTTCGGCCAGGCGCTGGGCGCCGCGGTCGGCGCTGTCCTGAGCCCGGGAGCCGATGATGATATCATGGCCCGCCGTGGCCCAGCGCAAGGCCAGGCCAAAACCTAGCGCGCCCGTACCGCCGATCACGGCAATGGAATACTTAACTTCAGACATGGCCGACATAAATTTTCCTTCAACTAGATTTCGGTAAGATATCGCCGGTCAATTTGGCGATGCCATCAAGAATTTCATTTAATTCCGCCCCGGCGACGAAAAAGACCATGGTTTCTACCCCGAGTTCGGCAAATTGGCCAATATCGTCACGGATGGCCTCCGGCGAACCGGTCAGGGCATGGCGCTGGCCGCCTTCGGGCACCTTCATATTGATGGGGCGGAAAGCCAAATAGGCGCGATGGATCTGGCCTGGATCACGACCCGCCTTTTCGGCCGCCATATCCAGCTGGACGGCGCCCTGGGCGTACCGGCTGGGGCTATCCAACAGGTTGGCCGGGTTATGGTTCGAGGGATACCAGCCATCGCCTATATGGGCCGCGCGGCGGATCGCCGGCCCACTTTCACCGCCGATCCAGATGGGCGGGTGCGGCTTTTGCACCGGCTTGGGCTCGAACACCACATTATCGAAGCTGACGAATTCTCCCGCCATGGCGGGCGCATCCTCTGTCCACAGGGTTTTGAAGGCCTGGATATATTCGTCCGTGACCCGCCCCCGATCCGCGAAGGGGGGCACGCCCAACGCCTCCAGTTCCTCCCGCATCCAGCCCGCGCCGGCACCGACGATCAACCGGCCGCCCGACAGCACATCCACCGTGGCCAGCATCTTGGCGGCCAGTACGGCGGGACGGTGCGGCACCACCATGACGGAGGTCAAAAGGCCGATGGTCTCCGTCGCGGCCGCCAAAAAAGAGGCCGCCGTCAGCATTTCCAAACATTCGCCCACCGCGGCACCTGGCCAGGCGCCATCATTGCTGTAGGGATATTTCGAGGTTATGTCCCCCGGCACGATCACATGATCGTTGAAGGCCAATAAATCCAGGCCGCCCGCCTCCGCCGCCCGCGCCATCGCCGACAGGCCGGGGCCGTTGCCACCCGGGCCCCGGGCCATGATCATCAATCCAAACCGCATGGCGAATGTCCTCCTAAAATACAAACCGTCGGGCAGATTATGCGATTGCCCCTAGGCGCGGCAACCGAGTGGGGATAAATTGATGGAAATCGGATTAATTTTGGAAGGACGCGTTATGAAACTTGGACTGGTCATGGGCACGGGCGGCGGCGGCGGTATCCGCATTGACATGGATTTAATCAGGGAGGCCGAGGATCTGGGTTTTGATTCCGTTTGGACCTCTGAATCCTGGGGCTCGGACGCTATTTCCACGGCCGCTTGGGTCTTGGCGCAGACCACCAAAATCAAGGTCGGCACCGGCATCATCCAAATGTCCGCCCGCACGCCGGCAATGGCGGCGATGACGGCGATGACCCTGCAACAGCTCTCGGGCGACCGCTTCATCCTTGGCATCGGCCCCTCGGGCCCGCAGGTCATCGAGGGCTGGCATGGCGAGGCTTATGGCCGGCCCCTGACCCGGACCCGTGAATATATTGAGATCATCCGCAAAATCGAGGCCCGCGACGGCCCCCTGACCCACGACGGCTTCCATTATCAAATCCCCAAGACCGGCGAGGGCACCACCAACCTGGGCAAGCCCCTCAAGGGCATCCTGCACAGCCCCGCGCCACTGAAACTCGTCACCGGCACCATCGCGCCGGCCGGTGTCCGGGTCAGCGCCGAGATCGCCGACGGCATGATCCCCGTGTTCATGAACCCCGACCGCTTCGATGTTTTCGAGGACGCCCTGGCCGACGGTTTCGCCAAGGCGGGCGGCGGCAAAAGCCTGGATAACTTCACCGTCACGCCGTTCTGCGCCATTAACCTGGATGACGACGAAGTTGCGGCGCGTCAGCCGGCGCGGGAAAATCTGGCGCTGTACATCGGCGGCATGGGCGCCCGGGACAAGAATTTCTACAATGACTATGCCAAGCGTCTGGGCCATGAGGGCGCGGCGGTGGAAATCCAGGATCATTTCCTCTCGGGCCGGCGGGCCGAGGCCATGGCCGCCGTCCCCGACGAACTGGTGGATCAGGTCTCTCTCAGCGGACCGGCCGGGAAGATCACCGAACGGCTGGCGGATTGGAAAGCGGCATCCAAGGACAAGAAAGTGGATAGCCTGCTGGCGCGGTGCAAGAGTTCGGCCGAACTGCAGGTTCTGGCCAGGGCGGTGTTGTAGCCATGCATCGGATCACATCACCTCATGTCGCCGAGCCGCAAGCCGAAACCTGGTCCAACTGCAAGGTGCATGGCGATTTCTTCCAAATCGCCGGTTGCGTCTCGGGCTATGAGAACGACCAGATCGCCGGTGGCGATGACGTCTACGAACAGGCCCGGCTAACCTTCACCAAGATCAAGCATTTGGTGGAAGAAGCCGGCGCCGTCATGGACGACATCATCAAGGTCTCCATTTTCGTCACCGACATCACCCGCCGGGAAGAGGTCTGGAAGGCCAGGGCCGAATTCTTCACCGGCGATTTCCCCTGTTCGACCCTGGTCGAGGTTTCCGCCCTGGCGCGGCCCGGACTGGCGGTGGAGATCGAGGCCCACGGTTTTATCGGAGCCAGCAAATAGCATGAATATCGACGGTGTGGCCGCCATTATCAGCGGCGGCGGATCGGGCCTGGGCGCGGCCACGGCGCGGCATCTGGCCGGCAAGGGCGCCAAGGTCGCCGTGCTGGACGTCAACATGGATCAGGCCCGCTTGGTGGCCGGGGAGATAGGCGGCATCGCGCTCGAATGCGATGTCTCCTCCGAGGAACAGGGCGAGCGGGCGGTCGAGGCAGCCCGCGATGCCCATGGCCCGGCCCGCATTTCGGTTTGCTGCGCCGGCATCGCCGAAAGCCGCCTGATGGTGGGCAAGGACGGCCCCGCGCCCCTGGCCCATCACACCCGCATCGTCAATGTGCATCTGGTGGGAACCTACAATATCTGCCGCCTGGCCGCCGCCCATATGGCGGAGTGCGCGCCCCTGCCCGAAACCGGCGAACGCGGCGTGCTGATCAACACCGCCTCCATCGCCGGCTTTGACGGCCCGCCGGGCGCCATCACCTATGACGCGGTAAAGGCGGCCATCGCGGCCATGTGCCTGCCCATGGCGCGGGAACTATCCCGCCACGCCATCCGCGTCATGGCCATTGCGCCGGGCATTTTCCTGACCCCCATGGCCTCCACCCTGCGCCCGGAATACGTCCAGGAAATGACCGACGCCATTCCCTTTCCCAAACGTTTCGGCGAGCCTTCGGAATTTGCCGAGATGGTGGAAACCATTGTCACCACGCCCATGCTGAACGGCGAAACCATCCGCATCGACGGCGGCCTGCGCATGCATTAGCGGCCGGATCGGGCCAACAGGACACCGCTGGCGACCATCAAGGCCATGCCCGCATACAGGCCCCACCCGGGCACTTCGCCAAACAGCAGGACGCCATAGAGGGCGGAAAAAATCATCGTCGCATAGAGCATTGGCGCGATGAAGTTGGCGTCCGCCGTCCGCATGGCGAACAAGGTCAGGCGCTGTCCCACGATGGCCACCAGGCCCGTTCCGGCAAGGCAAAACCATTGCCATCCTTCAGGCCAAACCCATTGCGGCAGGGCCGGCACGGCCGTTAAGACGGCGCCCAGGAAATTGCCCATGAACAGCATGACCAGGGGACGGTCGCCCAGGCGCGTCACCCATTTCAACGCCGTCACCTCCGCGCCCATGCACAGGGCGGCGGCCAGGGCGATCAAGGAACCGGTGTTGAGAAAATTTCCGTCCGGCCCGGCAATGGCGATGACGCCCGCAAAACCCACGAACGCCGCCAGCCACCGGGTCTTGCCGGCCCGCTCTCCCAATAACAGGACCGCCAGGATCATGGTGAAGATCGGCGCGCTGAAACTGATGGCCGTGGCATTGGCCAAGGGGATCATTTGAAAGGCCAGGAACATCAGCACCACGCTGGCGGCACCCAGGCCGGCCCGCAGGGCATATTTTTCGGGATGGCGGGTTCGCGGCATCACCCTGGCCCAACCCAATACCGGAACTAGGAAGATGGTGCCCGAGAGATAGCGGAAAAACGTGACCTGCAAGGCGCCAATTTCGGCTCCGCCGGGGGTAATCAGAACGTATTTGGCCAAGGCACTCATGGTGGCGAACAGAAACGTCGCCACCACCATGCACAGCGCCGCCCGCCATAATATGGCGTTATTGGCCCTGGGGGAGGTTGTAGGCAAATCAGGCAAACAAACACTCCGTGAACAACCCCCGCGCGTTGCCGCCGAGCATATCGGCTGATATCGTAACTGCAAGAAACATAACGATATAGGGATGCAGGATCATGCCGGAAACAGTAGCGCCAAACGCGGCGGAGCTTATAGATCTCGATTTCTTCAAGGATGACACCACCCAGCGTCTGCTTGGCGTTATCACGGCCCTGGGCGGCGAGGTTTATGTCTTGAAGGCCATGGTCAACCGTCTGACCGTGGCGCTGGAGAACCAGGGCGTCGTGACCGATGATATTCTAGCAGCGGCAGCCACTTCGGAGGCACACCGGGCCTGGCAGGCGGAGGAGGAAAAAACCTTCGGCGCCGAAATGCTGCGGCCCTGGCTGGAACCCGACGAAGCGACCGATGTGCGTAACTTCATGGACATGGGGTAATCGAATGACAACGCGGCCCCATATCGACTTTGCCGCCACCAGCCATGAGAGCTATGCCCGCAGCCTGAAGTTTTTCTGGAAAGAGACCCCCTACCGCGCCGTGGTGGCCGAGGCGGCGGCCAGCGGCGCCAACGACGTGGACAGCCTGGAAGGGAGCATGCGGCCGTCCCCTGCATATCAGCTTTACGGCTGGCTGGAGCGCCGCGCCCAGCAGGTGAAGTACCAGGGCCGCTGGGGCATGGCCCCAACCCTGGAGCCCCAGGGTGAGCGGCTGCGTGAAATCCTCGACCAGGGCGCGGCCCTTCAGCCCGGCCGCCTGCACCTTGATCCAAACATGGAGATGCCGGCCTATGTCTCCGATACGGATATTCATCAACTCGCCGGCGGCGTCTGGGACACCGATGTGAGCGCCTTTGTTTATGAATGGGCGACTTCAGCCGTCAGTTTTTCCATGCTGGACCCGGCCACGCCCCTGAACTGGTACGGCGAACTGATGCGGGAGCGTTTCGCGCCCGCGGTCGTGCTTGATATCGGCTGCACCGCCGGCGCCTCGACGAGGGCCCTGAAGCGCGCCATGCCCGAGGCCGAAATACACGGCTGCGATGTCTCCGCCCCCGCCGTGCGCCTGGCCCATCTACGTTCGGTGGAGGCCGATCTGGCCATCGACTATTGGCAGATGAACGGCGAGGACATGAGTTTCGAAGACGGCCGTTTTGATCTGGTCACCTCCCATTGGCTGATCCACGAAGTACCCCCCTCAGCCCTGCGCCGCATCATGGCCGAGGGCCGGCGCATCCTCAGGCCCGGCGGCACCTTTGCCATGTACGACATGTACCTGACACCCGGCGGCACCATCGACGCCTGGCTGCTGGATGGCTACGCCGCCCGCAACAACGAACCCTTCACCCAACCGATCCGCAACCTGGACATGGAGCAAGAACTAACGGCGGCGGGCTTCACCGACATTCGGATCGAGCTGTCCGGCCTTCAGGCCACCCCGGAGGTATTAAGCGGCGAACTACCCGACAGCCGCACCCATTACATGTCCGTCATCACCGCGACGGCGCCCGAATAAGCTCCCGTCACTCCCGCGAAGGCGGGAGTCTAGAGCAACAAAAAAGCCGCCCAACGTGTCCGTTGAGCAGCTTATCTGTTGTCGCAACCGCGCGGCAAGCGCGCGGGTATGGCTGTTAGGGTCGCTTACCGCGAATAATACTCGATCACCAGGTTCGGCTCCATGGGCACCGGGTAGGGGACTTCGGCGAACTTCGGTGTCCGAACAAATGTGCCGCGGCGTTTGCCGATGTCGACTTCCATGTATTCCGGCACGTCGCGCTCGTTCGAGTCCAGGGCTTCGAGGACCATGATGATCTCGCGGGATTTTTCCTTGATCTCGATCACGTCGCCCTCGCTGACCCGGTAGGAGGGGATGTTGACCCGCTGGCCGTTGACCAGGATGTGGCCGTGGTTGATGAACTGGCGGGAGGAGAACACCGTGGGGACGAATTTCATGCGGTAGACCACCGCGTCCAGGCGCCGCTCCA
>JAPYPT010000254.1 GCA_029937535.1 Alphaproteobacteria bacterium
CTAAACTTCTTCAATGCCGCTGGATATGAGGCCAATTAAATGCGACACGCTCTAGGGGCAGCCGCGACAAACGACCAATCCCATTGTCCGAACTAGAAGCGTTGCTTAGTGAAATTCTAGATCTGAATGAAAGCTTATTCGACAAGGTGTTCAATGAGATTGCCCGCGTAATGATACGAGCCTCTCGTAAATCCTCTACACCAAAATGACCGCGCAGTCGCCGTCACGATGGAATACAGGTGTCAGGTCTTGAAATGCCAGTCATGCTTTTTCTGAAACAGCGAAAATCAGGGACGTAATCCCCTCTTTCCCTTTGGGAAAAGGGGTTACGTCCCTGCTATTCTTGAGCCTGGTTCCGCGCTGCTTTCACCTCCGGCCTGGGCCTGGGCGAAGCGGAGGAGGCAGTCGTCGGGTAGGGGGATCAGTTCTTCGATCTCGTGGTTGGCGTAGAATTCCGGGCGGCCCTTGTTGCGGATGCCGTTGTCGGTGCGGTTCAAGGAGGAATAGACGTTGTCGCGGGGCCAGGGCGAGATATTCGGCTGGGAGGCATGCGCCAGGCAGCCGTGAAAGAACAGCCCCGTGCCCGCCGCGCCCTTGGGCGCCACCATGCCGTGCGCGCCGGCCAGTTGGGCCACCGTGTCGTCGCTGAGCTTGGCGAAGTCGGACGAGCCGTCCAGCGCCTCCACCGGAGCGTCCAGGACGCCGTCCCTGTGGGAGCGGGGAATGAGGATGATGGGGCCGTTGAATTCATTCACATCGTGCAGAAACAAGGCGAAGTTCATGGCCCGGCACTCGGGCATTTTATCGATGGCATGCCAGGTGCCGTAGTCCTGGTGCCAGGGCAGGTCGAGCTTGCCGAAGGGCGGCTTGGTGACGACTTTGAATTGGTGGGAGTAGACCGGGCCGTCCAGCAACTGCATCGCCGGCTCCACCATGCGGGGGTGGCGCAGCAACAGGGCGAAGGCCTCGCTGTAACGTTCCAGGCGATGGGCCAGCAACGGCACGCCGGAAGCGCTGCGGGGAACTTCCGGGCGATGAAGGGAAAATATCCGCTCCAGATCGTCGCGCAACACGGCTGTCTCCCGTTCCGTGAACAGCGCCGGGATTTCCAGATATCCCTCGCGCTCGTATGTCTCCACCTGTTCGGTACTTAGCAGCACGGGCCTGTCTCCTTTCGCGATCGGTCCCTATATACCAAGTAACGGTGATAGAGGCTCATATTGATGCCGCGCCGCGCTGGGGCCGCAGGTCATAGCCCAGGCGCGGGAAATGCACCACCACGGCGCCCGTTTGGGGGTCGTTCCGGCTCAAGGCGACTTCATCGGTATCGAGGAAGACCAACTCGCCTATCACCGGGTCCTGGCCATAGTCATCGGCGCGCATGCGCACCATGGCGCCCAATGGGGGGTCCTCATGGAAGCGTTGCGATGGTCTTGGTGTTTCGGGCGCCGTATCGGCGGCCACGCGGAGGGCATCGGCGGGGGAAAATGGCGTCGGGTTGCCGTGGCCGAAAGCGCGAACGCGGGCCATCCATGCGTTGATCCGCTCAAACGGGGCAATTTCGGGCAGCAATAACTCGGTGCGGGCGGTGAAGAACCATAGCGCATGATAAACCGCAAGATCGGCCACCGTCAGGGCTTCGCCGACGATCCAGGTTCGCCCATCGGCCAACATCGCCTCGACCTTTCGCAGTTGCAGGCGGACCAGCGGCGCATTCCGCTCAACCGCCCGCCCCATGGCCGCCGCGCTGGGTGGGGGCAGGCCGCGCATGATCGATCTGTCGGCCTGTAAACCTTCCGGCAAATGCTCCAGGTTCGAACCCGAGACATAAAGGGATATTGGCCGGAACAGTCGGTTCTCGGCCCAATAAGTGATGGCATCGGCGATCGCCGCCAAATCAGCGGGGAATAGAGTGGGCGTGGGGTAGCGGCGTTCCAACTCGCGCACGATCAGGGAGGTGTCGCAGTAAATATCGGCGCCAATTTGCAACACCGGCGTGCGGCGGTAGCCACCCGTTAAGGGCGTCAGGTCAGGTTTTGGGGCAATGGGCGGAATGATCACGGAGCGCCAGGACAAATCTTTGTACCCCAACGCCAACCGCACTTTCTCGGAATAATTGGAAAAGTCATAATGGTGCAAGATCAAATCGGTCATGCCGGATTCTACACAAGACCGGTGTCATGAAGCCAACAAATTTGGCAGCAATTTGGCGGAAACTATTCCGCCGCCTCGGTATCTTCGGCCTCAATGGTCGAGGTGCGGTAGAGCTGTTTGCCGTTGTCGTGGTCAATGCCCGACAAAGTCACCTCATAGCCCCATAGATAGCGGATATGCTTCAACACCCTGGCGCGGCTGTCTTCGGCCAGGCCGATGCCGTTGCGGACGCTGTGTTCCAGCAACAGTTGGCGGTCGCCGCGCAGGTCCGCGTCAACGACCTGGATATCGGCGTCCGTGTGGGCCGGGTCGTAGTTGTTGGCCAAGGCTTCGCGCACCTTGCGGTAGCCTTGTTCGTCATGGATGGCGCCGACGGTGTAATGGCTGTCGTCGGCGTTGTCGGTCAAATTAAACAATTTCAACTTACGGATCAGATACGGGCTGAGATACTGGCGGATAAAACTTTCGTCCCGGTAGTTGGCCCAGGCATATTTCAAAGCCCCGCGCCAATCTTCGCTGCCGGCCAGATCGGGGAACCATTCGTGGTCCTCCTCCGTCGGCTCGGTGCAGATACGGCGGATATCACCCATCATGGCAAAGCCAATGGCATAGGGGTTCAGGCCGTTGAAGCGGGGGTCGTCGAAATCGGGCTGGAACAGCACGTTGGAATGTGAATGCAGAATTTCCAGCAACGCCCCTTCGCTGATCTGGCCGCGGTCATACAGGGCATTGGTAATGTAATGGTGGGTGAAGGTGGCGCAGCCCTCATTCATGATCTTGGTCTGGCGCTGGGGATAAAAGTACTGCGCCACATTGCGCACGATGGCCAGAATTTCGCGCTGCCAACCTTCCAGAATGGGGCTGTTGTTTTCCAGGAAGAACAACAAATTCTCTTCCGGCAGACGCAGTTGCTTGCGCCGCTCCGCCTTCTCCTTCTCGGCTTCCGTTGCGACTTCGGCGTTTTTTTTGTCCGGCAGGGTGCGCCATAGGTCGTTGAAGGTGCGTTCGCGGTATTCCTCGATCTCGCGCTTGCGGGCCTGGCGTTGCTCCGTGGTCAATTCCGGGGCGCGGCGGTAGCGGAAGACACCTTGATCCATAATGGCGTGGGCGGCATCGAGAACCGCTTCCACCGCCTCAAGACCGTGCCGTTCCTCGGCCCCGGATATGAATTTCTTGGCGTATTGAAAATAATCCAGCACGCCATCGGCATCGGTCCATTGGCGGAACAGATAGTTGTTCTTGAAAAAATGATTATGGCCGAATGCCGCATGGGCCATCACCAAGGCCTGCAGGGGCATTGTGTTGTCTTCAAGGTTGTAGGAGATGCAGGGATTGGAATTGATGACGATTTCGTAGGCCAGACCGCTGTGCCCCTGGCGGTAGGATTTCTCTTCCCGCGCGAAGTGCTTGCCGAACGACCAATGGCGGTACATCAACGGCATGCCGAACGAGGAATAGGCATCCAGCATCTGCTCGGTCGAGATAATCTCCACCTGATTGGGATAGACGTTCAGGCCTAGGTCATCCAAGGCCACCCGTTCTATGGCGTCATAGGTTTCCGAGAGGATCTTGAAGCTCCAATCGGCGCCATCGAACAGCAGATCCGGATTATCATTGGTGCTGTCGTCTTTTGCCTGGGCCATTCTATGCCCCCGCATTTTGCGGCAGGAACAACTCCCGGAATACGGGGTAGATATCGGCCGGCTTGGTCACCCGTTTCATGGCGAAATTTTCCCGCTCCGAGGCCACTTCGCGATAAGAGCGCCACAGGGCGGCGCCGGCCTCCGGGTTGCCGAACAATTCGAATTCCCGCTCATCCAGAATTTCCACGTAGGCGTAGTACTGGCAAACCGGAATGACCTGTTCCGCCAACAGCGCGGAGCAGGTCTGGCTATCGCCGGAGAAGTTTTCGCCGTCGGAAGCCTGGGCGGCATAGATATTCCAGGTGTCGGTGGGATAGCGGTCGTTCACCACTTCCATCATTTTGGTCAGGGCGGTGGAGACAACGGTGCCGCCGCTTTGCCGGCTGTAGAAAAATGTCTCTTCGTCCACCTCTTGCGCCTCGTGGGTGTGGCGGATGAAGACCACGTCGATATGTTCATAACGGCGTTTCAGGAACAGATGCAGAAGCACGAAAAAGCGCTTGGCCAGATCCTTCTCCCGCTCCCCCATGGAGCCCGAGACATCCATCAGGCAGAACATCACCGCCTTGGTATTTGGTTTGGGCACCGGCTCGCGCTGGCGGTAACGGACATCAACCGGGTCGATATAGCCAACGATCTTTTGCCGCCGTCGCAGCTCCGCCAGTTCGTCATACAGGGCATCGAGTAGGCCGCGGTCCTCCAGCTCAGGCTCGGTCACATCCTCCAGCGCCGTGATCCGGGCTTCCAGCTCCGCCACCGCCTTTTTGTCGGGGCGGTTGAGGGCGATACGGCGGCCCAGGGAGTTGCGCATTGTGCGCATGACGTCCAGGTTGGACGGCGTCCCATCGCGGGCAAAACCGGCCCGTCGATAGGTGACCGTCGGGCTTTCCCGCAGATCGGTCTTGATCAGATCGGGCAGTTCCAAATCTTCAAAAAACAGCTCAAGAAATTCTTCCCGGCTCAGGGTAAAGCGGAACTCGTCCTCGCCCTCGCCATCCTCCGAGCCTTCCTTGCCGGCGCCCTCGCCGCCCTTGGGCGGTTTCTTGATGTGGTCGCCGGTGACGAATTCCTTGTTGCCCGGCAGCACCCGCCCCCGCCGTCCCTCGTTGGCGGAATGGCGCAAACGCGGTTCCGAAATGCCCTTCGTGGGGATCGAGAGGTCTTCACCGTTGGTGATATCGCCAAGTTTGCGGTCACGGAGGGATTGATCCAGGGCTTTCTTGATCTGCGCCCGGGCCCGGCGGATAAAGCGTTGGCGGTTGCCCAGACTTCTGTCGCCGGGGTTTTGCCGCCGGTCGATGAAATGGTGCATGGCCATCTTAAAACTCCTACCCGGCCTTGTTCACCCGCATATACCATTCCACCAAACGGCGGACCTGACGCTGGGTATAGCCCCGCTCCTCCAGGCGTTCGACAAATTCCAAATGTTTGCGGTCGCTGTCGCTGTCCTTTTTCGAGCCGAAGCTGATCACCGGCAGCAGATCCTCGACCTGGCCGAACATGCGTTTCTCGATCACATCCCGCAGTTTTTCATAGGAGGTCCAGGACGGGTTCTTGCCATCGTTGTTGGCACGGTGCCGCAGGGCGAATTTCACCACCTCGTTGCGGAAGTCCTTTGAATTGGCCACGCCGGCCGGTTTCTCGATCTTGCCCAGCTCCGTCTCCAGAACTTCGCGATCAAAAATCTGGCCCGTGTCGGGATCCTTGAAATCCTGTTCCTCGATCCAGGCATCGGCATAGGCGATGTACCGGTCAAAGAGGTTCTGGCCGTACTCGGTATAGGATTCCAAATAGGCTTTCTGGATTTCATTGCCGATAAACTCCGCATAGCGGGGCGCCAACTCGGCCTTGATGAATTCCAGATAGTTCTTTTCGGTCTCCGCGCCATATTGTTCCCGTTTTACGGCCTGCTCCAGGACGTACATCAAATGCACGGGATCGGCGGCGACTTCCTCGATATCGTGGTTGAAGGTCTCGGATAGAACCTTGAAGGCAAAGCGCGTGGAAACGCCGGTCATGCCCTCGTCGACGCCGGCGGCGTCATGATATTCCTGTGGCGATTTCGCCTTCGGATCGGCTTCCTTGTTGTTCTCGCCGTCGTAGACCCGCAGCTTGGAATACAGGTTGGAATTCTCGTGCTCCCGCAGCCGGGTCAGAACGCAGAATTTGGACAGCATGTCCAAAGTCTCGGGCGCGCATTTGGCGCCATGCAACTCGCTGTTGTGCAACAGTTTTTGATAGATCTCGGCTTCCTCGGTGATGCGCAGGCAATAGGGCACCTTGACCACGGAAATCCGGTCCAAAAAGGCTTCGTTGTTCTTGTTGTTGCGGAATTGCTGCCATTCCGCCTCGTTCGAATGGGCCAGCACGATACCCTGGAAGGGGAAGGCGCCGAAATTTTCGGTACCCACATAATTGCTTTCCTGGGTCGCGGTCAGCAGGGGATGCAGCACCTTGATGGGCGCCTTGAACATCTCCACGAATTCCAACAGGCCCTGGGTGGTGTGGTTCAGGCCGCCGGAAAAGGAATAGGCGTCCGGATCGGCCTGGCTGAAATGCTCCAACTGGCGGATGTCCAGCTTGCCCACCAGGGCGGAGATATCCTGATTGTTCTCGTCACCCGGTTCCGTTTTGGCGATACAGATCTGCCGCAACTTCGAGGGCATCATTTTGAGAACCGTGAAGCGCGATAAATCGCCCTCGAACTCATCCAGGCGCTTGATCGCCCAGGGCGACATCAGGCCGGTCAGCCGGCGCCGGGCGATGCCGTATTTTTCTTCCAGCAATTCGCCAAACCGGTCCTGATCGAACAGGCCCAAGGGGCTTTCAAATATCGGACTGGTGTGCTCGCCGGCTTTCAAGACATAAACCGGATGCACTTCCATCAGGTTCTTCAGGCGCTCCGCCAGGCTGGACTTGCCACCGCCCACGGGCCCCAGCAAATAGAGAATTTGTTTGCGTTCTTCCAAACCCTGGGCGGCATAACGGAAATAACCGACGATCCGCTCGATCGTCTGCTCCATGCCATAAAAGTCCTTGAAGGCTGGATACCGCTTGAGCGTTCGGTTCAAAAATATGCGGCCCAGGCGCGGATCGGTCGAGGTATCGATCAACTCTTCCTCGCCGATGGCGGCGACCATGCGCTCCGCCGCGCTGGCATACATCATGGGATCTTCACGGCAGCCCTGCAGGTAGTCCTGCAGACTTAGCTCTTCGGCCGCTTGACGGTGATATTCGTCGGTGAAAGCCTGGAAAACGTTCATGACCACCCCCCTGCACAACCAATACTTACAAAGCGTGAGGTAACCGGGAACGTACGCATGAGAGTCATATCTCCTCAGGTTTCAGTTACGAACAAATATCTCCAAGTCGATTCCTGACGTCTTCCTGTTATTTTTTCATAAACACTTTGTTAACTACTGATTCGGTATTGCCATAATACCTGAATTTAACATAATGATCTTAGGGTTAATTTGGTGAACATTTCGTTTATTTCCAGAAAATAAGTCTTCACTTTTTCATCATCTACAAAAACTAGATTTATGCCCTCCCCTGTTCCATCGGATCAGGGGTAAATTTAGCGCCAAAAAATGGCGCAAACATGACGGAGGTGCGGCAATTGCACGGCGAAGAGCCGGCGATATCAGAGTTTATTGATGGCTGCACATAAAAACGCCCCGCGCTTGCGGTTTCAACCAAATGCCATGCGGGCGTATGCG
The DNA here is from genome assembly GCA_029937535.1 of Alphaproteobacteria bacterium. Lineage (GTDB taxonomy): Bacteria > Pseudomonadota > Alphaproteobacteria. The sequence continues at coordinate 7,517 of JAPYPT010000254.1, forward strand.
TCCAGGGCGGTTTTGGCCTGATCGATCTCCCGCAGGGGCACCATGTGGATGACCTGCTCCACGCCGGCATCTTCCAGGCGGCGGCACCGGTCCGCGTTGGGGCG
>JAPYPT010000255.1 GCA_029937535.1 Alphaproteobacteria bacterium
TTGGCGCCCAGGGTATCGTTGAACAGATAGGTGTCCTGGGCCACCAGGGCGATGCGCCGGCGCATCTCGTCCAGGTGATAGTCGCGCAGGTCATGGCCGTCCAGTTCGATCACGCCCCAGGCCGGATCCCAAAACCGCATGAACAGATGGGCGATGGTGGTTTTGCCCGCGCCCGACGGCCCGACCAGCGCCAGGGTGCGGCCCACGGGAACTTCGAAGCTGACACCGTCCAGGGCCGGCCGTTTGGTGCCGGCATAACTGAAGTCCACGTCCCTGAAGACCAGGCCGGAATTTGCGGTTGCCGTCACGCCGGGGCCGTCCCGGACCGGGACCACCTCTTCATGCACGGCGTAGAGGCGGCGCGTGGCGCCCAGGGTGTCAGCCAACTGCCGGCCGATATTGGCGATCTCGGATATGGGCAGAAAGGCCGCCATGGCTAGCAAGGTCAACAGGGGTAGATGTATGGCCGGCAGCTGGCCGCTGCTGACCAGGCCCGCGCCCACGGTGACGACGGCCAGACCGCCCAGGCCGGTGGCCAGTTCCAGGGACACGGTTTGCAAGGTCAGTTCGCGGAAGAACGGCAGCCGGATCTCGATTTGCCTCTTTGCCAGCGCCATGAAGCCTTGGCCCCGGCGCGCCTCGGCCTGAAAGGCGACGACTTCGGTCAAACCCTGGATGCTGTCCACCGCATGGGCGTTCAGCTCACCCAGGGCCTCCCGCGCGGCGGAGCCCAGGCGGTCGACCCGGCCGCGCATGAGAAACGGGCTCAAACCCACGACCAGCAGGAACGGCGCCAGGGCCAGGGCCATGGCTGGGCCAAAATAACCCAGGGTCAACAATACCAACAATGGCACCAAGCCGGCGACGAAGGCGGGCGCCACGGTGTGGGCAAAGAAAAACTCCACGGTTTCCACATCCTGCGTGGCAACCGATACAAGATCCCCCGTGCGCCGGCCCAACAAATAAGCCGGCGCCAGCTTGTCCAGTTTTTCGAACAGCGCGATGCGCATTTCCGCCAACAGACGAAACGCCATGTCATGGGCAATCCAGGATTCCAGCCAATGCAGGATGCCGGCCGTGGGCGCCATGGCGGCCATGATCCACAACAGATGGCCATAGGGTTCGCCGGTCTTGACCGCCGCCACGGCCAGCGCCCCGACAATGCCGATGCCCGTATAGGCGACCACCCGGGTAACGCCAAAGACGAAGGTCATGGCGAGGCGGCCCTTCCAGGGCGCCACATGACCCAGCAGATTGCGGAAGGCCCCGGCCCAGCCCAGCCCCTGGGCACGGATAATGGCATCGCTGTCGCCGGCCTCGGGGGCGAGGTCCTCCCCGGCCGGCGCTTCCTCGCGGGCGGTGCGGGCCTCCAGGTGTTGCTCGCCACGGTCACCGGCGCGGGCTTGCGCCGCCATGAGGCGATGATAGCTGCCGCCCAGGGCCATGAGTTCGCCATGCCGCCCGGTCTCGGCGATACGTCCCTCGCTCAGCACCAGAATGCGGTCCGCATCGATCACGGAGGAGAGGCGATGGGCGAAGATCAAGGTGGTGCGCCCGGCCATGAGGCGGTCCAGGGCCTGTTGAATGACCGCCTCGTTCTCCGCATCCACGGACGACAGCGCTTCATCGAGGACCAGGATTGGGGCATCCCGCAACAGGGCCCGGGCGATGGCGATACGCTGGCGCTGGCCGCCCGACAGTTTCAGGCCCCGCTCGCCGACGATGGTGGCATAGCCTTGGGGCAGTTGGACGATGAATTCGGCGGCGTTCGCCGCCTTGGCCGCCGCCTCGACCTCCCCCTGGCTGGCATCGGGTTTGCCCAGGCGGATATTGTCCTCGACGGTGCCGAAAAACAGATAGGTGTCCTGCTGCACAACGGCGAACTGGCGGCGCAGACTGGCCAGGGATTGTTGCCGGTTATCCTTGTCCGCGATCAGGATCTGTCCGCTATCGGGATCGTAGAGGCGCAGCAACAGGCGCTGGATCGTGGTTTTGCCCGCGCCCGAGGGGCCGACGATGCCGATGCGTTCTCCCGCCTCGATCCTGAAATCCAGGCCGTCGTGGGCGTCGAGCCGGGCGCCGGGATAGGCAAAATGCACGTCCCTGAATGTCACCGAGGCGGCCGCGGTCAAATCCAAGGTCTCCGTCCCGTTATCCGCCAACGCGGCCTCCGCCGACAGGATATCCAAAATACCCTCGGCGGCGGATTGTCCCACCATGCCTTGATGGAGGAGGTTTCGCAGCTCGCGCAAGGGCCGGAAGACTTCAACGCCCAGCATCAAGACCACCAGCAGGACCCATAACTCGGTCTGCCCCTCGCTGACCCGCCAGGCGCCCAGGCTCAATGTCGCCGCGGCCCCCAACGCGATGCCGGTATCGGTGATGCCCCGGCCCAGGGCATTGGTGGCCAGCACCCACATGGTGGTGCGGAACAGATCATGGGCCTTGATGGCCAGGCTTTCGGCCCGTACGTGGCTTTGCCCAAATGATTTCAAGGTGCCCAGACCTTGCAGACTGTCCAGGAATTCGGCCGCGAAGGCGCCGTAGGAGCGGGCGCGGGCGCGGGCGCCCAGACGGTCCCAGTAATGGAACATCGATGGCGCGATCAGGGTGATGAAGGCAAAGATCAAGAATGTGGCCGCGATGGGGGCGTCCAGGAAGACGATGAACAAAAAGATCATCAGCGGCGTCAGGGCGGCGACGAACAGTTGCGGGAGGTACTGGCCGAAATAAGTCTCCAACTGCTCCACGCCCTCGACCAGGGAGACCAGAACATCGCCGGTCCGCCGCAGGCCGAAATAGGCCGGACCCAGATGCACCACTTGGTCAAAGAGGTGCTGGCGCAGGGTCAATTGCACCCTCGCCGAAGTGCGGTGGGCCACCATGTTGCGGCTGTATTCCAGGGCGGCGCGCAGCACCATGGTGGTGGCGACCAGGGCCACGGGGCCCCAAAGTTCGGACAGCGGCGTCCCCTTGAAAACCAGGCCCAGCAGCCAGCCCAACAGGATCAGGCGTCCCACGCCCACGGCGGCCGACAACAGACCAATACCGACAGCCGCCACGAGACGATGGCGCAGGCCGGCGGTAAAGCGCCAAAGTCGGGCGTCCAGATACATCAGCTTTTGTCCCCTCGGCCGGCCTTAAAACCCCCTGAGGCGTCTTGCCGTGCCGTGCCGTACGTATTCGCATTTTCGGGCGCCAAAGCACCCATCCCATGGCCCTCATCCGGGCCCCGGCGGAGTTTAGCAGATCGATGATATCGTGTGCGAAATTTGAGAAAATGCGCCAACAAACGCCGCCAAGGCCCGCGCAATGGTGAACTGCGGATGATTTACAGTTATAGTGTCATATGGCGGTTGATATGGGCTCGCTAATCGGGTTCATTGCGGGACCATCGATCGACCGCATTGGGAGTTTGGATGAACACGTTTGAATCCTTCAAGACGCGCGTGAGGAAAACCGTCGAGCAGCGTCTGGAAGAAATCTTGTCGGCGCAGGACGACACGGAGGTCTGCCGAACCGCCAAATACGGCGTGCTGGGCGGCGGACACCGCTGGCGCGCCATGGTGGCCATCGCGGCCGGACTGATCTTTGACCGGGATGCCATGAAGATCTGCATGCCGCTGGCCTGCGGTGTCGAGATGGCGCATGGCGCATCGCTGATATTGGACGACCTGCCGTCGATGGATGATGCGGATTACCGTCGCGGCAAACCCAGCGCTCATATGGTTTTCCCGGCCTGGGCCGTACATATGGCGCCCATGTACCTGATCAACACGGCCTACCGCGCCGTGCTTGACCACCCGCTTGCAACGGCCGAGAGGCGGCTCGCGGGGGCGATCGAGATGAGCAACGTCGCGCTTTTGATGATCGAGGGCCAGGAGATTGATCTGTCCCAGCCCGAGGATGGTGACGAACAGGCAACGATGCTGAAATGCTACCAACGAAAAAGCGGCGCCCTCTACGCGACCGCCGCGCGGGTCGGCGCGGCGTTTTGCGGCGCTGGGGATGACGACAGCAAGGCCGTGCACGAAGCCTGCATGAACCTTGGCCTCTCATACCAATATCTCGATGATGTCGCCGACGTGGAAGCGGGTCTTGACGAGGTTGGCAAGCTGGCGGGCAGCGATGCCGGCAAACGGACCGCCATCCATTTTTTCGGCGTCGGAGAGACAAAAATCCGGGCGCAAAAATATCAGGATATCGCCCTGTCCTGTCTTGACCGGTTTGGCCCGGAGGCTGAAATTCTACGCGACCTGGCGCGCCATGCAAGCTGGGCGCCCGTCTAGACATCTACCGCTCGTCGGGCGGCAGGGTGTCGGTGACAAGGTCACGGATCAGGCGCTTGTTGGGCAGCGGCTCAATCAGCATATCGCCCGGATGCAGGGGCGTTGTGCAGGCATAGCCGGTGCGGCCATCGATACGCATGACGCATTCCTTGCAGGCGTTGGCGTTGATGCAGGAAAAACGTACCGCCAATGAGGCATCCCGGTTGCCTCTGATCCAGCGCAGGGCATCCAGTACCGATTGGCCGTCCTCGAACTCAAAGGGAAATTCCTCGTACCGGGCGGGCTGGTCCGGGCCGCCGCGCCGGATTTTCAGATGCACCAGGTGGGGTTTGTTCATGGGGCTCCCTCCGGGCCTGGGAGCCGGCGCACCGCCGCGCGGGACAGGGTAATGCCGCCGCCGCTTTCGCTATTATCCCGGCGGATGATTTGGTTGCAGGTCCAGGCCTCGTCCAGGCCGGGATGATCTTCACGCTGGTGGGCGCCCCGGCTTTCCGTACGGGCCAATGCGGCGGTGGCGATGGTGCGGGCCACTTCAAGCATGTTGCGCAGGGCCAGCCAGTCGGCCAGCTGCTGGTTGAACGCCATGGCGCCGCCGGTGGCCATGAGGGGCAGTTCGGCGGCCAGTTCGGCGATGGCGGCCAAGGCGCCTGTCAGGCCGTCCCCGGTGCGGAACGGTCCCACATCCCGCTGCAGGATCGACTGCAAATCAGCGATCGCCGCGGTCGGGCTAGTGCCCCCGTCAGGTTCCGGGCGGCCTCCGGCCTCCTCGATCACGGCCAGGTAAGGGCCGGCCGCGTCCCGCACATCGGGCAGCGAAGTATTCGCGGCCGCCTCGGCCGCCGAGCGGCCGGCCAATTCACCAAAAACAAAGGCCTCGGTAATGGCATTGCCCGAAAGGCGGTTAGCCCCATTGGCCCCGCCCACGGCTTCGCCGGCGGCAAACAGGTTGGCGACATCCGTGGCCATTGTCTGGTCCACCCGCAGGCCGCCCATGTGGTAATGGGCGATGGGGGAGACCTCGATCGGCATTTTGGTCAGGTCGATGCCGTTGTCGGCCAGGCGGTCGATCACCGGGCCGAAGGCGGCCCGCAGATCAGCCTCGGAAATATGCTCGAAAGACAGCCAGGCGCCGCCGTGGGGAGAGCCGCGCCCGGCCTCGACTTCCCTGTAGATTGCGTAGGTCGCGGTATCGCGGGTGATCACGTACTTGCCGTCCTCCGCCGTGCCGTAGTTCTGGGTGAACTCCTCCATCTCGCCGTTCAACAGCCTGCCCCCCAGCTTATAGCGGAAGGGGTCCCACATGATCGGGTCCATGCCGATCAGGCGCGGGGCCAAATGGCCGATGGGAAAAAACTGCACGAATTCCATATCGATCAGCGCCGCGCCCGCGCGCAGGCCCAGGGCGAAGCCGTCGCCGCCCATGTTGGCCGAGGCCGAATTGCGCTGATACAGACTGGTCAGGCCGCCAGTGGCGATGATGGTCGTCTTGGCGGCGATGGTGACCGGTTCGCCGGTTTCCAGATACAGCCCCACGGCCCCATCCGCGCGGCCATTCCGGACCACCAGATCGGTGATCGTCAGGTCCGAGATGCGGCGGATGTTGTCATGGCGCCGGCATTGATTGCGCAGGGTGCGGGAGGTCGCCGGCCCGGTGGAGAGAAAATCCACATAGACACAGCGGTTGCGGTCATGACCCGGCGCATGGGCCTGGGTGATGTGGTTGCCGGACCGGGCCCAGCCAATGCCCCATTCCTCCATCTGCCAGATCCGTTCCGGGGCGGATTGGCACAAAATCCGCGCCAGGGGTTCATCCACCAGGCCCCGGCCGGCCGCGATGGTGTCGTTGAGGTGGAAGCGCCAGTCGTCCGGTTCCTCCTCGCCGATGGCGGCGGCCACGGTCATTTGCGCCATGATGGTGGCGCCTGAACGGCCGATCACGCTCTTGTCCAGCAGCAGCACCTCCCCTCCCGCCGTGGCGGCGGCGATGGCGGCATACATACCGGCCCCGCCGGCCCCGATGATCAGGACATCCGTTTCGAGATAACGCGCCATGGACTACAGCAGATCCTTGATCGCGGCCCGGTAGACTTCCATGCCGTCCATATGATCGGCGGGGGAGGTTCCGGCGATGCGTTGGTGGTGATCGCCCCGGTTATAGCTGTTGTTGAGGGTGATGTGGCTGACCCCGGCATCACGCCAGAACTCAAATTCCCGGCGCCAGTCGTCCGGCTCGCCGGCCCCGACCGAGGTCCAGATTTCGATGCCCATTTTGCCTGGGTCGCGGCCTTCGGCTTCGGTATAGGCGCGTAGTTTGGCGAACTCGGCCAGGGCGCCGTCGCCTGCCGGATGGGCCAGCATGATCCAGCCATCGCCCCATTTCGCGGTCCGCCGCAGGGTCACGTCCTCATGACCGCCGAACCAAAGGGGGATGGTGCCGCCCACGGGCAGGGGGTTGATGCCGGCATCGTTGATCTTGTGCCAGGTGCCATCGAAGGTGACATGAGGTTCGGCCCACAGAGCCTGCATGAATTGAACCTGTTCCTCCGAACGCCGGCCCCGGTTGGTAAAATCTTCGTTGAGGGCGACGAATTCCTCCCCGTTCCAGCCGACCCCGACGCCAAGGCGAAAACGCCCGCCGCTCAAGACATCGACGCAGGCGGCCTGTTTCGCCACCAGCGCCGCCTGGCGCTGGGCCAGGATCAGAACCTGGGTCGAGAACCCGATCGCCTTGGTGCAGGCGCTCAGGAAACCGAACAGGACAAAGGCGTCATGGAACAGATCGGCGGAGGTGTTCCGCTCACCCCAATCGGGCCGGTTTTCCACGTTGACGCCGATCACATGATCCGCCGCCCCGATGTAGTCAAAGCCCATGTCTTCCGCCGCCTGGGCGAAATCCCGCACGATGGCGGGGTCGCCGCCAATGTCCGGCATGGGTATGTTGACGCCTATCTGCATGGTTTTCTTCCCTGAACATGTTCACGTTGATGCCACCAGACAAATGAAGGTCACTCGGGGCGTTCCCAATAGTGCGGCTTGCCATCGCGGGGGTCAACCGATCAGGAAATTCAACTGCTTCAGCGCGCCTGGGAAATACCAACCTGCGATGATAGGAACCCATAGAGACGCATTTCGGGAGTTTTCGGGTAGGAGCGGGCGCCGACGCGATGCGGTGTATCGTTAGGCGTGCGCGACGCCATCCGGTCGTGCCGTAGGCGCGCTTGCAGCGCGACGCTCCCGAAATGCGCCCTTCGGGTCGCCTCCGCGTGCCCTCGGATGGCGTCGAGAAGGCTTGACGATATCCCACATCGCCTGCACCTTCT
>JAPYPT010000256.1 GCA_029937535.1 Alphaproteobacteria bacterium
CGGCGCCCTCAATAGCCGCGCTGCCCGGCCCTCGGCCTCCGCCTGGCCCAGGACGGGGGCCACATCGCGGATACACTTGGCCTCGACCTCGTCCGCTGGCAACGGCAAATCCGGCTCGCCGGGCACCGCATCGACCGCGATGGTCTCGCCGTTGACCACCAGCCGCGCGGCGCGTTTGTTGGCGCGGGTAAAGTCAGGTTCCTCGACGATGGTGACCAAGGCTTCCAAACGGCGGACTTCGTCATTGCTCAGGCTGTCGTCATGGTAGGCCTCCGGCCCCAGATCGCCCTGGAACAAAGCCCAGGCCAAGCCATAACCGAGACTGAACTGGGCCTGGATCGGGGTGACCGGCGCGCGGTTGCCGCAATAGGTCATCGCCTCGCCATAGATGCGTAATTCCAGTGTTTTGATTTTCGTTGTGTCGGGCTTGCTCTGGGACCGCCGCCAATCGATGGCGGCCTGGGCGCCGTAATGAACATGACGCACGGCGGCGAACGGTTTCAGATAGCCCTGCAGAATGAGCCATTCGCCCGCCGGCGCCAGCGCCTTGTCATGGTCTTCCTTCCTCAAGGCCAACCCATCAAAAGCCTCGATCGCGCCCGCCGGGGCGCTTACGCCCGCTTGCACCGCAAGGGCGCAGGCAATGCCCCGCCGCGCCGCCTCCCCCACATAAGTATTGCGCACCGTGGCGCCCTGGCTGATGGGCAAATACAGGCTGTAGGGCAACTGGCAGGCGGCACCCTGCAGGGCGGCGGCGGTTTCATGGGGCGTCAGGCCCAGCAGACGGGCAGCGGCCGCGACGGCGCCAAAGGTGCCCCAGGTGCCGTCAACGTGCATGCCCGACACGATACGCAGATATTCCCCCAACCGGCCGGCAACCTCGAAACCCGCGACCAGGGCGCACAGGGTTTCCCCCAATGTATGATCGCGCGCCAGACCCAGGGCAAGGGCAGGCCCGAAGGCATGCAGGCCAGGCCGGCCATGGGCGCGGGGCAACCCCTCGCAGGCCTCGTCCCAACAGGCAGCCAACCCGGCCACATAAGCCGCCGAACTGGCCGTCAGCGGTGTTTCCGCGCCCGGCAGCAGGACCGAACCCGGCTCCAACGCCCCCAACGATGCCACCATGGCGCCCGGTTCCGGCTTGGCCAGACCGGCGATCATGCAGCCCACGGTATCAAGAAACAACAACCGCGCGCGCCGCTGCACCGCCGCGTCGGCGGTTGGATCGTTGGCGGCAAGCCAGGCGATGATTTGGTTTAGCTGGTCGTCTATTGGCATATGGTCCCTTTCCGCGTTTCCCATTTATACGGCAATTCGGTCAGCGGTGCAGAGTGGTGGACGTGGCGCCGTCATTTCCGTGACGGTCGGCGGAGACAGAATAGGAGCGCGATGGCGGCGCTGTTGAGGGCGGCGCCGATGAGGAAGGCGGGGTCGTAGCTGCCCGCAGCCTCGCGGATCCAGCCCGCCAGCAGGGGCCCGATGGCTGTGGCGGCGCCGGCGATGGAAAAGCTGACGCCGGTCACGGCACCGATGTGGCCGCGGCCGAAGATGTCGGCGATGATCGCCGGGTAGAGCGTCGTGGCGGAAGAGCTGCCGGCGATAAACAGCGCGGCGGCGACGTAGAGGCCCGAAAGGGAGGTGGAGAATGTGAACAACGTGAACGCCGCCACTTCCACCGCCAGAGCCAGGTAAAGACTGGGCAAGCGGCCGATCAGGTCGGAGAGCCAGCCGAACACAATGCGTCCGGCAATGCCACCCGCACCCATGGCGGCAACCAGGGTGGCGCCGCTCGCGCCGTCGTAGCCTAGGTCCGCGACCAGCAGAGGCAGATGTACGAAAGGGAAGAACAGCATGATCCAGGTCAAAATATAGACCCCCGTGATGACCCAAAAGGCGTTGGTGGCGGTCGCCTCGCGGAGGCTCCATGAGACCTCCGGCAAGGGCTCGGCGGCGGCCGTGCTCTCCTTGCTCCCCTGATCGGGCATCCCGCCGTCGGGGGCCAGGTTTCTGGCTTCGGGATCACGGACCAGGGCCAGCGCACAGACGGCGATCAGGACGGCGGCGGTTACGGCGAGGGTCATCAGGCCCGTGCGCCAGCCCAGCCAGGGGATGACGGCCCCCGCCGCCAGGGGCCCCAACAATAGTGCGGTATTGACGCCGTTGCCGCTGATCGCCAGGGCCAGGCCCCGGCGGCGGAAAAACCAGCGGACCACGGTCGCATTGAGAGGGATGAACACGGCCGACATGCCAAGGCCGGTGATCAGACCAAGAAACAAAAAGACTTGCCACTCCATCCTGGCGGTGGCGAGGAGGAAATACCCCAGGCCCAGCAGACCGGCCCCCACCAGCACCACCACCCGTGGCCCAAACCGGTCGGTCGCGGGGCCGGTGACGACGCCCATGACCGTGTAGACGAGGACATAGAGGGAAAATGGCGCCGTCGCCGTCACCCGGTCCAGCCCAAGGTCGGCCATGATGTGGGGCAGAAAGACGCCGTAGCTGAACTGTACGCCGTAGGCCACGGTCAGAATGGTGAAGCAGGCGGCGACGATGACCCACCCGTAAAAAACTCTTGCCACCATGCGCTAAAAAATAGGCAGGGCCGGATAGGCGATGGAATCCGTGACCAGCTCGGTGCGGCTCTTGAACCGGGACATGGCGGCATCGGCCTCCTTGACCGGATTGTTCCACCAGCGCGAGGCTTCCCAGACCGAGAGATCCCCATAGCGGGTCAGCAGCAGGGTCTTGCTGTCCAGATCCGTGACATCCAGGCTACGCCAGAAGGCGCAGATGTTGACATCGAAAACCTCTTCCATATTCGGCCAGGCGGCGTCCGACAGATCGCAGAACGGTTGCCAATCGGCCGCCGGCACATCGAACCAGCGGAATACATAGACGCCCTCGTAACGGGGCGGTGTGTCATCCGTGGGCCGCACGGTCGCTTCCATGACATGGCTATCGGCACTCGTAACCGGACCCCTGGGCGCCGGCGCGGCGCGGGCAGTGGCAGCATCGGGCCAGGCGGTAACGGCGATGCCTTCATCCCGGGCGAGGCCCAGCCCGACCAAACTTCGCCAACAGCCAAACAACCTGCCGCCGCCCAGCTTTGCCCGCCGCTCGAATTCGGCCCGCACCAAGGGTGGATCGTTCTGCACGACGCGCGGACCGGTCCGGTAGCGGCAATATTCAAAGATACGAAACATAAGGCCTCCACATAATCCCAAACCCGTGCACGGCTAGATTCCCGATATCAAATTCCAGGCGGCCCGGCAGGTAACGTCAGTTTGATGACAAACAAATCTAGGAATACTAGACATACGAGATATAATATACGTGTAAAATAGGGTTAATTGGGAAGCCCTGAATAAACTGACGTCTCCTGCATGACGCCCAACGTATAACAAAAACGGGGTATCTCATGAGTAGTTACAACATTCTGATCATGGGCGCCTCCTATGGCTCCCTATTGGGGATCAAACTGGCGCTGGCCGGGCATACGGTGAATATGGTCTGCCTCAGGGAGGAAGCGGAACTGTTCAATGCGGAAGGGGCCCGTGTGCGCCTGCCGGTCCGCGGCTTGGATGAACCAGTCGAAATCAATTCGCAAAATGTAGCCGGCAAATTGACCGCCGCGACGACCGATGCGGTCGATCCGGGCGACTACGATCTGGTGGCGCTGGCCATGCAGGAACCGCAATACAGCTCCCCCGGCGTGCGGGAATTGCTGGATGCGGTCGCCAAGGCCAAGGTTCCCTGCATGTCGATCATGAACATGCCGCCGCCGCCCTATCTGGCGCGCATTCCCGGCCTCGATGCCGGCGCTTTGAGCGATTGCTACACCGAAGCGGCGGTCTGGGAGAATTTCGATCCGGCCCTGATGACGCTATGCAGCCCGGATGCTCAGGCCTTCCGCCCGCCGGAGGAAAAACTGAACGTGCTGCAGGTGGGATTGCCGACGAATTTCAAGGCGGCGCGCTTTGAATCCGACAGCCACACCGCCATGCTCCACCAATTGGCGGCGGATATCGAGGCCATCCGCCATGACACGGGCGGCAAAACCATTGAATTGCCGGTCAAGCTCAAGGTCCACGAATCCCCCTTCGTGCCCCTGGCCAAATGGAACATGCTGCTGACCGGCAACTACCGTTGTGTACAAAAGGACGACATGCGCCCCATCAAGGACGCGGTGCACGGCGACCTGGAATTGTCGCGGTCGATCTACGCCTGGGTCGGTGACTTGTGCCAATCCATCGGCGCCGCCGAGGCTGACCTGGTGCCGTTCGAAAAATATGCCGACGCGGCCCTGGGTTTGTTGAAACCATCGTCGGCGGCCCGCGCCCTGCTTGCCGGCGCCAAGAATATCGAACGGACCGATCTTCTCGTGCAATCCATCGCGGCCCAAAAGGGCAGGCAGCTCGATAACGTCGATCAAACCGTCGCCATGGTCGATCTATGGCTCGCGGCCAACCGCGCGAAAGCTTGATTTCGATATCGAAGAGCGCCGATGTTGTCGTCATTCGTCTCGGCCGGATTCCCTCCGAGATTGATTTAGAATAGCTGCCCTAGCGCATGTCGCGTTCAATTGAACGCGAGGCCATGCGCTAACCGCGGCGCCGGTATAGCCTCAATACCGGATGCATTCGCCCGGACCCTGTTGGGCCACGATGATGTCGCGGTCCACGACGCCGCGCTGATGGAAAGGGCCGCGAACCAAGGTTGGCCACTGGAATCAGACTGAGCCTTTGCCAGCCCACCTAACAAAAATACCATGAATGCCGTAGGTCAAATACATCAAATGCTGTAGCCAGAATACCGCATTTGGGCGATACTTGTTTCGTAACGCGGCGCGTATGTTCAGTCACGGTTTGCCAAAAGAAAACAATTTGCAAAACCCAGGGAGCTTGAAACGATGACGATATCCGAGTCAGCAATGGAATTTTTCGATGCCTGCGAAACAGGCAAGGGCGGCGAAGCCTGCCAGGCCTGGTGCCATGACGGCGCGACCTTCTCCTGCCAGGCGGATGCCCTGGCCGAGGTAACCTCCATCGCCGGTTACGCCGACTGGATGCAGGGTTTGCTTGGCCCCATCCCCGACGGCAGCTACGAATTGACGGCATTCGCCACGGATGAAGCACGCGGCACGGTCGTTGCCGCCGACTATACCTATGTCATGAAATTCGACGGCGACAAAATCCGCCACATGACCAAAATCTGGAACGACGGCCATTCCCTCCGCGCCCTCGGCTGGGCCTAACGCAACGGCGCGGGCGGGGTTCCGCCCGCCGAAACGAACGCAAGAATAGCGGTGACGTGACTGCTTTTCCCCCTCACTCAAAGGGGGAATAGCGGTCACGTCCCCTTGGTTCTTTCGCTTGGGTTGAAATATATCACCGGGGCTGAAAAACGTTAGACACCGTGGCAAGGGATGCCACGGTGTCCCGGGGTTTATCCTGTGGTGCAAGACAACCTCGTGCGGGCGGCCGGAGCCGGCCGGTGCTCTATATTACCAGGGAAAACGCCCAGGCAAGAGGCAGTATGAGTGCGTAATTTTTAGCCATTTTTTTGAAACGGCTATTTTTTAGGCAGACGCGGAATTCCGAGACTCAGTCGCCGAAATTCAAAACGCGGCTATATTTCAAATACTTACGCTCAATCCGAAAATTATCTCCAAACTGGCACGGCGTTTGCAATCCATTGGGTGGTGCAAGACAACCCCTTATGGAGACAATGTGATGATTACCAGACGTAATACCCTCAACATTCTGGCGGCCGCCGCCCTGGCGGTTGGCGTGGGCGCCACGGCCATGCCGGTTCAGGCGGCCGAAGACACCATCAAGATCGGCGTGCTGCATTCCCTGTCGGGAACCATGGCCATATCCGAGACCACGTTGAAGGACTCGGTGTTGATGATGATCGACAATCTGAACAAAAACGGCGGCCTGTTGGGCAAAAAGGTCGAGGCGGTGGTCGTTGATCCGGCCTCGAACTGGCCCCTGTTCGCGGAAAAGGCCCGGGAGCTGATCCAGGTTAACAAGGTTGACGTGGTGTTCGGCTGCTGGACCTCCGTCTCGCGCAAGTCCGTTTTGCCGGTGTTCGAGGAATTGAACGCCATGCTGTTTTATCCCGTTCAGTATGAAGGCGAGGAAAGCTCCCGCAACGTCTTCTACACCGGCGCGGCGCCGAACCAGCAGGCCATTCCGGCGGTGGAATATCTGATGAGCGAAGACGGCGGCGGGGCCAAGCGCTTCGTGCTGCTGGGCACGGACTATGTCTATCCCCGGACCACCAACAAGATCCTGCGCGCCTTCCTGCATGCCAAGGGCATCACGGATGCGGACATCATGGAGGAATACACCCCCTTCGGTCATTCCGATTGGCAGACCATTGTCGCCTCGGTGAAGAAATTCGCCTCCCAGGGCATCAAGACCGCCGTGGTCTCCACCATCAACGGTGACGCCAACGTGCCGTTCTACAAAGAACTCGGCAACCAGGGCATCAAGGCGGAAGACATCCCCGTCATCGCCTTTTCGGTCGGCGAGGAAGAGCTTGCCGGTCTGGACACCAGGCCCCTGGTCGGCCACCTGGCTGCCTGGAACTACTTCATGTCCGTGGATGCGCCCGAGAACGACGCCTTCATCAAGGCCTGGCATGGCTTCATCGGGGACGAGAAGCGGGTCACCAACGACCCCATGGAAGCGACCTACATCGGCTTTAATATGTGGGTCCAGGCCGTGAAGCAGGCCGGCACCACGGACGTGGATGCGGTGCGCCAGGCCATGTATGGCCAAAAGGTCAAAAACCTGACCGGCGGCATGGCGGTGATGAACGTCAACCATCACCTCTCCAAGCCCGTGTTGATCGGTGAGATCCAGGAAGACGGCCAGTTCGACGTGGTCTGGCAAACGGACGGTGAAGTGGTGGGCGATGCCTGGTCCGACTTCATCCCCGAAAGCGCGGCCCTGACCGCCGATTGGACCTACCCCTGGGTCTGCGGCAACTGCAAGAAGCCCGTTTACACCAACTAACCCTACTCCTGGGAGGCGGCGCCCATACCTGGCGCCGCCTCCCCTCTCCTCGTTTAACCATTTATGTAAGCCAATTTATTACGTCACCAGGGGCAAGACAGTGCGACGGATATTCCTCTTCTTGCTGCTGATCCTGGCCGGGGCGCTCACTATTCCCGCAGCCCGCGCCGACCAGATGGCCGATATGCTGAACGGTCTGACGGCCAAGAGTTTCAAGGCCAAAATTACCGCGGTGGAAATACTGGCGGCCACGGGCGATGCCCGCGTCGTCGCCCCCCTGACGGCCATGCTGGAAGGCCGCCTGCACAAGCGCAAATCCGATGGCGCCCTGGTCATCATCAAAAAGATCGACGGCAAGAAATTCTTTTTCGATGTTCTGGGCGGGCAGAAGATCGGCCCGGCCAAATCCCGGACATCGAAAAAAATCCGCGTCAACAACCGCCTGCGCGGCATTTTGCGCGGTGTCCTTGGCGCCCTGACCCTGTTCAGCGACGATCCCGAGAAGAGGCTGTCCGCCGCCCGTTCCATGTTCAAATCCGCCGCTAAAGACAGCCTGCCCGCCCTGTCCAAGGC
>JAPYPT010000257.1 GCA_029937535.1 Alphaproteobacteria bacterium
TTCGGCGAGACGTTGAAGCCGGAGACCAGGATCATGTCCTTCTTGCGGTCGACGATTTCGATAAAGCCGTCCTCGTCCATGACGGCGATATCGCCGGAATAAAGCCAGCCGTCCCGCAGCGCCTCGGCCGTAGCCTCGGGCCGTCCGAAATAGCCCTTCATGATGGTCGGGCCCTTGAACAACAATTCTCCGGGCGAGCCGATGGGTTGTTCCACATTCTCGTCATCGACAATCCGCACGTCCAGGCCCGGTACGGGAATACCGACCGAGCCGAGGCGGTTCTCGCCGATCGGGTTCAGGCTCATCACACCGCAGCATTCGGTCATGCCATAGCCCTGGTAGATCTCGATGCCGGTCGCCTCCTCCCAGCGCCGGGCCACGCCGGTCTGTTGCGCGGCCCCACCCGAGCCGCAGAATTTCACATCCTTGAACAGTTCACGATTGAACCAGGGCTCCTCCATCAGGACGGCGAATAAGGTGTTGATGCCGGTAAACCAGGTCACGTTGAATTTCTCGAATGCCGCTTTCAGGTTCGACACCGGCCGGGGCGAGGGCACCAGAACCAAATGGGCGCCGCTGCCGATGCCGGTCACGAAAATCAAGGCAAAGGCGGTGATGTGATAGAGCGGCAGGATAACCAGCGTGGTATCGCCGTTGGGGTCCAGCAATTGTTCGGTCATGGTTTCGGCCTGATGGGCATTGGCGAGGATGCCCTGATGGCTCAATTCCGCGCCCTTGCTGCGCCCCGTGGTGCCGGAGGTGTATTGATACAGGGCCGTGTCCGCCCCCTTCAAACCCTCCGTATAGGCCGCGATATCGCCCCCCCGGCGTGCCGCCTTGCCCGCCGCCAAGGCGGCGGCGAAATTAATGTGCGCGGTGGCCATGTCGGGAATAGCTTTTTTCACGGTCTTCAGAACAAATCCGATAATCTGTTTTTTTGGGAAAGAAAAGAAATCCAGCAGGGATATCTTCACCACCTGACGCACCTTGGTCCGGGCGATCACCTCGTCCACCTTGTCGCCGAACATATCGATGATCACCAGCACGGCGGCATTGGAATCATTCAATTGATGCTCCAACTCCGGCGCGGTGTAGAGGGGGTTGACGTTGGTGCAGATCGCGCCAGCCAGAAACGCACCCGATGCCGCGATGGTGAAATCAATGCAATTGGGCGTCATCATGGCCACGGTCTCGCCCCGTTGCAGCCCTGCCGTCTCCCGTAAATAGGCGGCGAAATCCTTGGCATGTTCCAGATATTCACCATAGGTGATGGTGGCCGCGGCGCCGTTAGGCAGGATTGTCGTGGCCCCGGGCCGGGCGGCATACTTCGCGCCGGAGGCATTGATCAGATCCACCAAGGTGGCGTGTTCCATGTTGGCCACGTCAAAATTCTTGGCCGCCTCGGTGTAATATTTATGCCAGGGTTGCGACATCGTCCCACCTCCATCTGAACAAGCCATGATTAATGGCCGCGACGGTATCGCGATTTGCGCGGTAAAACAAACACTTGCTACACTGAGTTCGGTATTTGAATCATTGGAATGGACATCATGAAAATCACCGGCTGTGAAACCCTGCATTGCGGCGCGGGTTGGCGTAATTTCTCGTTTTTGAAAATATTCACCGACGACGGCCTGACCGGCATCGCGGAATATAATGAAAGCTACGGCTCCAAGGGCCTGACCGGGGTGATCGAGGCCCTGATGGCAACCATTGCCGGGCGCAACCCCTGCAATCACGAGGCCATTTCACAACAGCTCTATGCCATGACCCGGCAGGCGCCGGGCGGCATCAACCAACAAGCCATGGCGGCCATCGAAAACGCCATGATGGATATCAAGGGCAAGGCGCTGGGGGTGCCGGTCTATGATCTGTTGGGCGGCGCGGTACGCGAGCGCATGCAGCTCTATTGGTCCCATTGCGGCTCCTACCTGATGAACCCCAAGGCGGCCGAGGCCATCGGCCAACCGCAATTGCGCAACCTCGACGATGTGGTCGCCCTAGGCGCCCGCGTGCGGGACAGCGGCTACAAGGGCCTGAAGACCAATATTTTCCTCTTCGATGAGGAGCCCGGCATCTACATGCCCGGCTTTGGCCGGGGTCCGGGCGGGCCGGCACTGCATTTGGAAAAATCAATGATCGATAAATGCCGGGCCCAGCTGGAAGCCCTGCGCGAAGGCGCCGGCCCCGATATGGGCATCCACCTGGATATCAATTTCAACTGCAAGACCGAAGGCTATTTGCAAATGACCAGGGCCCTGGACGATCTGGGCCTGACCTGGTTCGAGATTGACCTCTATGACCCGGCCGCCCTACGCCATATTCGAAACTCCGTGCAAACCCCCATCGCGTCCTGCGAGAGCCTGTTCCGCCTGCGCGAATTCCGGCCGTTTTTCGAACATCATTCAATGGATGTGGCGATCATCGATCTGCCCTGGAATGGCATTTTCCATTCCATGAAGATCGCGGCAATGGCGGAGGCTTACGAGATCAACGTGGCGCCGCATAATTTTTATGGCCATCTCTCTTCCATCATGTCGGCCCACATGTGCGCCGCCGTGCCCAACTTCCGGGTCATGGAAATCGATGTGGATGACGTGCCCTGGAAGGACGACATCGTCACCTATGTGCCGGAGATCGAGGATGGCCACCTGCTGCTGCCAAAAGGTCCGGGCTGGGGCACGGAGTTGAACGAAGAGGTCATCCGCGCACATCCGCCGATCTAATTTTGGAAATTCGGGCCGTATTTTGGAGACACGTAACAAGTACATGTCACCAAAATACTCCGCCTGAGCTATAAATAGTCATCGGGGGTGAATGGGGGGACATGTACTTGTTACGTGTACCCCCATTCATGGAGCCACTGACCACGCCATGCGCACGGTGGAAATAGGGGGAAAAAATGAAATTCGTAATTTTGGGCGCCGGCGCCCTGGGTTCGGTGATCGCCGCCTATCTGGCCCGCTCCGGCGAGGACGTGACCCTGATCGCGCGAGGGGCCAGGGCAAAACATCTGACGCAAAACGGTGTCACCATCACCGGCCTGGAAGATTTCACCGTTCCGGTGCCAATCGTCGAGGACCCCAAAACCCTAAGCGGCGCCGATGTCCTGATCCTGGCCGTCAAGACCTACGACACGGCGGCGGCCATTGCCGCTGTCCGGCACGTGGAAGTGGGCGCCACGTTCTCGGTTCAGAACGGCATCAAGAAGAACCAGCAACTGGCGGATGCCTTCGGCGCGGATGCGGTATTGGGCGCCATTAGTTTTATCTCCGCCGCCATAGAGGCCAACGGCGCGGCGAATCTTACGGTGCAGAATCACACCCTGATCGGTGAACCGTCGGGCGGGACCTCTCGCCGGGCCGAGGATATTGTCAGCCGTCTCGTGAAGGCCAAACTGGTTGCCTCCGTGTCAGACAATATCCTCGGCGAGGAATGGACCAAATATTCCGCCTGGTCGGGCGCCGCGACCCTGGCGCTGGTCCCGCATCAGGCAGCTTGGAAATTTTTTACCGACCCTGGCACGGCGCGCATAATGGCGCGGGTCATGCGGGAGGCAGCCTCGCTCGCGGACCATCTTGACGTTCAACTGCAGCCGGGCGGCCCCATCAACATGGTAAAGGTATTCGAGGGAACCGAAGACGAAGCCGTTGCCTTGGTCCAGGAAACGGGCAAGGGGCTGGGCCGGAATGCGCCTCAATTTCGGCCTTCGATGATGCAGGACGTGCAAAGCGGCAAACGCATCGAAGTGGAGGAAACCTTCGGTCATGCGGTCGCATTGGCCAAGGAATTCGGTTTGTCCGTGCCGACGTTGGAAACCTGCTATATGATGCTTTCCGCCGTTAACCGCCTGCCCCATACACCGGAATGATCCTGGACGCGGCGCCAGGCCGTCGCATCCGTCGGCGGCTCCATGAATAGGGGTACACGTAACAAGTACATGTCCCCCCATTCACCCCCACCGATTAATTTGGCCCAGGCGGAGCATTCCGGGGACATGTACTTGTTCCGTGTACCCTGAATACGGCCAACCAACTGGAGACGTACAGAATGAAATTCGTTGTCTTGGGCGCCGGCGCCCTGGGGTCGGTAATCGCCGCCTATCTTGCCCGTGGTGGTGAAGAAGTCGCACTGATTGCAAGGGGAGAGCGGGCCAAGCATCTGGCCCAAAACGGCGTCACCATCACCGGGTTGGGTGATTTTACGGCGGCGGTCGAAATCATCGAAGACCCTGGTGCGTTGCGCCAGGCGGATGTTTTGATTTTGGCCGTTAAGACCTATGACACGGCGGCGGCCATTGCCTCTGTCCGCCACATGGACGTGGGCGCCGTCTTCTCGATCCAGAACGGCGTCATGAAGAACGAGCAACTGGCGGAAGCCTTCGGGCGGGCGGCGGTGCTTGGCTCCGTCTCCATGATCGGCGGCGCCGTCCAGGACGATGGCACGGCCAACTACATCATGGCCAACCCGACAATCATCGGCGCGTTGGCGGGCGGCGCCAGCAGCAGGGCGGACGAGATCGCCGGGCGCATGAAAAAGGCCGGGCTGGCGGCGGCCGTGTCCGACAACATCCTCATGGAGGAATGGAGCAAGTTCGTCGGCTGGCTGGCCGTCTCGGCCCTGGCCGTGATGACCCGGGCGCCTACCTGGACATTCCTGGCCGATCCCGATACCGCGCGCATCGTCGTCCGCATCATGCGGGAGGCGGCCCTTTTGCCAAGCCACCTCGGCATTCCCCTCAAGGCGGGCGGCCCCTTCAGCCTGGATGCCATCACCACCCTGGACGAGGACGCCGCCGTGGCGCTGACACAAAAACGCGGCGAGGCCCAGGGCAAGGAGGCGCCAACCTTCCGCCAATCCATGCTGCAGGACGTGGACAAGGGCAAGCGTATTGAGGTCGAGGAAACCTTTGGTTACCTGATGCAGCAGGCCAAAAACCACGGCCTGGCCATGCCCACGGTCGAAACCTGTTATCATATCCTGGCCGGCGTCTCCCGCCTGGCCCAATGACCTTTGGTTTTCCGGCCATGGTCGTTAGACTTGCGAGATGTCGAATAACACGCAACGCCGGCTGGCCGCCATTGTCTCCGCCGACGTGGTGGGCTACTCCCGCCTCATGGGCGTCGACGAGACCGGCACCCTGGCGGACTTGCGCGCCCATCGGGCGGAGCTGATCGATGCCCTGATCACCGAACATGGCGGCCGCATCGTCAAGGTCATGGGCGATGGGTTGCTGCTGGAATATCCCTCCGTTGTCGCCGCCACCCAATGCATGATCGAAATTCAACAAGGCATGGTGACGCGCAACCAAGGCGTCGACGAGGCGCGCCGCATGGTCTTCCGCATTGGCATCAATCTGGGCGACATCATCATCGAGGGCGAGGACATTTTAGGTGACGGCGTCAATATCGCCGCCCGCTTGCAGGAGATCGCGGAGCCGGGCGGCATCGCCGTATCGGACCGCGTCCATGAGGACATTCGCGACCGTCTGGAGGCCAATTTCGAGGATGCCGGCCGGCATACCCTTAAAAACATCGCCCGGCCCGTCCATGTCTGGCGCTGGTCGGCGCAAGCGACGGCGGCAGAGGTTCCCGTGGACGAACCGCTGTCCCTTCCCGATAAACCTTCCATCGCCGTGCTGCCGTTCGACAATATGTCCGGCGACGAGGAACAGGAATATTTCGCCGACGGCATCGCCGAGGATATTATCTCGACCCTCTCGCGCCTGCCGTGGTTTTTCGTGATTTCGCGTAATTCGTCCTTTTCCTTCAAGGGCCGGTCCACGGACGTGAGGCAAATGGCCCAGGAATTGGGTGTTCAATACGTGCTCGAAGGCAGCGTGCGCAAGGCCGGCAGCCGCGTACGCATCACCGCCCAGCTTATCGATGCCCGCAATGACCGGCACATTTGGGCGGAGCGTTATGACCGCGAGCTTACGGACATTTTTGCGGTACAAGATGAGATCACCGAAAAAATCGTCGGCGCCGTGTCACCGGAGTTCATGGCGGCGGAAATGCACCGGGCGCGGAACAAGGCGGCGCAAAATCTCGATGCCTGGGACCTGCTCATGCAAGCTCATTGGCACCTC
Source organism: Alphaproteobacteria bacterium (assembly GCA_029937535.1). Lineage (GTDB taxonomy): Bacteria > Pseudomonadota > Alphaproteobacteria. Next base: position 6,089 of record JAPYPT010000257.1, read on the forward strand.
AATCAGTATGACCGCGAGGGTAACATTGAAGCCCAGAAATTGCTGCGGCAGGTCATCACGCTGGACCCAAACAATGACTTGGCGCTCAGCGATCTAGCCTTTAGTCATTTCATCGGTCTGATGTGGGGCTGGTTTGAGGACCCTGCCGCATCTTTAAAAATGGCGGAGGAGGCGGCGCGAAAGGCCGTAATCATTAACGAACGCAATGTGACGGCATGGATGTTCCTGGGCAGGATCGATATTTACGCCGGCCGCCATGACGACGCCATCGGCAAGGGCAGAAAGGCACTGGATCTGGCCCCGAATTCCGCCGAAAGCCATGGCTGGATGGGCGGAATCCTGATGTTGAGTGGGGAACGAGACGCGGCCATATCGGAGCTTGAATTGGCCATACGGCTGAGCCCCCGCGATCCCTTCAACGCGTTGTGGTATGCGCCCATGTCGGTCTTGCATTTCTTGGCGGGCCGTTATGAAGAGAGCATCGGGTGGTGCAAGAAATCCCTCCAGGATCTCCCCAATGCGCCGCCGGGGGTGCATCGCCCCATGGCGGCTTCGTATGCCATGCTCGACAGAATGGACGAGGCGCGAAACGCCATCGAGGCCTTGCGGTCCAGGATCCCGAACGTTTCCATTGCAACGACGAGACAGCAGATGCCGTTCAGACGGGAAGCCGACACGGCGCACTTCCTGGACGCGCTGCGCAAGGCGGGCCTGCCGGAATGAACGAAACCCCGCAACGCCGGCTTGCCGCCATCGTCTCCGCCGACGTGGTGGGGTATTCCCGCCTCATGGGCGTGGACGAGACCAGCACGTTGGCCGACTTGCGCGCCCATCGGGCGGAACTGATCGATCCCAAGATCGCCGAACATGGCGGGCGCATTGTCAAGGTCATGGGCGATGGGCTGTTGCTGGAATATCCCTCCGTTGTCGCCGCCACGCAATGCGTAATCGAAATTCAACAAGGCATGGTGACGCGCAATCAAGGCATCGACGACGGGCGCCGCATCGTCTTTCGGATAGGCATCAATCTGGGCGATATTATCATCGAGGGCGAGGATATTCTGGGCGACGGCGTCAACATCGCCGCCCGGCTGCAGGAAATCGCGGAGCCGGGCGGGATCGCCATATCCGCGCGAGTTTACGAAGACATCCGCGACCGCCTTGAAGCCAATTTTGAAGACACTGGCGAGCAAAGCCTGAAGAACATCGCCCGGCCCGTCCATGTCTGGCGCTGGGCGGCGCAAGCGAAGACGGCGCCGGTTCCCTTGGACCAACCGCTGCCCCTGCCCGATAAACCGTCCATCGTCGTGCTACCGTTCAACAATATGTCGGGCGATGAGGAGCAGGAATACTTCGCCGACGGCATCACCGAGGACATCACCACCGAACTTTCCCGCTACCAACAACTGTTCGTCATCGCCCGCAATACCGCCTTCACCTACAGGGGGCAGAGC
>JAPYPT010000258.1 GCA_029937535.1 Alphaproteobacteria bacterium
AAATCATAAATGTCTGAAAACATGGATAGATCTGGATTCCCGCCTACGCGGGAATGACGACGGGAGCTGGAATGAACTGGTTGAAGCGTAACGGTTACGTGGTGTTTTGCCTCAGTCAAAAATGCCTGCCTTAACCGGATAGGGACGATAAGTATTAGGTCACCGTATTAATTCCGCCGTATTAGATTAATCCGGCCAGGGGCGAGGAGGGATCGGCGTAGCGTTTTTTCGCCATGCGGCCGGCCAAATAGGCCTCCCGGCCGGCGATAACGGCATGCTTCATGGCCCGGGCCATGCGGATGGGATCCTTCGCCTCGGCGATGGCGGTGTTCATCAGGACGCCGGCGCAGCCCAGCTCCATGGCCACGGTGGCATCGGAAGCGGTGCCGACACCCGCATCGACGATCACCGGGACGGAGGCATTTTCGATGATCACCCGGATGTTGACCGGATTTTGCACCCCCAGGCCGGAACCGATGGGCGCGCCCAGGGGCATGATGGCGCAACAGCCGATTTCTTCCAGCACCCGGGCCTGGATGGGATCGTCGGAACAATAAACCATGACCTCGAAGCCCTCCTTGATCAGCAGCTCGGCGGCGCGGATGGTTTCCGGCATGTTCGGGTATAGGGTCTGCTGGTCGCCCAGCACTTCCAGCTTGACCAGGTCCCAGCCCCCGGCCTCGCGGGCCAGGCGCAAGGTGCGGACGGCATCCTCGCCGGTAAAACAGCCCGCCGTATTGGGCAGATAGATGAATTTGTTGGGGTCGATATGATCCACCAGCATGTCCTGATCGGGGTCCGTGACATTAACCCGGCGCATCGCCACGGTGACCATTTCCGCGCCGGCGGCCTCCACCGCGCGGCGGTTTTCGTCGTAGGATTTATACTTGCCGGTCCCCACGATCAGACGCGAGGTCATCTTGCGCCCGGCCACGGACCAACTGTCATCGTCCGAATCGCTACTCATATTGTCCTCGGAATCACTCTTGGCATCGCCGCCGCCAATAAAATGTACAATCTCCAACCGGTCGCCATCGGCCACCATGGTTTGGTCATAGGCGGAACGCGGGACGATTTCAAGATTATGTTCCAAAGCAATCTTGCGTGCATCCAGGCCAAGGTCCCGCAACAGCGCCGTCACGCTTAGGGGAGAGGAGATTTCGCGGTTTTCACCGTTAATGACAACGGACATCGTTCAACGTTCCTTGCGCGCAAAGCAAACTCTTGATTATTGGAATTATGGGGAGACCGGGCCCGGCTGACAACCCGGCCCTGGCAAGATGCCACGTCGATCAGGGCTTCCCTGGCTTCCCTATCCAATGCCGTGGCAGTATATAGGCGGTAGTCTGCTTGTCATCGGTGAAATGCCATGCCCACGAATATATTGGTCCTACACGGCCCCAACCTGAATATGCTGGGAATCCGGGAACCGGATGTCTATGGCCATGAAACCCTGGACGACGTGAACGCATCCATTCAGGCCAGGGCGGGCGAACTGGGCGTGGCGGTGGACTGCCGGCAGAGCAACAGCGAAGGCGAGCTGGTGACCTGGATCCAGCAGGCCCGGGGCCAGGCCGCCGCCATCATCATCAATGCCGGTGCCTACACCCATACATCGATCGCCATCGCGGACGCCCTGCGGGCGGCCGAGCTGCCGGTCTATGAGGTGCATTTATCGAATATCTACCAACGTGAAAGCTTCCGGCATCATTCCTATATATCCTCGCTGGCGGTTGCGGTGATCTGCGGCCTGGGCCCGGATGGTTACTTATCGGCCCTGTCGACGGCGGCTAAGAAGGCCGTCCAGGGTTAAAGACCGGCTGAAGAAAGGCAGGACAAGCTATGGCAAAGACCGAGGTCGACAAGGATTTGATCCGCGAACTGGCGGCCCTCATGGAAGATACCGGGCTGAGCGAGATCGAGATTGAGCGGGATGACGACCGCCTGCGCCTGGTCCGCGCCGCGCCAGCGGTTGCCGCCCCAATGGCGGCGCCGGCGCCAGCGGTTGCCCCGGTCGCGGCGCCATCCGGAGCGGCGGCGGGGCCCGCGCCGGATGATGATCTATCATCCCACCCCGGCGCCCTGCCCTCCCCCCTCGTCGGCACCGCCTATCACGCGGCCTCGCCCGATGCGGCGCCCTTTGTCAATGTGGGCGACCAGGTCACGGCGGGGCAGACCCTGCTGGTCATCGAGGCCATGAAGACGTTCAATGAAATTCCCGCGCTCAAATCAGGCGTGGTGACCCGGATATTGTTCGAAAATGCCACGCCGGTGGAATTCGGCGAAATTCTGATGATCGTCGAATAAGAGCACCATGTTCGAAAAAGTTCTTATTGCCAACCGCGGGGAAATTGCCCTACGCCTGCACCGTGCCTGCCGCGAGATGGGCATCCGGACCGTGGCGGTCCATTCCACCGCCGACACCGATGCCATGCACGTACGCCTAGCCGATGAAGCGGTTTGCATCGGCCCGCCGGCGGCCATGGACAGCTATTTGAACATACCCTCTATTCTGGCGGCGGCTGAAATTACCGGCAGCGACGGCATCCATCCGGGCTATGGCTTTCTCTCGGAGAACGCCGAATTCGCCCACATCGTTGAAGAGCACGGCTATACCTTCATCGGACCGTCCGAGCAGCATATCCGCATCATGGGCGATAAGATCCAGGCCAAGCAGACGGTCCGGGAGCTTGGCATCCCCGTGGTGCCGGGCAGCGAGGGCGCCGTTAGCGACCCCGAGGAAGCCAAGGCCCTAGCCGAAGACATGGGCTATCCGGTTTTGATCAAGGCCGCGTCGGGCGGCGGCGGGCGGGGCATGAAGCTGGTGCGCCAGGCGGACGAGTTTGCCGCTGCGCTGGAGGCCGCGCGCACGGAAAGCAAGGCCGCCTTCAACGACGATGCCGTCTACCTGGAAAAGTATCTGGAAAGGCCCCGCCATATCGAGGTGCAGGTGATCGGTGACGGCACCGGCAAGGTCGTGCATCTGGGAGAGCGGGATTGCTCCCTGCAGCGGCGCAATCAGAAAGTCCTGGAAGAGGCGCCCTCGCCGGCCCTGAATGATGCGGCCCGCAAAGCCATTGGCCAGACCGTGGTCGAGGCCCTGTCGAAAATAAAATATACCTCGCTCGGCACCGTGGAGTTTCTCTATGAAGACGGCGAATTCTATTTCATAGAAATGAACACACGGCTGCAGGTGGAGCATCCGGTGACGGAAGCGATTACCGGCATCGATCTGGTGCGCGAGCAGATCCGCATTGCCGCCGGCGCGCCACTCTCCTTTGACCAGGACGATATTCGATTTTCCGGCCATGCCATCGAATGCCGGATCAATGCGGAACATCCCCGGACCTTTGTCCCCTCGCCCGGTCTGGTCGGTGATTTCCATGCTCCGGGAGGTCTGGGCGTGCGCGTGGATTCGGGACTTTACGCCGGCTACCGCATACCACCCTACTACGACAGCCTGATCGCCAAACTGGTCGTGCATGGCTCCACCCGCAACGACTGCCTGATGCGCCTAAACCGCGCCCTGGGCGAGTTTGTCATCGATGGAATTGAGGTTAACATTCCCCTGCACGCCGATCTGATCCAGCAGCAGAATTTCATCGACGGAGACTATCATATCCATTGGCTGGAAGAGTTTTTGGAACAGCAAGAATAAAAAAACAACTTCGAGGACGGGACAAGATGACCGAAAGCTTCACCGACGCTATTTTTGAAATTGACGAACAAGGCATCGCCACCTTCACCATGAACCGGCCCGATGTCCTAAATGCCCTGACGCCGGGACTGAAGGATGACTACATCCACATGCTGGACGTCGTGCAGGACAACGACGAGGTCAAGGCGTTGATCCTGACCGGCACCGGGCGCGCCTTCAGCGCCGGGGGCAATGTCAAGAACATGGGAAATTCGGAACAGGCCCAGTCCGACAAGGCCCGCAAACGTATCATGAAAATGCACGAATGGCTGGTGCGCCTGCATAATCTGGACTGCCCCGTGATCGCGGCGGTGGACGGCCTGGCCTTTGGCGGCGGCCTGGCCCTGGCGCTGCAGGCTGATTTCGTCCTGGCCAGCGAGCGGGCCAGTTTTTCGTCCGTCTTTGGCCGCATCGGTCTGGTGCCCGACATGGCCGTGTTCTATGCCCTGCCCCGCGCCGTGGGCATGCAAAAGGCCAAGGAGCTGATGTACACCGCGCGCTCAATAACGGCCCGGGAGGCCGATGCCATGGGGTTGTTGTACGGGGTTTATGCTTCCGAAGAATTGCTGCCGGCGGCGCGCGCCCTGGCGGGACGTCTGGCCCAAGGCTCGAAAGCCGCGATTGGCCTGACCAAGAAAATCGTCAACCGCAGTTTCCAATCAGACTATGCCACCATGGCGGAGTTGGAAGCCGACGGCCAGGCCATCATGTTTTCCACTGAGTTCCACAGGGAGGCCGTGCGCCGTTTCCAAAGCAAGGAAGCGCCGCTGTATAATTGGGACAAGATGGGCGGCGCGGAAAACTAGAGCCACACGCCAGCGGCGCGGGGATGAAAATAACCCCCGATATCGTGCTCAAGGCTTATGCCACCGGCATCTTTCCCATGTCGGAAGGGCGTGACAATCGGGAGATGTTTTGGGTCGACCCCGAACAGCGCGGCATTCTGCCCCTTGACGGCTTCCATCTACCCCGCCGCCTGCGCCGCACCGTGCGAGGGGACCCTTATGCGATACGTATCGATAGCGCCTTCGAGGCCGTGATGACCGCCTGCGCCTCGCCCGCCACGGGGCGTTGGACGACCTGGATCAATCGCGAAATCCAGGATCTGTTCACGGAACTGCACCATCGCGGCCACGCCCATAGTGTCGAGGCCTGGGCCGGCGATGAACTGGTTGGCGGTCTGTACGGCATCGCGCTGGGCGGCGCGTTCTTTGGTGAAAGCATGTTCAACCGCCGCACCGATGCCTCCAAAGTCGCCCTGGTGCATCTGGTGGGACGGCTACACATGGGTGGCTTCGAATTGTTGGATACCCAGTTCATTACCGACCATCTGCGCCAGTTCGGCGCGGTGGAAATCAGCCGCGACAGCTATCACTCCCGCTTGGAATCGGCGTTGTCCCTGGCCGGCGATTTCTGGCTTTCGGGCAAATCGCTGTCCTCGGCCTCGATACTGCAATCGATCACCCAGACATCGTAGACCGGATGCTCCAAAGCCGACAGGGCGGGCGAGGAAGCGAACATCCAGCCGGAAAATAATGGCTGGCGGCCACTTTCGCCGGGCCGTTCCTCGTCTATTTCGAGGAATACAGCGACCTCGGGCGTTTCTTCGGGCGGCCGTTTGCGGCAGGTCTGGGCAATAATGCGCAAAGTGCCGAAGGTTACTTCTTCCCCCAGCGGCGATTCGAACGTGGTGATCCGGGCGGTAATCTTATCGAGACCCCGCAACAAGGCGCCCCGCACTTCCAACGGTTGCGCCAAGGCCAAGGGGGTGAACAGTGATAGACACCCCAGCCCGGCCAATCCGGCGATCATCGCAATCAAGGGGGCAATATTCGGCGTCAAACCACCTCGCAGTTTCATCGTCAGCAGAATTACTCCGACTTCGCCCCGCCGCCGCCGGAATTGTAAATGGCCTTGCCGATGAGATCGGTCAGATCAATGGCGCCTTGGGTAAAGCGGATTTCATCACCGGGTTCGAGATAATCTTCCGAACCGCCGGGATCGATACTTAGATATTTTCCGCCCAATAGCCCGTCCGAAGCGATTTTGATCGCCGAATCGTCGGGCAATTTCACATCCGATAACAGCGAGATTTTCAAAACCGCCAAATATTCCTCGCTGTCCAGGCTTTGATCCGTGACCGTCCCCACCTTGATGCCGGCCAGCATGACATCGCTGCCCACTTTTACGCCATCAACCTTGTCGAACTTGGCGATCAGGGCATAACCGCTGACCGCGCCCGCGTCGGCCTTGCCGTATGCGAAATAGAGGAAAAAGCCGGCGACCAGCAAAACCATGGCGCCGATCAAGGTTTCAACCAGATTGCCGCTCATTGCCTATCCCTCCTCAACCGATCTTTTTCTATTCCCGGTACGAATTCCGGTCAGCCTCACATGCCGCTATTCCGGCGTCCAGGCCTGATAATCACCGCCGCTTTTTTGCCGGTCTCTCTCGGACAGCACGCTGCCACCGGGACGATAGGCCGCTGAAGTACCGGTCAAATTGGCTGAATGGGGTTTTTCCCAGGGAATCGCCGGCCGCTCGCCCAAGGGCGGCGTATCCGTGGTGTGATGCAGCCAGGCATGCCATTCCGCCGGCACCTTGCTGGCCTCGGGCTCCCCTTCATAAATCACCCAGCGCCGATCCCCGCCGGATTTTTCCGTGAAATAGCGGTTGCCGGTGCCATCCTGGCCGACCTCCCTGCCCTTCCACCACGTCATCAAGAGGGTTCCAACCGTCGCGCCCATGATCTTTATCCAAATTCCGCACTTATCTGGGCCGGACTATTACATTGACGGGGCGTTTGGTCCAGCGCCATTCACCGGGAATCTCTTCCCGTGCGCCTATATATGGTACTCATTTTCGATGGAACTACTAAAATTAGTTGCCGTAGCCCGCCGCGTTTGCCAACATTATGCCGAGTCGGGGATTAACAGACGCCGATAACGGTCTGATTTTCCATGAAAACCACCGTCGGCGGTGAATGCGGCAAGGATTATTTCATGTGATAATGACTTGACCACGGATCGCATACTAGATATTGTTACCATCCCGTTGAAAACCACAATATGTTGAATATTTGGTAAATATCTCCGACGGCACGACAAAACACCTAAACTGGGAGCACGAGAGGCACATGCGAATTTCACGGCGGTTTACGGAACAAGGCCGGTCACCTTACGCAGACATAGAATTCCGCACGGCCAGCAGTGAAATTAGAAACCCGGACGGCTCGGTCGTTTTCAAACTTGACGGCATGGAGGTACCGGCCGCCTGGTCCCAAGTAGCATGTGATATCCTGGCCCAAAAATATTTCCGCAAGGCCGGCATCCCCGCCGCCCGCAAGCGCGTGGCGGAAGATGATGTGCCGATCTGGCTGTGGCGCGAAGAGGTCGATGAGGAGGCCATGGCGGCCCTGCCCAAGGGCTCGCGGGACATTCAGGAAACCTCGGCCCGCCAGGTTTTCGATCGCCTCGCCCAGACCTGGACCTATTGGGGCTGGAAGGGTGGCTATTTCGATGCCGAGGAAGACGCCATCGCCTTTTGTGACGAACTTAGTCACATGCTGGCCCGGCAGATGGCGGCGCCGAATTCGCCGCAATGGTTCAATACCGGCATGCACTGGGCCTATGGCATCGACGGACCCAGCCAGGGCCATTTCTATGTGGACCACGAAACCGGTAACCTGCAGGCTTCAACCTCCGCTTACGAGCGGCCCCAGCCGCATGCCTGTTTCATTCAATCCGTGGCCGATGATCTGGTCAATGAAGGCGGCATCATGGATCTTTGGGTGCGCGAGGCGCGCCTGTTCAAGTATGGCTCGGGCACGGGCTCCAATTT
>JAPYPT010000259.1 GCA_029937535.1 Alphaproteobacteria bacterium
CCAGGCCCGGCGCGATGCAGTTGACGCGGATGTTGTCCTTGCCGAATTCGGCCGCCAGGTTGCGCACGATCTGCATGTCCGCCGCCTTGGAAATGCAGTAGGCCCCCAGCACGGTGCTGCCGCGCAGCCCGCCCACGGAAGATACGATCATGATGGCGCCGTCCTTGCGGGCCTGCATCTCCGGGATCACCTCGCGACAAAAGGCCAGGTTGCACTTGATATTGACGTCCATGGTTTTATCAAAGGCATCATCGGGGATATCCAGGGCCGAGCCATAAAAGGGGTTCACGCCGGCGTTCAGGATCAGGATATCGATCTGGCCCCAGGTCTTACGTGTCGTGGCCAGCAGATTGTCCATTTCCGCTCTGCGCGAAATATTGCACGGCACCGCGATCGCTTCGCCACCCGCCTCATTGATCCCGGCGGCGATCTGATCGCACATATCCGCCTTGCGCGAGGTGACGACGACCTTGGCACCATGTTCGGCCAGCGCCTCCGCCATGGCTCGGCCAATACCCTTGGTGGAGCCGGTAATGACGGCGACCTTGCCGCTTAAATCAAACAAATTCATGGCCACGGTTTTTGTTCCTTTCACTGACACATAGCAATTTGCGGCGCAGCATAACCGATCCGTCCCCATTCCGCGCGGGCAAATCGTGCGACATTTATTCGATCTGGGGTTCGATCTGGTTTAGGGTCATGGCAGGAGAGGGAGGCCGATCATGGGACTATGGATTGCCGTGCATGTCATGGCGGCGGTGTTTTGGGTTGGGGGGATGTATTTCGCCCATCAATGCCTGCGCCCGGCGGCGGAATTGCATCTGCCGCCACCGCAACGACTGGTCCTGTGGCGGGGCGTGCTGCGGCGCTTTTTCTCGCGGATCTGGCTGGCCATCGCGGCTTTGCTGATCAGCGGATATTTGATGATTTTCATTTATCTTGGCGGGTTTTCGGCGCTTGGCGTCCATGTGCATTTGATGCAGGCGTCGGGATGGGTCATGATCGGGCTGTTCTTGCATCTCTATTTTGGCCCCTATGCGCGGTTGAAGGCGGCGTTGAACGCAGAGGATTTCCCCGCCGCCGGCGCGCAACAGGCCAAGATTCGCAAGATCGTCGGCATCAATCTGATGCTTGGAATCGTCACCATACTGCTCGGCGCCACGGGGCGTTTTTGGGCAAACAGTCTGTAAAAATTCGGGAGGATACATCATGGGCCGGGTACAAGGAAAAATCGCCATCGTCAGCGGCGCGGGGACGGGCATCGGGCGGGCCGCCGCCACCCGTCTGGCGGAAGAGGGCGCAAAGGTCACCGTCGCGGAATTCGATGCGGCCAGCGGCCAGGCGGTGGCCGAGGAACTGGGCGGCGATGCGGTCTTTATCCAGCACGATGTGCGGGAGGAGGCAAGTTGGCAAAGCCTGTTCGCCGCCGTTGCCGCCAATCACGGGCGGCCGGATATTCTGGTCAACAACGCCGGTATTCTGGCGACGGAAAACAACCAGCACTTGGCCGTCACGGAATTGGAACAATGGCGGGCCGTCCAGCAGGTCAATGTCGAGGGTGTTTTTCTAGGTTGTAAGTACGGCGTCGAGGCCATGACGGCGGATGGCGGACGGGCCAAGGGCGGCGAGGGCGGCGGCGCCATCGTCAATATGTCCTCCATCGCCGGTCTGGTCGCCACGCCGCATCTGGTCGCCTATGGCGCCTCCAAGGGCGCGGTGCGGCAGATGACCAAATCCGTGGCCATCGATTGCGCCAAAAAGGGCCTGGGCATCCGCTGCAATTCGGTCCATCCGGGCGTCATCGTCACCAACATGGGCGATCAGGTGATGGGCATGGGCAATGGCGATGTGGACGCCAACTGGGCCGCGCGCCTGGATCTGGTGCCCATGGGGGAACCGGGTCAGGCGGTGGACGTGGCGAACTGCATTCTGTTCCTGGCCTCGGATGAAGCCCGCCACATCACCGGCGCCGAGCTGGTGGTCGATGGCGGCATGACGGCGGTTTAAATGGCGGGCCGGGTTGAAGGCAAAGTCGCCATCGTCACGGGCGGCGGCACCGGCATTGGCCGGGCCACCGCCCACCGTCTGGCGGAAGAGGGCGCCCTGGTCACCGTCACGGATGTCAATATGGATGCCGGTCAAGCCGTGGCCGCGGAACTGGGCGGTCAAGCCCAATTCGTCCAACAGGACGTGCGCCAGGAAGCGGACTGGCTTCGCTTGATGGAGGAAGTGGCAAACAGCCACGGCCGCCTGGATATCCTGCACAACAACGCCGGTATTCTGGCCACCCAGAGCAGTCAGTTTCTGGCCGACACCGACATGGAACAGTGGCGGGCCTTGCAGGCGGTCAATGTGGAAGGTGTTTTCCTGGGCTGCAAACATGGCGTGGCGGCCATGTCCGTGGGCGGACGGGCCAAGGGCGGCGCGGGCGGCGGCGCCATCGTCAACATGTCTTCCGTCGCCGGCCTGATCGGCACCGCCGGCGCCATCGCTTATGGCGCTTCCAAGGGCGCTGTGCGGCAAATGACCAAGTCCGTCGCCATCGATTGCGCCCGCCGCGGCCTTGGCATCCGCTGCAATTCGGTGCATCCCGGCATCATTCAAACGAACATGGGCGATGCGGTCATGAGCCTGCGCGGCGGCGATCCCGAACGCGCCTGGGCGGCCTCCATCCGGCACGTCCCCATGGGGGAAGCGGGCGAGGCGGTGGACGTGGCCAACTGCGTCCTGTTCCTGGCCTCCGACGAAGCCCGCCACGTCACCGGCGCCGAACTTGTGGTCGATGGCGGGATTACGGTGATTTAGGTTTGATGGGCGTATCCGCCGAAGAGGACATTTAATACAGTGACGTAGTAGTTATATCGTCCACTAGCTTAGAAATCTGCTCGGACGATGACGATATAACTACTACGTCACTGTATTAAATGCCCCCCCTCGATCGATTATCTAGGCGCCTACCGTCCAGGCCTTGATCATGGCGGGTCGGTCGTTCAGGCGTTTGATGTACGCCGTGACGTTGGGCTTGTCGGAAATATCGGCGCCCAGGCGGGCGGCGACGGTGCAGGCGTGGCCGGTCATGATATCGGCGCCGGAAAATTCGCCGGCCAGGAATTCGCGGCCTTCCAGGGCCTGATCGACCGCGCCGAGCGCGCGGGTCAGTTGCTTCGTGGCGCGGCTGATATTTACGGGATTGCGCCTGTCCTCGGGCAGCAAAATGGTTTCGACCACCAGAATATTGACGTGGGGCATGATCATGCCCTCGGCATAATGCAGCCATTGCAGATAATCGGAGAAGTGCGGCGAATTCACGTCGGGCAGCATGCGGCCATCGCCGTGCTTGGCCAGGATGTATTGCACGATGGCGCCAGATTCAAAGATCCGCACGTTGCCGTCGGCCAATGCCGGTACCCGGGCCATGGGGTGAATCTTAAGATATTCCGGATCGCGCATGCTGGCATCGCCCAGCTTGAACATCTCCAACTCGTAATCCAGCCCCAGTTCCTCGCAGAGCCAGACGATGCGGACCGATCGGGTGTTGGGCGCGTGATAAATTTTCATGGATGTTTCCTCCGCAAAGGTTCGCTGTGATTTGTTAAATGTCTGGCTCACCATAAGTCGCGGCTAATCCGCCAGCAAGGTTGTTGGCGGGACTAGGATGACGTGGGCGGTACTTGTCCCGGAACCAGGCGGACTTTCCGGGGCCCCGCGATCCACATGGCGGCGATGGAGATAATACAGAGCACCATGGCGATGACGAAGGCTGTGTCGTAATTGCCCCAGATATCGAAAAATAGGCCTGTCGCCCATGGTCCCAGGGCGGCCCCGGCGGAGGCGGCGGTGGCCAGGACACCAAATATCAAGCCATAGTGTTTGCCCGCGAACAGATCCGACGGGGTTGCCGCGAAGACGATCGAGGTGCCATAGCCCAGAAAACCCTGCAGCCCGATCATGAGGTACATTAGCCAAGCCTCCGGCCATTGGCGCAGCAGGTAAAGGCAGGCGAAGGTTCCCAGAAAACCTAGCAAGGCTATGGTAAAGGCCCATTCCCGCCCCATGCGGTCCGACAGATGACCGATGGCGATCTGGCCGACCACGCCGGTCAACCCGACCAGACCCAGGGCCAGGGCGGCCGTTTCCGCCCCGATCCCCACATCGATCAGATAACGGGTCTGATGCACTTGCGCGGCGTACCAGACATAAAGCGCGCCGACGAAGGATACCATCAGCCACCAAAACCGGGCCGTGCCCATGGCCAAGCCCAGGGTCCATTCGGTTTCAACCCAGGCACGGTCAACAATGGTGCGGTCCACTGCCTCGCCCGTGTTTTGGACCGAGGCGTCCGCTGCATCATCGCCGTCGGGCAACAGGCCCAGATCGGCCGGTTTGTGGCGCGGAAAGATCACATTCAGAGGCACCACCACGGCCAGAACCACGAACGCCAGTACCCAACAGCTTTCGCGCCACCCGGCGGTGTCGATTGAATGCTGCATCCAGGGAAATATGATCACCGAGCCCAAACCGACGCCGGCGAACGCCAGCCCAAGGGCCAATCCCCGCCGGCGGACGAACCAATTCGGCAGGAACAGGGTATGGCCGATATAGCTCATGAAGATGGAACCGCCGACCACCAGGACCCCCAGGGTCAGATAGAAATGCCACGGCGCCGTGCCGAAGGTGGCGGCGATCAGGCCCGTGCTGACCAGCACCGCGCCCGTGGGCAGCACCACGCGCGGGCCGACCCGGTCCATCATCATGCCGATCAGCGGCGTGATCAGGGCGGCGAGAACAAAACCGATGGAGAATGTCGCCGCCAGGCTGCCCCGGCTCCACCCGAATTCATCCAATATGGGCGGGAACAACAGGGAAAAGGCGGTGCGAGAATTGACCCCGATGGCCATGGTGACGAAGGCGACGGCGATCACGACCCAGCCATAATAGAAGGGCAGGCGTGGTTTGGCGCGATGGGGCTGGGAGGCGGTTACTTCGGGCGCATTCATGCGCGGCAGGGTATCATGGGCCCACGGCCATCACCATAACCCCGCCGGCACACACGGTGTGCGAAGGCATAAAGGGAGCAACATGATGAACGCCATTGCAATGCCAATCGCCGGGCCGATCGGCCAAGACGCCGCCGGCGGACTTAACCCCTGCACCTTGTGGTTTACCGACCGGGCCGAGGAGCAACGCTATCAAGCGGTGCGCAAACCAGCCGATGTGCGCCATGCCCGAAGGGTGCTGCTCTTTGTCCTCGCTCTGGCGCTGCCCTTTACGATCTTCATGTCCCAGTTTGTGCCGCCGGCGTTATGGCAGCTCTATGTTTGGTCGCACGCCGGCGAAATCGCCCTCATCTTCCTGCTGTTTGCATTGACGTTCGTGGCCTATTTCCGCAATTGCCCCATGCTGTTGATGGTGACGATGACGGCTTTTTTGGTCGGCGATTTTGCCGTCTGGAATGCCATCAACAGTCAGCCGGATGTTTATGTCATGGGCGGCGTCGTGCTGCTGATCGCCATCTATGTGTTTCCGCCCCTGGATATCCCCTGGGGCGTGACCACGGCAATTGGCTGCAGCATGCTCTATTTGACCATCGTGGGTTTGGCGCAAAATATGGCTATGACGCCGCTATTGGGCGTTGTGATCTTCACCGTCATGGCCAACGCCATCGGTATCATGTCCCTCTACCACGCAGAACGCCTGCGGCGTTTGGACTTCGTCAAGTTCACCGAGGCCGAGGCGCAGCGGGCCCGCCATTACGATCTGCTGGTCAAGACCTTGCCGCGATCCATCGTCGATCGGTTGCAGAGCGGCGAGCGCAACGTGGCCGACCGGGTTGACGAGGCCACGGTGCTGTTTGCCGATCTGGTTGGCTTCACGGACATCGCGGCACACCATTCGCCGGACGACGTCGTGGCCTTTCTCGACCGGGTTTTTGCCGCCTTCGATGCCCTGGTCGACCGCCACGGCGTGGAAAAGATCAAGACCATCGGCGATGGCTATATGGCGGCAGCCGGGGTGCCGTCGCAACATCCCCGTCACGCCACCATGATCGCCGATCTGGCCCTGGACATGCTGGAGGCGATCCAAACTGTTGCGCCCCTCGGCGCCGCCAACCTGCAACTACGCATAGGCATCAGCAGTGGCCCCCTGATGGCGGGAGTGATCGGGGACCGGCGCTTTGCCTACGACCTATGGGGCGACACGGTGAACGTGGCCAGCCGCATGGAAACCTCCGCCGAGCCGGGGTGCATTCAGGTCTCGGCGGAAACCTACCGGCAACTTTCAGTGGCTTACGCATTAGAGCCGCGCGGCGAGATCGAGATCAAGGGGCTGGGGCAGATTGCGATTTGGTATTTGCGCGGCCGGAAATCGTAAGGCTAGCGCATGTCGCGTTTAATTGAACGCGAGGCCATGCGCTAAAACCTTTAAGATAGAGCAACTTATCCGTATTCAATTGAATCTAATTGAATGCGGGTTGCTCTAGTCCCGGTTATTCGGGCGCGCCGGCGGAACGCAGGCCGTTCGTGAAGCGGTCCCAGACCTCCCCCTCGCGGAATGGCGGGACCACCATGTCCGAGAGGCGGAAGGCCGGCTCTTCCTGGAGAAGGCGGGCCATGTTATCCCGCGCCCCTTGCGCATCCCCGGCGTGGTATTGGCTGGCCGACAGGCCGGTCAGATTGTGCGGCAGGCCGGGGGCCAATTGATCGGCTTTCCAGAACCAGTTGACCGCTTCGTCATATTCGCGGGCCGCGAAATAGCCGTATCCGGCGGCGCGGCTATATAGATGAACATAGGGATCGTGGATATCCATGGTCGCGGCACGGATCGCGGCCTCGATCCCGGCGGCATAATCGCCATCGAAAATTTTCGCCTCCGCCAAAATCCACAGAGCCATATTGTAATCGGGATTTAGTTGCAAGGAGGCTTCCGCCGCGGCGGAAGCCTCGGTGTAACGTTTCCGGCCATGAAGCAGCAGGCCGCCATAGACAATGAGGACCATGTCGCTTTTGCTGGTCTGCCGCCGCGCTTCCTCGATCCGCTGCAAGGCAATGCTTATGACGGTGTCGTCCGTCGGCTTGAAGCCGTACAATTGCTCTGCCATTCCCATTCCCGCCGCCGCCATGGCAAGGGCCATGAAATTGTTCGGCTCCATTTGCAACGCCCGTTCGGCAATTTTCCCCGCCTCCGACCAGGCTTGCATGGTCGGCGTGAAGAAACTGACCCCGGCGGCGGAGAGCAGTTGTTCAAGGGTCATGTCGTCCAGGTTTTTGCCCGACAATTTGTCGCCATCGTCCGCCGCGATACGGCGTCGGATATTCATCACCATGGCCGGGATACACTGGTCGAGAATGTCAAAGCTGTCGCCGCTTTCCACCTGGTAGCGTTCGGCCCAAAGTTGCTTGTCGTCGGCCACGGTAATCAATTGGCCCGATATGCGGCATCGCCCGCCCGCCAGGCGGACGCCGCCTTGCATCAGATAATCGGCCTTGCGTTGATCAAGGGTTACTTCCAGGCCG
>JAPYPT010000006.1 GCA_029937535.1 Alphaproteobacteria bacterium
GAATACGCCACAAACCCATAATCTGGTGGTCTGTACCTTATGCTCCTGCTACCCCTGGCCGGTGCTGGGCCTGCCGCCGACATGGTATAAATCCGCGCCCTACCGCTCCCGCGCCGTTATGGATCCCCGCGGCGTGCTGGCCGAATTCGGTACCGAAGTTGGCGGAGACGTCGCCATACGGGTTTGGGACAGCACGGCCGAACTGCGCTATCTGGTACTCCCCGAACGGCCCGAAGGCACGGACGGGATGAGCCAGGAAGATTTGGCCGGATTGGTCACCCGCAATGCCATGATCGGCGTCGAACTGGTGGCCACACCGCCATCGGATTCAGGGACGGAGGCCACATCATGAACGGGGTCCATGATCTAGGCGGCATGCACGGCCTCGGCCCCATAGACGCGGAAGAAAACGAGCCAGTCTTTCATCACGAATGGCAGCGCCGCGTCATGGCTTTGTCCCTGGCCTCGGGCGCCATGGGCAAATGGAACATCGACATGGGCCGCCACGCCCGGGAAAACCAGCCGCCCGAGCAGTATTTGCGCAATAGCTACTACCAGACCTGGCTGGTGGGACTGGAGAAGATGCTGTTGCAGGCGGGATTGGTGACGCCAGCGGAATTGGCCAGCGGAAAGTCCGCCGCCCCCCTGCCCGATGATCTGTCCGCCCGCGTGCTGCGGGCGGACAGGGTCGTACCCGCCCTGAGCCGGGGCGATAATTTCACCATGGATGATGACGTACCGGCACTCTTCAAACTTGGCGACACGGTCCGCGTCTTGAACAACCACCCCACCGGCCATACCCGCGCGCCCCGTTACGCACGGGGCAAATGCGGCGTTGTCGAGCGCGACCATGGCGTCTTCGTCTTCGCCGACGAAAATTCCAAGGGCCAGGACAACCGGGTGCCGCAACATATCTACAGCGTCAATTTCCCCGCCCGCGAACTCTGGGGCCCCGGCGCCGCGCCCAACGACTGCGTCCTCATCGATTTATGGGACGGCCATTTGGAGGCTGCGGATTAGGACAGCGGAGCCGGTTCCGACACCACGCGCATCACCGGGATGATGTTGCGGACGCGGTCGGCCAGATTGGCGACCTTGTTGGCCGGCAAGCCGGCAATAGCGATATGGATGTGCAGTTCGTCGCCATTCGTGCGTTTGCAGGTCACTTCGTCTGGGATCAGATCGCGCTGAGCGAACAATTCCAGCACGCGGGACAAGGTCGATGCCTCGGCCTCCGCGTGGATCATGAAATGATAAGTGCCCGTATCTGGGCGGTCAGAAGGTTCAGCGCGTTCGGTTTGTGTAGACATCTTCGGCAAGCTCCGGTCTCGGTTTCATCATCGAAAAGCGACTTCCGTCCCGGCCATCGGTTATGGCCGGGCAGCGAAGTCGCCCGATAATGAGTTGCGCCAGGCGCATATGCTTGCCGTTGCCGTTCATAGGGTGGCTGTATACGGAAATTCGGCATGAATGTCGAGCGGTCCACGGGACCCTTCATGCCCCGTGGACCGCTCCTGTTGCCTTCCCGCCACAGGTGGTGATGTTGAATTACGCGCTCCGGATGGCCGCGATGAAGGCGATACGTTCCTCGCGGTCCAGGGTAGCGTAAGAGGCCGCGGTGCGGTCGGCGATATGGCCATAGCGGGATTTGATCTGTTGGGCAATCGATGCCGCATCGCCCTGAACAGCGAATTTCTCCAGGACATCATCGCCAATCAATTCACCCATGTCTTCCCAGCGGCCCTGTTTCGACATGGCGTTCAGCTCGGGCTGCAATTCACCGGCATCGATTGAATCCAGCACCGGTTTATAGGCCGGGGTGGAACCGTAAAAGGCCACTTGCTGACGCATTTTGGTGGTTTCGGCGGCGATTTCCTTTTCATCCCGGCCCATGACCGAGAATACGGGATAGGCAATCTCGAAATCCGCGCGGGTTTTCCCGGCCTTTGCAAAGCCCCGTTCCAGCGCCGGCATGGTGACGTTTTCCAAATAGGCCTGCGTGGTAAAACCATGCACCAGCAGACCATCGGCGACCTCGCCCGCCACCTCCGCCATCAACGGACCCACGGCGGCCAAATAGACCTTGGGCGCGCCATATTCGTTGTTGGTCGGGGTGAAGAAGGGCGTCATCAGGGTGTGGGTATAGAATTTACCCAGGAATTCCAGCGGCTCGCCCTGGTGCCAACAGGCCCAGATCGCCCGCATGGCCAGGATCAATTCCCGCATCCGCGCGGCGGGGGAGGACCAGGGCATGGAATAGCGCTTGGTGATATGGGGCTTGATTTGCGAACCCAGGCCCAGGACGAAACGCCCCTTCGAGGCCGCGTTCAGATCATGCCCCACATTCGCCAGGGTCATGGGAGAGCGGGCAAAGGCCACGGCGATCCCCGTGGTCAGATCAATTTTTGTCGTCGATTGGGCTGCCAGCAACAGGGGCAGGAAGGGATCGTGGGCGGTCTCGATGGATTTCAAGCCATCGTAGCCCATCTCCTCCAACTCCTTGGCCTCCGCCCCGGCGGTATCGAGATCCGAGTTCAGATATGCATCGACTTTCATTTTGGCGTCTCCTCCATTCACAGCCCCTGCGGGGCTGGTATTTTATTGCAGCACTATCGCGCTAATCCACGCCGACGGCGCGGATCGCGGTCAAGGCGTCGGGGGTGTCCACGTCAAGGAAGATACCGTCATCCTCCATGGGGACTTCGACCAGATCATCCTCGTGTTCGCCGATCAGATGCTTGGCGCCGCTGTCGCCGCCCACATCCGCCATTTCAGCAAAGAACTGCGATCCAAACAGCACCGGATTACCCCGTTTTCCCTGATAGGTTGGGACGCAAATGGCCCGGCCCTCGAGGGGATTAAAGGCGGCGATCAGGCGGTCAATGTGGAGGGGCGCAATGCGCGGCATATCGCCCAGCAGCACGATGACGCCGTCGATATCATCCGCTAACTCACCGACACCCCGTTGCAACGATGTGCTGAGGCCATCGGCGAAATCAGGGTTATGGACGACGGGTACATCGTAGTGCGCCAGGGCCGCCGCAACGATATCCGCCTCGTGACCGGTCACGGCGACAATGTGTTCAACTTGCGAGGCTTGCGCCACTTCCACCACGCGGGCCAGCATGGCCTTGCCGTCGATCTCCGCCAAAAGTTTGTTGGTGACGCCCATGCGGCGGGATTGGCCGGCAGCCAGGATCAGGGCGGCAATACTCGGCGCCTTGGGCGCGACCGCGGCGGCGCCCGCGCGCAGTTGCGGCCGGGAGGGGATTTCCTTCAACAAGCCGCCCGCCCCCATGGCGGTGATTTCGTCCCGACCCACGGGCTGATCGGCAAGCAAACGTTGCAGCACCCAATCAAACCCGTTCAGCTTGGGCGAACGGGCACAGCCCGGCAGTCCGATGACCGCGCGGCCGTCGTGCTCGGCCAGCAGCAGCAAATTGCCCGGATCCACGGGCATGCCGAAATGCTGGATCACTCCCCCTGCGGCAACGATGCCGCCGGGTACCTCGTCGCGCCGGTCGGTAATCGCCGACGCACCAAATATCAGGATCGGCTCCAGGCCCTGTTCCAGTTGCGCCTGAATAGCCAACGCGATCGCCTCCGCCGCGTGGGGGCAGCGCCGCTCGTCCGCCAGTTCACTGCCCAGGCGTTCCAGGCGGTCACGCAATACGCGGGAGGTTTTGTCCAGAACCTTGGCCTTGGTGCCTTCCAAGGTGGTCATGATCAACCCGGCCCGCCGCGGGCGGTAGGGCGCAATATGCAGCAACGGCGCACTGTCACCGGCGATGGCAATAGCCTGGTCGACCGCCGCGCGGGGTGCCGCAAAAGGTATGATTTTTATGGTGGCCAGCATTTGCCCCGCTTCGACTGCCTCGTTGGGGGCCAGGGTGGCGATGGTGATGGCTTCGTGAAGACGGTTTAACCGGTCAACCCGCCCGGGGTCGATCACCACGACGCCGGGGGCATCGGCATACAGATTACAGCGGCCCGTGAAAGCCGCCTGCAACCGGGCGCCATTGCCCTTGCAGGCCTTGGCGATGGCGTTGGCGGCCGTATCCTCGTCCACATCGCCCATCTCCAGGCGGGCGGCGATAACCTCGCCGACGCCGGCCTTGGCCAGGGCGGCGACGTCTTGGGCGGAAAGATAACGGCCCTTTTTCATGCGCAGGCCGCCCGCGGCCACCGAATGGGCCAGGATGGCGCCTTCAGCCATCGCCAGGGGCGTGGGGCCGAATATCATTCCGCCGCCTTGGCCGCCGCCTTGGCCGCCGCCTTGGCCACCGTCTTGGCTACCGCCGAGGCCGGCCGGCGCAAGGCCCCGGTAATCTCACCCATGATGGAAATGGCTATTTCCGCCGGCGACTTGGCGCCGATGTCCAGACCCACGGGGCCATGGATGCGGGCAAAATCGGCCTCGCCAAAACCTTCCGCCGCCAAGCGCTCCAAACGCTTGCCATGGGTGCGGTTCGAGCCAAGGCAGCCGATATAGAACACGTCCGTCCGTAAGACCTTGATCAGCGCCGGGTCATCCAGCTTGGGATCATGGGTCAGGGTGACAATGGCCGTGCGCCGGTCAGGCGCGAACTGGTCCACGCCATCATCGGGCCAGGCATCGATGATGGTAACGCCGGG
The DNA here is from genome assembly GCA_029937535.1 of Alphaproteobacteria bacterium. Classification (GTDB taxonomy): domain Bacteria; phylum Pseudomonadota; class Alphaproteobacteria. Next base: position 4,636 of record JAPYPT010000006.1, read on the forward strand.
GAAGCGGTCTTGGGAGGCGAATTCCCGGCGGGGGTCGACAATGGCCACGTCATAGCCGGCCAGAACCGCCATCTGCGACAGCGGCTGGGCGATGTGCACCGCGCCGACGATCAACATGCGCAAGGCCGGATTATGGACGTGGAGAAAGACCCTGCGGCCATCGGCCAACTCTACAATACCGCTTTTGTCCGCCACCATGACCCGTCGAGCGGCGGCAACCAGCTCATCGCCACCGGCAGTTTCCGCCGGATAAAGCAATTGCCCATCGCCAGTGGCCATATCGGTAGCCAGAACGACCTGGCGCTTGGCCGCCCGGTCCAACAATAATTGCGCCAGAAGATCGGTTTTCATGTTCGCCTCACTCCACTTCCCCTCACTCCACGGGCTCAATAAATATTTCGCATTTACCGCCGCAGGCCAATCCCACTTGCCAGGCGGTCTCGTCCGAGATGCCATAGTCGATCAGGCGGGTTTGACCGTCGGCGATGGTCTGGCGCGCCTCCGTTACCACCGCACCTTCAATACAGCCGCCCGAGACCGAGCCGACGAAATCGCCACTGTCATCGACCACCAACTGGCTGCCCACGGGACGCGGCGAAGAGCCCCACGTCGCCACCACCGTGGCCAGGGCGACACCCTTGCCAGCGGCTTTCCATTCAGCGGCTTTTTCCAACACCTTGTCGTGTTCAACGACGTCCGTGGTCATGGTTGTCATCAGGCTGCTTCCATTCGGTTTGCTGTCCGCCGGTTTCCTTGCGGCCGGCTCAAAGCGTCCGCCAGATCCCCAAGAGAGGCAAGATTATGCACCGTGCGGAAATCATCCACATGGGGCAACAGGGCCTTGATGCCCTTGGATTTAGGCTCGAATCCGGAATAGCGCAAGAGCGGATTAAGCCAGATCAGGCGGCGGCAGGATTTGTGCAAACGCTCGATCTCATCGCCAATGCCCTCCCCCGCGTCCCGGTCCAGACCGTCCGAGATCATCAACACCACGGCGCCCTGACCCAAGACCCGGCGCGACCAGTTGGCATTGAAATCATGCAGACAATGGCCGATGCGCGTGCCGCCCGACCAATCCTCAACACCCTCGGAGACTTTCTCCAGCGCGATATCCACGTCGCGGTGGCGCAGATGCCGGGTGATATTGGTCAGCCGGGTGCCAAAGACGAACGTATGGACCCTGTCCCGGTCATTGGTAATGGCATGCATGAAATGCAGGAACATACGGCTGTAGCGGCTCATGGAGCCGGAAATATCGCACCGCACCCCCAAGGGCGGATGGCGATGCTTGGGAGAGCGGTGGCGCAACGGCACACTACCGCCGCCGCGCAGGCTGGCCCGCAGGCTGGCCCGCATATCCACGCGCCGGCCATGGGGGTCGGCGGCGAACCGGCGCGTGGGCACGGCCATGATGGGCAGGCGGATGCGGGCAATGATGGCGCGGGCCTGGGCAACCTCGTCCGCGCTCATGGATTCAAAATCCATCTCTTGGAGGACTTCCCGGGCGGAATAGGTCAGGGCGGCATCGAATTCGATCTCCTCCTCCGCCTCTTCCCTAGGCTGCTCCGCCCCCTCGCCCTTGGCCAGGGCCTCCGCCACCCGGCGGGAGAGAGCCTCGTTCCGGCTCTCGTCCGCCTCCACCTGCACCTGAGGCAACAGCGCGTGCAGCATGCGTTCCAGAATGCGCGGGTTGCGCCAGAATACGTGAAAGGCCTGGTCGAACAGTTCCCGGTGATCCTGGCGGTTGACGAAGACCGAAAACAGCGTCCAGTAAAAATCCTCCCGGCTGCCAACGCCGGCGGCGATCACGGCGCGCACGCCTTCCAGCACCCGGCCCGGCCCCAGGGGCAGGCCCGCCGCCCGCAAGACCCGGGCGAAATTCATGATGTTCTCGGCCAGTCTGTTGTGCTCGTCAGAGGCGTTATGTGCGGCGCTGTCGGTCAATTGCCGGTCACCGACATTTCCCGCTTCACCTCTTCCAGGATCAAGGCGGCCTCGCTGCCCTGGATCTTCTGGATATCGTCCTGGTACTTCAAAATAGCGCCCAGGGTATCGTCGATCGTCTCCGGCTCCAGGACGATTTTGTTCAGCTCGGTCAGGGCGGTGGCCCAATCGATGGTTTCGGCTATGCCGGGCAGCTTGAACAGATCATGTTGCCGCAGACGCTGAATAAACGCCACCACCTGGCGGCTCAATATATCCTCGCAGTCCGGCACCTTGATGCGCAGGATGTCCAGCTCCCGCCGTGCGTCCGGGTAGTCAACCCAGTAATAAAGACAGCGGCGTTTCAAGGCGTCGTGGATCTCCCGCGTGCGGTTGGAGGTGACGATAACAATGGGGGGATGTTCTGCGGCAATGGTACCGATTTCCGGGATGGTGATCTGAAAGTCGGACAGGACTTCCAGCAGGTAGGCCTCGAAGGCCTCGTCCGTGCGGTCCAATTCATCGATCAACAAAACCGGCGCGACACCTCCCTCCGTCTGCAAGGCTTGCAGCAAGGGCCGCTTGATCAAAAACTCGTCACGGAAAATATCCTGGCCCAGACGCTCCCGGTCGATCTCACCCGTGGCCTCGGCCATGCGAATTTCGATCATCTGGCGGGCGTAGTTCCATTCATAAACGGCGGAGGAGATATCAAGGCCTTCATAGCATTGCAGGCGCACCAGGGGACGGGACAGGGTGGCGGACAATACCTTGGCGATCTCCGTCTTGCCGACGCCTGCCTCGCCCTCGAGGAACAGCGGCCGGCCCATCTTCAGGGCCAGGAACAGGGTCGTGGCCAGACTGCGGTCGGCGATATAGTCACCCTGGGTCAACAGATCCAGGGTGGCGTCAATGTCTTTGGGAATGGCTGAGCTCATATTCGTCAAATTAGTTTAGTTGAAGCATAAAGAAAAGGCGGGGAAGCCACTGCCCCCCCGCCAGGTCGAAATTATATATGTGTGTTAACCGGCCGCGGCCACCGCACGCTTGGCCATGACGATAACCAAATGGGCACGGTATTCCGCACTGCCATGGATATCGGCATTGATATGGTCGGTGGGAATGGTGATCCCATCCAGCGCATCAGCCGACCAGTTGGCCGATAACGCGCTTTCCAGCATCGGACCCCGGTGCGCGCAATCCGTGGCGCCGGTGACCGCGACACGGACACCATCCGCCGCCTGGGCGACGAAGACACCAACCAGGGCAAAACGGGATGCCGGGCTGGGGAATTTCGCATAAGCCGCCTTGGTGGCGTTCGGGAAGGTCACGCTCTTGATGATTTCACCATCGTTCAGCGCGGTATCGAACAGACCGGTGAAAAAATCATCGGCCGCGATGTCACGCTGATTGGTGGTGATGGTGGCGCCCAGACCCAATGCCGCCGCCGGATAGTCCGCCGCCGGATCATTATTGGCCATGGAGCCGCCGATGGTGCCGCGATTGCGCACCTGGGCATCGCCGATGCCTTCCGCCACCGCGCGCAGGGCGGCGGGGACATCGGATGAACCAGCGACCTCGGCATGGGTGGTCGTGGCGCCGATGGTGACGCTGTCGCCATTGTTGGTGATACCCGAAAGACCGGCGCCGGCCAGGGAGATCACGTCGGACGGGTTGGCCAGACGCTGTTTCAAGACCGGGATCAAGGTTTGTCCCCCGGCCATGACCGTACCGTCCGATGCCGCCGATAATTTGGCCGCGGCATCATCGATGCTGGAAGCCGATTGGAAGTTAAAGTCGTACATTTATCTATCCTCCCCTGGCCTAGCCGGCCGCCTGCGCGGCACGCCATACCACTTCCGGCGTGGCCGGCATATCCAGATGTTTCACACCCAAGGCATTGACGATGGCATTGATCACCGCCGGCGGCGCCGCAATGGCCCCGGCCTCGCCGCAACCCTTGACGCCCAATGGATTATGTTCGGGAACCGTTGGCGAATAATCCACGTCGAAGGACGGCAGATTGTCGGCGCGCGGCATGCAATAGTCCATGAACGAGCCTGTCACCAGTTGGCCATCGTCGCCATAGACGCAACCCTCCAGCAGGGCCTGGCCGATACCATGGGCCAGACCGCCATGGACCTGACCTTCCACGATCATTGGGTTGACCAGCGTTCCGAAGTCGTCCACCGCCGTGTAGCGGACGATTTCTACGGTGCCCGTATCCGGGTCGATCTCCACCTCGCAGACATGGGCGCCCGCGGGGAATGAGAAGTTCAAGGGATCGAAGAAGGCAATCTCGTCCAACCCAGGCTCCACCCCTTCGGGATAGTTGTGGGGCACATAGGCCGTGAAGGCCACTTCCGCGATGTTCATGGTCTTGTCGGTACCGGCCACCGTGAAGTTGCCATCGGCGAACTCAATATCGTCTTCCGCCGCTTCAAGGGTGTGGGCGGCGATCTTCTTGCCCTTGGCAATGATCTTGTCGCAGGCGTTAACAATCGCCACGCCGCCGACCGGCAACGAGCGGGAACCGTAGGTTCCCATGCCGAACTGGCCCTTGTCGGTATCGCCGTGCACCACCTCGACATTCTCGATCGGTACGCCGAGACGTTCCGTGATCAATTGCGCGAAGGATGTCTCGTGCCCTTGACCATGAGAATGGGTGCCCGTGAAGACCGTGACACTGCCCGTTGGGTTGAAGCGGACCTGGGCTGATTCCCACAGCCCGACGCCGGCGCCCAAGGAGCCGACAGCCGCCGAAGGCGCGACGCCACAAGCTTCAATGTAAGCCGAGAGGCCAATGCCCCGCCGCATGCCCCGCCCTTCGGCCTCCGCTTTCCGGGCGGCAAAGCCGTCGTAGTCGGAATTGGCCAGAGCCTTGGCCAGGCTGGCGTCATAATCGCCGGAGTCGTAGGTATGAACGACCGGCGTTACATAAGGCATCTGGTCGGCCTTGATGAAGTTGCGCCGGCGGATTTCCGCTGGGTCCAAATCCATCACCCCCGCCGACACATCGACCAGGCGTTCCAGCAGATAGGTCGCCTCCGGCCGGCCAGCGCCGCGCGCGGCATCCACCGGCGCCGTGTTGGTCATGACCGCCTTCATGTCGATATAGATCGCCGGCGTCGTATATTGCCCGGCCAGCAGGAAGGCATGGAACAGAGTGGAAATAGAGACCGAGAACAGTTGCAAATAGGCGCCCATGTTGGAATAAGAGGTAACTCGCATGGCCAGGAATTTGCCATCTGCATCCAGGGCCATTTCCGCCTTGGTCACGTGATCGCGGCCATGGGCATCACAGAGGAAAGCTTCCGAGCGGTCCGATGTCCATTTGACGGGGCGGTTGATCTTTTTCGCCGCCCAGGCGCAAACGGCCTCTTCGTTGTAGGTGAAGATTTTCGAGCCGAAGCCACCGCCCACGTCCGGCGCCACCACGCGGAACTTATGCTCCGGCGCAATGGCCATGAAGGCCGACATCACCAGACGATGCACATGGGGATTTTGCGAGGTGAGATACAACGTGGTCTCGTCGGTGCCCGAATTGTACTCGCCGATCGCTGACCGCGGCTCCATGGGGTTGGTCACCATGCGGTTGTTGATCAACTCAATTTCCGCCACCTTGTGGGCGGTAGCAAAGGCCGCGTCCACGGCCGCGCTGTCGCCGAACTCCCAATCCAATGCCAGATTGTTGGGGACTTCCTCGTGCAGTTGCGGCGCGCCGGCCTTATCGGCGCCATCGGTGGCGACCACACAGGCCAGTTCGGTATAGTCAACATTGACCAGTTCGGCGCCGTCCTTGGCCTGGGCCAGGGTTTCGGCGATCACCACGGCGACGGGATCGCCGACGAAACGCGCCTTGTCGATGGTCAGCACGTTGCGCGGCGGCGCCTTGTTGACTTCGCCGCCCTTGCCCGCGACGGACATGCCGCAGACCAGGCCGCCGATGCCGTCATCGACCAGATCCTGGCCAACAAAGACCGCGACAACCCCCGGCGCCGCCTTGGCGGCGGAGATATCGATGGAATTGATGGTCGCGTGGGCATGCGGTGAACGCACCAGGCAGGCATAGGTTTGCCCCGGCCGGTTGATGTCGTCCGTATAGTTGCCCTTGCCGGTCAGGAACCGGTTGTCTTCCTTGCGCAATACACGTGCGCCAATGCCATTTTCAGCCATTGATCAGCCCCCCATGGTCTTGGCGGCTTGTTGCACCGCCTTGACAATATTGTGATAGCCGGTGCAACGGCAGATGTTGCCTTCCAGCTGTTCGCGGATCGTGGTTTCGTCCGGGTTCGGGTTCTTGGCCACCAGATCGATGGCGCTCATCACCATGCCCGGCGTGCAAAAACCGCATTGCAGGCCGTGGTTGTCCTGGAACGCCTGTTGCATGGGATGCATTTCGCCGCCCTGCGCCAGACCCTCAATGGTGGTGACCTGGGCGCCTTCGGCCTCCAGAGCCAGCATGGTGCACGATTTCATGCTGTCGCCGTTAATATGCACCACACAGGCGCCGCACTGGCTGGTATCACAGCCCACATGCGTACCCGTCATGTTCAAATTTTCCCGAAGAAATTGTACCAGCAGCGTGCGGCCTTCCACCTCGCCACTCACAGCTTGACCGTTGACGGTCATTGACACCGTTGCCATGCCTTATCTCCCTGTCGTTCGTTGCCGACTATGTATCTGGGTAGAAAACCGGCCCCATATGGCCGGCCCCTCCCGGTGAAGGGGAGTGTTCCGTCTTGTCGCGCTTAGGTCAAGCCCGGATTGCCGCTATTGCCCCTTGAGTCGCAATTTTGTTACTTAATCGCCACCCAACAGCACCAACACCGCCACCACGATGATGACGACACCGCCCAGCCAGACCCAAGTCGGCAAGCCGCCGCCCTTTGCCTCGGCAACCGGCTCTGGTTTCGTAACAGGCGGTGCGGCGGCAGGTGCGGCGGGCGCCGCTGGTGCCGCGGGTGCGTCCTCGGCCGCGGAAGCCGTCGGTTCGGCCGCCAGTTCACCGAAGGTTTTGAAAAACTCCGCCGAGAGTTTGCGCGCCGTGCCATCGATCAGGCGGGAGCCGATCTGCGCCAGCTTGCCGCCCACGTTGGCGTCAACCTGGTAATGCAACATCGTGCCATCGCCATCCGCCACCAGTTGGATCTTGGCGCCGCCCTTGGCGAAACCGGCGGGTCCGCCCTTGCCTTCCCCCTGTATGGTATAGCCGTTCGGCGGATCCAAATCGGACAAGGTGACCTGGCCTTGAAACTTCGCCTTCACCGGTCCCACCTTGGCCGTCACCGTGGCGGTAAAGCTGTCATCGCCCACCGCTTCCAAGGCCGTGCAGCCCGGTATGGAAGCCTTGAGAATTTCCGGATCGTTAAGTGCCTCCCAGACTCTGTCCCTGGATGCGGCTATGCGATATTCACCTGTCAGTTCCACGTCGCGCCCCCTTATGTTTTTATGGCCGATGCAATATATCATTATTGACACGAATAGGGAGGATATGAATGGCGGCGGTTCTGCTTTTGCTGGCTATCCTCGTCGTGGCTTTTCCAAACCCGACGGCGGCACAGGAAAGCGTCCGGTTCCACGCCCCGGACAGCCCGCCGACATTGCTGCAAAAACGCATGGCCAAAATGCGTGGGGAAGAGGCCAAGGGCGCGCCCGGTCTGGCCCTGCGCGGGCAGCTGAATATCCCGGCAACGGGCGCTGCTCCCTATCCCGCCTTGGTCCTGCTGCACGATTGCCGGGGCCTGACCGGCGCCATCGAAGACTGGGCCTACCGGTTAACGGGTTGGGGCTACATGACCCTGGTCGTGGATAGCTACGGGCCAAGGCGCCATCGTCCGGATTGTAACCGCTATGACGCAATGGAATCCGTCGATCAGACTTTTGATGCCTTGGGCGCTTTGCAATATCTGCACCAGCGAAAAGACGTGGAACAGCGGCAAATTGGCTTGATCGGCTGGTCCATCGGCGGCAGCAAGGTTCTTTCGGCCCTGAACCGGATCGGCGTCCAAAACCTATACAGTGAGAAATTTAGCTTCGGGATTGCCTTCTATCCCTATTGCCTGACCGCTTCGGGGCCATTTATCGGTCCCTTGTTGATCCTGATCGGCGGCGGGGATGATTGGACAACGCCGCGGCGCTGCATAACACTACGTGACCAAAACGTGCGATCTGAGCATCCGCTCGACCTGACGATCTATCCGAAGGCCCATCATTTCTTCGACGATCCGGACATGGGCCCGCCGCGCTATCATGCGGCCGTTGAAAATCGGGAGAAATCGCCGACGCGGGGGGTGACATGGGGTTTCGATGCCTCTGCGTATGCCGCCGCCAAGGCGCGGGTCCGGGGTTTTCTCGCCAAGCAGAGAAAATAGGCGCGCCGGCAAAGTATCCGGCGCGCCCATGGGTAGGTTTCCTAGACGTGCTATCCCCTGACGTAGTGCCGCCGAAAGCGGCGATTATTGCGGCGAAGCTTTCGGTCTTGGCGTTTGTGCCAGGCCTGATGCTTGCGCCAGCTGCGAAAAAACCGGTGTTTATGGCCAAAGCCTACCGGGCGGAAAACTTGCCGGCGATGGTTTTGCTGCCCGAAATGACTGGGATGATGCCGCTTTCGTGTGTTCTAGTAATGCCGTCCATGACGCCCACGGTGTTGTTTTTGCACTTTCAGGCGGCAGTCACCGGCATTGCAAATCAGCGCCAGGATGGGTTTTAGCAGCTTCACGGACTGGGTTTGCCGCACGGCAGCCGGTTTGTGATGCGCGGTTGCGGCAGGGCGATGTCCGTTGCCCCAAAGGATCCGTTTTCCGCGATCCTGGGCCACGCTGGGCAGGGCGATACAGATCAGAACGGCGGCGGTCAGGGCGGTGAGAATATGCTTTTTCATCGGATGTTCCTTTTCGTTGTGAACTGAATGATGAAAACATTCTGCCAGGGCGATGCTGAACCGAGCCTGAGGGCGCGGTTCATCTGTTGTTCAGCTACCCGGGCAACATCGGATCGGGGGAACATTGTCTTTATGTTAACCATTAAGACCTACTGATAACTCAGTATTTTGAGGTACCCGAGGGACCAGTGCGCCATGACGAAATATGATTACGACATGATCTGCATCGGCAGCGGCCCAGCGGGCCAGCGGGCCGCCGTGCAGGGCGCCAAGCTGGGCAAGCGCATGGCCATTGTCGAAAAGGAACAGGTCGTGGGTGGCGTCTGTCTGCATACCGGCACCATTCCCTCCAAAACCTTCCGCGAAGCCGTATTGACCTTTGGCAAGGGCGGGCGGCGGGCATCCGACTTGCGGCGCCGGGCATCCGACATGAACGGCGGCAACCGCGACACGGTCACCGCCTCGCAATTGTTTGAACGGGTCGGCACCATCGTGGAGCGCGAGGAGCAGGTGCAGGACAGCCAACTGGGCCGGAACAATGTCGATGTCATCGTCGGCACGGCGGCGTTCGAAAGTCCCCATGAACTGGTCATGACTTCTTCTAATGGACAACGCCGGGCCACGGCGGAGAACATCATGATCGCCGTCGGCACCACGCCCGCCACACCATCGGCAACCAAGCTTGACGGCCAGCAAATCCTGACCTCGGACGAAATATTCGCGTTGAAGGAAATGCCCCACTCCATGGTGGTGATCGGCTGTGGCGTCGTCGGCATCGAATATGCCTCCATGTTCGCCCTGATGGGCGTCGCGGTCACGGTGGTGGATGGCCGGGAGCGGCCGCTGGAATTTCTTGATCGCGAGATCATGGACGAGCTGGTGCATCAGATGCGCGACAGCAAGGTGGTGTTCCGTCTGGGCGAAAAAGTCGAAGCGGTTGAGGTGCGGGAGAATGCGCGGGGCCGCGTTGTCGTCTCGCTCGAATCCGGCAAGCGCCTAGTCGCCGACCTGGCTCTGGTCTGCGCCGGACGCGCGGGCTCAACGGACGCACTTAATCTGGAGGCCGCCGGTTTGAAGGCGGACGAACGCGGGCGCCTGACGGTTGACGAGACTTTCCGCACGGCCAAGAAACATATTTTCGCCGGTGGCGACGTTATCGGCTTTCCATCCCTGGCGGCAACCTCCTCGGAACAGGGCCGTCTGGCGGCCTGCAACGCCTTTGGCGTTGAGGTGGGGCCGATGCCAAGCAACTTCCCTGTTGGAATTTACTCCATTCCGGAAATTTCCATGGTCGGCGAGGCCGAGCACGAGCTGACGGCGAAAAAAATTCCCTACGAAGTTGGCCTTGCCCGCTTCCGGGAAATCGCCCGCGGTCAAATCCTCGGCGATGACACGGGTTTGTTGAAATTGATCTTTCATCGTGAAGACCACAGTCTCTTGGGCGCCCATACCATTGGCACCGGCGCGACCGAGTTGATCCACATTGGACAATGCGTCATGGGCCTGGGCGGGGGCTTGGATTATTTCCTGCGGACCGTCTTCAACTATCCGACCCTGGCCGAATGCTACAAAGTTGCCGCCCTGGATGCGTATAACAAACTATCCTTGTAGGGTCTCCGCACGGGCGCCCGGCCCAGGGACCCGGCGGCATTGACCGCCCATTTCATCATCGGCAAAATTCTTGCTGTTATCCATGGCCCTTTGCTCAAACACCTGACACGATGGGATAATTGAGCCACGGCAAGGGAGCCAGAACAATGACATCTGATCCATCATTCTCGGACCGGGTCAAGGACCGAAGCGCCGTACCCCTGTGGGAAATATTCAGCGATGTTGTCTCTCCCAATCCCCGGCCGCTGCTCGATCCGCGCCTGTGGAAATACACGGACCTGCGCCCCTTGCTCATGGAATCCCTCGATGCGGTCGCGATCGAGGACGCGGAACGCCGTGTCTTGATCTTGTCCAATACGCCGGGCCACGGCATCACCCATTCGCTGTTCTGCGGTTTTCAGGTGGTGGGCCCCGGCGAGACCGCGCGCTGCCATCGCCACACCCAGGCCGCCGTGCGCTTCGTGGTCGAGGGCGGCAATGCCTTCACTGCCGTGGACGGTGAGAGGCTCTACATGAGCCGGGGAGATTTCATCACCACGCCATCATGGACCTGGCACGAACATACCAATAATTCCGAGGCGCCGCTGATCTGGCTGGATGGCCTGGATGTGCCCTTGTCCAATTTCATGCAGGCAACTTTCGCCGAAGCGCACCCGGACGGCAACCAAGCCATCCTGCGGCCCGATGATGACAGCGTCCGCCGCTACGGCGCGGGCATGCTGCCGGCGGGGGAACTGCCCAGCCACAAACATTCCCCGGTCTACAAATATCCCTACGAGCAATGCCGGGCCACGCTGGAAACACTGCGCGCGGGCCCGCTGGACCCGGTGCACGGCCTGCGCATGAAATACGCCGATCCCCGAAACGGCGGCCATGTCATGCCCACCTTGGCGGCCTATCTGCAACTGCTGCCCAAGGGCTTCGCGGGCGGAGCGCTGCGCAATACCGCCAGCCAGGTGTTCTTCGTGGTGGAAGGCCAGGGCCGGACCGACATCGGCGGCGAGGTGTTTGAATGGTCTGAGAATGATGTGTTTGTCATTCCCAACTGGGTCTGGTTTTCCCATGCCGCCGACAACGATGCGGTCCTGTTCAGCTATTCCGACCGGGCCGCTTTGGAAAACCTGGGCCTCTGGCGTGAAATCGCGCGGGGCGAGGAGGCATGAAACTCTGCCGTTTTGACGACAATCGTCTCGGCTTGATCGAGGATGACCGGGTGGTCGATGTCACGGCCGCCCTGGACAGCCTGCCGGCCTACCGCTGGGCCTTTCCCATGGGTGACCCGGTGATTGCCAATCTGGCGCAATTGGAACCCAGCATTAGGGAGCTGGCAAAAACCGGTAACCGATACTCCCTCTCAAGTGTCGCCTTGCGGGCGCCGGTGGCCAATCCGGGCAAGATTATCGGCGCGCCCGTGAATTACCGCGCCCACAAGGAAGAAGCGGACGACGACGAGGCCCTGAACCAGGGCAGCAGGGTCATGCCCATAGACGAGATCGGCCTGTTCCTGAAGGCCACGTCGGCGCAGGCCGGGCCGGGGGATGGCATTCGGTTAAGATTTTCCGACCGGCGCACGGATCACGAGGGCGAAATCGTCGCCGTGATCGGGCGGACGGTCAGCCAAATCGACGCCGGCGAAGCGATGGACGCCGTGGCCGGCTATACCCTCGGCCTGGATATGTCCGTGCGCGGCAAGGAAGACCGCAGCTTCCGCAAGTCCTGCGACAGCTATGCGGTGACGGGGCCTTGGTTCGTGACGGCGGACGAAATTGACGACCCAAACGTGATGGCGGTGGAGACATCCGTCAATGGAGAGCTGCGCCAGCAAGGGGATACCAGCCAGTTGATCAGATCCATCGCCGAACTGGTCGCCATGGCATCGGCTTTCTACACCCTGCATCCCGGTGACCTGATCATGACCGGCACCCCCGCCGGCGTCGCTCCCGTGGCGCCCGGCGATATCGTGGAGGTTCGTTCAGCCCCGATCGGGACACTGCGGGTCGCGGTGTCGTAAGCCTTGCTCAGGTGCCGGTTCCGGAACCGCCCTGAATGCCCCAATGGCCGTCGATTTCAGTGATGATATAGAGGGAGTGGTAGGCACCGATCTCCGAACCATCCGCCCGCAGGCGGCGGAAATTGACGCTGACATGGGCCTTGGTGGGAATGGTGAAGATGGCCGCCATCTCATCGACAACGCTGTGGTGCCAGCCATCGGCCTTGGTCCGGTTGCGAAAATTGCCCAGATGATCCGCGCTGTCGTCGGGGTAATGGATCACGTTTCCCTTGGCGCCGATGCGAAAGTGGGGGAAATTGAGTGTCTCTTGCACGGCCTCCCCGTCCCCGGCGTTGATGGCGGCGATATAGCGCGCCACCACATCGTAGGCTTTTTGCGCGACGGCTTCGTCAATCCGCATCGGATCTGCTCTCAAAGTCGGCAATGGTGTGAACATGGTTGATGATGATGGTGCGGTCCTGGAACAACCATTGGCCGGCCACCTTCACCAGCTTGTCTTCGTAGCGCCCGGCGCTGACGTTGATGACGTCGTCTGCAATCAGCACGGCCGTGGAATCCAAATAGCATTCGGCGGTGGCCGTATCGCCCTGGACGATGACAAAGGGCACGGTGATGCGGTGCAGCCGGCAACGCCGCCCGGCCCGCACCCGTTTGTCGTAGCTTTCGTACCAGGCACGGATCGCCGCCCGCCCCTGGAATATCTCCGGGCCCTCGTGCGATGGCCGCAGGATCGCGTCCTCGGCGAACAGGGCGGCGATCTCCTCCGCCGTGCCCCGGTCAACTACATGACAATACTGGTTAAGCAGGGACAGTATGGCCAATTGATCCGCCACCGGCTGATCCGGCCCGCCTATCTGTTTGAATTCGGTTCTCGGCATTGCCTATCCTTCTAAGTCACGCTCTCGCCAACAACGGTAAATTCACGGAGGTCATGTACGTCGCACGAGATGTACTCATTTTTTTTCTCCGGCGTACCGTTGGGGTTGCGATAGATATGCATCCTGAAACGCTGCCCTCGCATAATACCGTCTGATCTGATCCAGAGATCCCCACCATCGAGCGACATTGATCCCGCAACATCAAATTCGCCGAAGTGACCTTTCCATTCACCGTTTCCGGTGCTGCTCATTTTATACGGACCCATGGCTTGGCCAATGCCCTCGATCCGATGGCCGAAATACAGCGTCTTGATTTCCGCTCCGGTCAACAGGTCTTCTTCCCGGCCTTCGAAGCCAAACGGCCATTCCGGCATGCCGGCCAGACGAAAGCCCTCGATATCGTGCTCCAGTTGCTCGGTTCGGCGGAGAAAACTGAAATAGAGATAATAGAACGCCCGATTGACGGCCGGCCATGCTGCCCTGACATGGTCCATCGCCGCTTGCGCCGCCTCCGCCTGGCCCAGGTAGGCATGGGAAGCCGCCATGGGCAGGGTTGTCCATACCGGTAAGGAATCAGGCAATTGTTCCCGCGTTTCCGCACATGTGGCGATGGCGTTTTCATACTGCCGCAGTCTGTATTGCAACCAGCCAATACCGATTTTAAGTTCCGGTCTTGGCCGCGGCTCAAGACGCAATCCTTTTTCCAGCGCCGAAGCTGCCGCGAAAGGCTCGCCGGCGGCCACATGGACTTCGGCAAGTCTGAAATATCCCCTCGCGCCATTTGGATTTAACTGGACCGCTATTTCGGCGGCCCGGATTGCCTCGGAATGTTCATGCTGAAACAGATTGATCCATGCCAGCGTGATATGGGCGAGAGCATTTTCAGGGTCGAGGGCCAGGGCCCTGGCGGTATGTTGCCGGGCACGGGCCAAAGCCGTCGGCGCGGGCAGGATTTGGACAAACCCCTCCGACCAAATTATCGCCGCCAAATTCGCATATCCCGCATAGGCTTCGGCAAAACTCGGGTCGATATCAATGGCCTGTTCGAACAGTGACAGAGCCTCCACCAAACCCTGGGGTGCGCGTCGCAGGGCAGCCCGCGCCTTCAAAAGCAATTCATAGGCCCGTGGATTATCGGTCGGAGTCCGATTGACGCGGGTACGCTCCGCCGGAGTCAGTTCCACTTTCATGGCGGAGACGATCCGTGCGCCCACATCATCTTGCAGTCCGAATATGTTCGAGATATCGCCGTCGAAGCGTTCGGCCCAAAGGTGGCCACCGGTGGTGGCATCGATCAACTGAGCATTGATGCGCACCTGATCGCCGGCGCGGCGGACGGAGCCTTCCAGCACGAAACGGACGCCTAATTCATGGGCGATGGTGCGCACATCCACCTGCTTGCCTTTGTAGGAAAAGGCTGAGTTCCGCGCGATGACAAATAGACCGCCAATCTTGGAGAGGTCGGTAATCAAATCCTCGGCCAGACCGTCGGCGAAATAGTCCTGGTCCGGATCGCCGGACATATTGTCGAACGGCAGCACCACGATGGACGGCTTGTCGGGTAATGGCAAAGGTGATGGTGGTTGTGGTGGCGCCGGAGCGGCGGCGATTTCGGGAGGCGTGGCCTCCGGCGCGGCGGCCAAGGACCAGCGCCAGATCTGGATCGGGCGGGCGATATTCTTGACGTCGTGCGCGCCGCCGTCCGTCCAGGCCATATCAAGACGGTCGCGGACCTGGCGGTAGGCATCGTCCGACAGAACAACACCGTTGGGTTCGCACAGATTTTCCAGGCGCGCTGCCACATTGACGCCGTCGCCCAGCAAATCATCACCCTCGGCAATCACATCGCCCACGTTGACGCCGATACGAAACAGGATCTGCCGCTCCGGCGCGATGGCCCGGTTGCGTTCGGCCATGCCTTCCTGAATGGCGATGGCGCAGCGCACCGCCTCGACGGCGGAGGGAAATTCCAGCAGCAGGCTGTCACCGGCGGTATTGGCGATGCGCCCGCCATGCCGGTCGATTAACTCATTGATCAATTCGGTACGATGGGCGCGAAAGGCGCTCAGCGTGCCTTCCTCGTCCTGGCCGATCAGACGGGAATAGCCCGCTATATCAGCGGCGACGATGGCGGCCAGCCGGCGGTTTTCCCGTTGCATCAAATTCCTCTCCCGTGGCGTCATTTTAGAACAATGGCGGCCGAAATCCAGCCATGCCGTAGATTCCTACCCGGTTTCTCTTGCGCTGTTGTCAGAGCTGTCTATGATCCCGGCCATTGCGGGGGGAGCCACCACGGTGGCTGAGAGGTTCCTAATCCCAGGGCGACCCCTTGAACCTGATCCGGTTTGTACCGGCGGAGGGACGCGTCTTATGTCTGCCCAGAAATTCGAGACAATGATGGCCGCGCCGTCCATTGGCATCGCGCTGCGCGGCGGTACCCTGGCATTTGGCGAGAAAATGATTTTCGCCGGTTTGGATTTGGATATTCCGGCGGGCCGGACCAGCTGTCTTTTAGGACCATCCGGCGTCGGCAAGTCGTCTCTGTTGCGTCTGATAGCCGGCATCTCACCCGAGGCAAGCGCCCGAAGCCTGACGGCCAGCGATGGCGGCCCCCTCGCCGGCCGCATCGCCTATATGGATCAACGTGATTTACTGTTGCCCTGGCTATCCGTGCTGGACAACGTCACCCTGGGGGCCCGGCTGCGTGGAGATCGGGCCGACCGGGATTGGGCAATGACATTGCTACGGCGGGTCGGTCTGGAAGAGGACGCCCAAAGCCTGCCCGCCGCTTTGTCGGGCGGCATGCGCCAACGCGCGGCCCTGGCGCGGACCCTGATGGAAGACCGCGCCGTGGTCCTGATGGACGAGCCGTTTTCGGCGGTGGACGCATTGACCCGTTTGCGGCTGCAAGATCTGGCCGCGGAATTGTTGGCGGGGCGTAGTGTCCTGTTGGTAACCCACGATCCGTTGGAGGCCTTGCGCCTCGGCCATCGAATTTTGGTATTGCGTGGTGACCCGGCCCGGCTGGGCGAAGCGTTGGAGCCGGCGGGCCTGCCGCCGCGTCCAGCCTCGGAGCCAAACTTGCACGCTCTTGCGGCGGGCATCCTGCGCGATCTGGCCGGATAGATGCAAGCCGTGCAATCCCTCGGGCGCGCGCTGATTTCCCTCGCCCTGCTGTTGGCGGGCTGGCAGACATTGGTCTGGGTGACGGAAGTGGAGCCATTCATTTTGCCGGGGCCATGGCTGGTGCTGCTCAGCTTGGCCACTCATTTGGAACTAATCGGCGGACATGCCGTCATCACCTTGCTGGAGATCATCCTCGGGCTGATCTGCGGCAGCGCCCTCGGCATGACCAGCGCCGTCAGCCTCAGCTGGTTTCCCGGGCTGCGGCGCTGGCTGCTGCCGTTGCTGGTGGTCGCCCAGGCAATCCCGGTATTCGCCCTGGCTCCCGTGCTGGTGCTATGGCTCGGCTATGGCCTGGCCTCGAAAGTGATGATGGCCAGCCTGATCATCTTCTTTCCCGTTACCACCGCCTTTCTGGACGGTCTGCGGCGGACCGAACCGGGTTGGCTGGATCTGGCCCGGACCATGACGGCCGGCCAGCGCCGGTCGGGCCGCTGGGCCACGCTGCGCCATATCCGTATTCCCGCCGCCCTGCCCGCCTTGGCTTCCGGCCTGCGCGTGGCAACCGCGGTGGCGCCCATAGGCGCCGTGGTGGGGGAATGGGTCGGCTCCTCCGCCGGCCTGGGATACCTGATGTTACACGCGAACGGGCGCATGCAGATCGACCTGCTGTTTGCCGCCCTGTTCATACTGGCGGCCATGGCCGTGACAATTTTCTTTTCAATGGATTGGCTGTTGCGGCGCTTGTTGCCGTGGCAGCCGGACACCCTACCAACCAACTAGGAGACGACCTACCATGCGACGTTACATTGCCCTGCTTTCCCTTACCATTTACCTGGGCGCATTGCCCATCCCCTCTGCCCTGGCGGCGGATAAACTGACCGTGATACTTGATTGGTTCGTCAATCCCGATCACGCCACCCTGTTGATCGCCCAGGAACGGGGTTATTTTGCGGACGCCGGCCTGGAGGTGACGTTGATCGCGCCGGCGGATCCCAACGACCCACCCAAACTGGTGGCCGCGCGCAAGGCCGATCTGGCCATCTCCTATCAGCCGCAATTGCACGTGCAGGTCGACCGGGGCCTGCCCTTGCGCCGTGTCGCCACGCTGGTCTCGACGCCGTTGAACAGCCTCGTGGTGCTGGCCGACGGACCGATTAAATCCATCGCCGATCTGAAGGGCCGCAAGGTCGGATTTTCGGTTGGCGGCTTTGAAGACGCCCTGCTGTCCGCGATGCTTGGCCGGGTGGGTCTGAGCCTGAAGGACGTCACCTTGATCAACGTCAATTTCTCCCTCTCGCCGGCATTGATATCCGGGCAGGTGGACGCGGTTATCGGGGCGTTCCGCAATTTTGAACTGAACCAGATGGATATTGTTAACCGTCCCGGCCGCGCCTTTTTCGTGGAGGAAGAGGGCGTGCCGGCCTATGACGAGCTGATCGTTGTCGCCCATGCCGACCGTCTGGGAGACGACCGGATAAAACGGTTTGTCGGCGCCCTGGAGGCCGCGGCGCAATTCCTCGTCAATCACCCGAAAGAAAGCTGGGCCTTGTTCATCAAGGACCGCAAGGAATTGAATGATGAACTGAACAAACGCGCCTTCCGCGATACCTTGCCCCGCTTTGCCCTGCGTCCCGCGGCTCTGGACCACGGCCGTTACATCCGCATGGCGCGGTTCCTCAAGGATCAGGGCCTGATCAGCAAGGTTCTGAGCATCGAGAAATACGCCGTTGAACTGCGGTAAGCGAAAAGGTCTCGCCGGCGCCAGGGCAAAAAAATCTAGAGCAACCCGCATTCAATTGAATGCGGATAAGTTGCTCTACCTTAAAGGTTTCAGCGCATGGCCTCGCGTTCAATTGAACGCGATATGCGCTAGACGAACACGATCTCGGCCACCAGGGGACCCTTGGGGCCATTGCCGATACGGATTTGCAGCGCCTGGCCCGGCAATAGATCATCTGTGCCAAACCGGCGCAGGGTTTCGATGTGAATAAAAACATCGTCGGTGTCTTCGCCGCGGGTGACAAAGCCGTAGCCCTTGACCCGGTTGAACCATTTCACGGTGGCGTCGACAAAATCGCCTTCCGCCTCGACCAAGGCCGGACGGGCCTCTTCCGCCAGGCGGACCAGCCTGGGTGGCGGCACCAGGGCGTTGGTGTCGTCGGTCGAAATGACCCTGGTTGCCTGTTGTCCCCGCTCCCGCTGAACAACTTCGCAAACGACGGCGGTACCTTCAAAAATCACTTCAACACCGGCATCGCGCAGAATGGATTTATGAATAAGCACGTCGCCTGAATTGTCACTGGGAACAAAGAAGCCGTAACCCTTCACGGCATCGAACCATTTGACCAGGCCGTCCTTGACCTCGCCAGCAGGCTCAACACTTGCAGCGTCGGTGATATCTGTTTCGACAATGTCGGACGTGCGATGTTCGACATTCAGCTTCGCAACGTTGTCACCGCCCTGATTGCCGTGATCGCTGCTGTTTGGATCACTTTTCTGATCGTCAAGATTTGTTACATTTAAAGCCATAAGACTCGCTTCCCCTTGCGAGTACTCGCCCCCTAAACAAGCCGACTACTCACCTTGCAATTACGAGTTAACCAAACCCTAACATATTACTCTACCGACGACAAACAAGTCTTGGCAACCTATAATTGTTATAAAGAGCGTCCAAGGCACGGAAAAAACAACTTGTGTGCGTCCGAATTTTGAGCCAATTGGGCATCTGATTGCGCTTTCCGCTGGCCTTGGCGGTCTTAGCCATACTAACCTTTCAAAAGTTCGAATCAGGCACGGCATAAAAGTATTGTGAACGTTGACGGCAAAGAGGACGGTGAAAAAGACGGCGGAATGTCAGGCTACCGTCCGATCATTCATGGTATCGGGCTATGCGTGGCGCTTGCGGCATGTTGGCTGTTGTTGTCGGGCTATTTTCAGATATTGCTGCTCGCTCTGGGCGCCGGATCGGTTGCTTTCTGCGTCTGGATCGCCATGCGCATGGACCTGCTCGACCATGAGGGCGTGCCCCTGCAAATTACCTGGGCGGCGCTACGTTATTTTCCATGGTTGATGTGGGAAATCGTCAAGGCCAATATCGATGTTGCAAAGCGGGTGATCGACCCCGCCCTGCCCATCGCGCCCAGTTTGTTTGATGCGCCGGTCAGTCAGAAAACCGACCTGGGACAAGCCCTGTATGCCAATTCCATCACCCTGACGCCCGGCACGGTCGCCGTCGATTTGGACCACGGCGTGATCCGGGTCCACGCCCTGCATGATGATGCCGCCGACGGCGTCCTTGATGGTGAAATGGACGCACGTGTCCGGGCGGTGGAGGGGCCGGGATGATGTTCACCGTCACAACCTTCGCCGTATTGATCGCCTTGGGCATCGCGCTGGTCCGCGCATTTCTAGGCCCAACGGTGTTCGACCGTATCCTGGCCGTGAATTCCGTCGGCACCAAGACCGTGTTGTTGATTGCCATCCTCGGCTTTCTCACGGGCCGGCCGGACTTTCTGGATATCGCCATCGTCTACGCGCTGATCAATTTCATTGGCGTGGTCGCGGTGCTGAAGTTTGTCAAATACGGCGACATGGCGTCTTCAGGCGACGGCGGGGAGCCAACATGATCCAACTGGTAATGGATATTCTGAGCTGGCCGTTACTGATGGCCGGCTCCGCCTTTGTGCTGATCGGCGCATTTGGCATTTGGCGTTTGCCGGATTTCTATAGCCGGCTGCATCCCGCCGGTTTGACCGACACCATGGGCGCGGGCCTGATCCTGCTGGGTTTGCTGCTGCAGGCGGAAGCCGCCATGGTGGCCATCAAATTGCTGATCATTGCGGTCTTTTTGCTGTTCACCTCGCCGACCACGGGCCATGCCACGGCGCGCGCCGCCCTGGCCGCCGGGCTGCGGATCTGGCAGGCGCCCGGTCATGGCAAGGCTGACGGCAAGGCCGGCGCGGCCGGTTCGGGGACTGAAAGTTCCACACCCGGGGATGATGGCGCATGATCATAACCCTGGTCGATATTGCCCTGTTGACCTTCATGGGCGCCACGGCCTTTGCAATTCTGCGTCTGCGGAGCCTATTCGCGGTGGTCATGCTGTCGGGCGTCTACAGCTTGTTGGCCGCCTCCATGTTCGTGGCCCTGGACGCCGTCGATGTCGCCTTTACCGAAGCCGCGGTCGGCGCCGGGATCTCCACGGTGTTGATGATGGCGACACTCGCCCTGACGGGGGAGCGGGAACGCCCCTCGCGGCACACACCGTATGTGCCCCTGGCGGTGGTTCTGATTACCGGCGCCGCCTTGATTTACGCCACCTTCGACATGCCGCCCTTCGGGGCGGCGGATGCGCCCGTGAACCTGCACGTGGCGCCCCGTTATCTGAATGACAGCTTCGCCGAAGTCGGCTTGCCCAATGTCGTGACCTCCGTTCTGGCCTCTTATCGCGGTTATGACACCTTGGGCGAAGTGACGGTGATTTTCACCGCCGGGGTGGCGGTCATGTTGTTGCTGGGCGGACGCAAGGGTGACGATGCCGGGATCAAGAACGAGCCGCCGGAAGATGACACCGGCGCCGATGACGGCGGGAGTGCGGCATGAGACACCATCGCGTCCTGCGCATCATCTCCAAGCTGTTGATCCCCTTCATCATGCTGTTTGCCCTGTATGTACAGTTTCACGGCGATTTCGGTCCCGGCGGCGGCTTTCAGGCGGGCGTCATATTCGCCTCGGCCTTTATCCTGTATGGCCTGATATTCGGGCTGGAAAATGCCCGCAAGGTGGCCCCGCCCAGCGTGGTGACCCGTTTGATTGCAGCGGGCGTATTGATCTATGCGGGCACCGGCTATGCCGGTCTTATCGGCGGCGCGAATTTTCTCGACTACAACGTCCTTGGCGCGACCCCGGTGGCCGGGCAGCATCTGGGTATTCTGGTGATTGAATTCGGCGTCGGCACGACGGTGGCGGCGGCCATGATCACGATCTTTTTTCTGTTCGCCGGGCGGGAACGCTAGATGCTGCAGGTGGTGCTGGAACACTACAATTACTGGATCGCCATTCTGCTGATGATGGTGGGATTTTACACCGTCGTGGCGCGGGGCAACCTGGTTAAGAAACTGGTGGGCCTGAACATCTTCCAAACCTCGGTGTTCCTGCTCTATATCTCCATGGCCAAGGTGACGGGCGGCACGGCGCCAATCCTCGATGACCGCTTCCAGGTCTATTCAAATCCGCTCCCCCATGTACTGATCCTGACCGCCATCGTGGTTGGCGTCGCTACCACGGCCCTGGGTCTGGCCCTGGTCGTGCGCATTCGGGAAAGCTACGGCACCATCGAGGAAGACGAGCTGGACCTGATGGACGGCGAAACGTGAACGCGCTGTTGCCCCATCTGCCTGCCTTGCAGGTGGTCGTCCCCCTGGTTGCGGCACCCCTGTGCCTGCTGGCCGGCCGGGGCGGCCTGGCCTGGATCATTGCTTTCTTGGCCGCCGCCGCCGCCACGGTGACCGCCGCCATCCTGGCCTATCAAACCCTGCACAATGGCCCCATCAGCTATGAAATGGGCGGCTGGGCGCCACCCTGGGGCATCGAATACGTGGTCGACACGGCAAACGCGTTCATTTTGCTCCTCGTCGCCGGCATCGCCACCGTGGTCCTGTTGTTTTGCTATACCTCCGTCGGCAAGGAGATCAGGGCCGGCCGTCAGCATTTGTTTTACTGCATGTACACTCTATGCCTGACCGGCCTATTGGGCATTGCGATCACCGGCGATGCCTTCAATGTCTTTGTGTTTTTGGAGATTTCATCGCTCTCCAGCTATGCCCTGATCGCCATGGGCGGCCAGCGCAAGGCATTGACGGCGGCCTTTCAATATCTGGTCGTGGGGACCATTGGCGCGACCTTTTTTCTGATCGGGGTCGGCCTGCTGTACATGATGACCGGCACCCTGAACATGGCCGACCTAGCAACCCGCATCCCGGCCATCCAGGACAGCCGCCCCGTGCTGGCCGCCTTCGCCTTCATCACCGTCGGCCTGGCCCTGAAGGCGGCCCTGTTCCCCCTGCATCTATGGCTGCCGAACGCCTATGCCTTCGCGCCTTCGGGGGTTTCAGCCTTTATCGCGGCGACGGCCACGAAGGTTTCGCTGTACGTCCTCCTGCGCTTTACCTTCACGGTGTTCGGGGCCGATATCGCCTTTCGCAACCTGTCCCTCAATTTGGTGCTGTTGCTGCCGGCGGTGATCGCCATGTTCGCCGGCTCCTTTTCCGCCATCTTCCAGCGCGATATCAAACGCATGCTGGCCTATTCCTCGGTGGCGCAAATTGGCTACATCACCCTGGCGATCGCGCTCGCCTCCCACGCCGGGATACAGGCCGCGATGATCCACATTTTCAATCACGGCCTGATGAAGGCGGCCCTGTTCTGTGCCATGGGCTGCATTTTTTACCGCATCGGCTCCACACGGATTGACCAGATTGCCGGTCTGGGCCGGGAAATGCCCTGGACCTTCGCGGCCATCGCCGCCGCCGGCTTGAGCCTTCTGGGCGTGCCCCTGACCGCCGGTTTTATTTCCAAATGGTATCTGGTGCAGGCGGCGCTGCAGTCCGATATGTGGTGGTTGGTCGTCCTGATCGCGGTCAGCTCCATGCTGGCGCTGGTTTATGTCTGGCGTCTGGTGGAGGCGTTGTATTTCAAGGAGCCGCCGCCAGGGCGCGGGACGGTGGCGGAGGCGCCGCTGTCCATGTTGCTGCCGACGCTTCTGCTGGCGGGCGCCAATATCTATTTCGGCCTGGACACCCGCCTGCCGATCGAGATGACCGACAGTGCGGCGACCCTGTTGTTGCGGGGGCAGGTCTGGTGAGCAGTTGGCTGATCATATTGGCCCTGGGCCTGCCGCTGTTCGCGGCCCTGTGGATCTGGTTCCTCGGTAAATCCCCCAATCAGCGGGAAGCCATCACGCTGATCTCCGCCGTCGCCCTGTTGCTGGTGGTGCTGGCGATCCTGCCGCTGGTGCTGGCCGGCCTGCCCGTGCGCCTCGAGCTGTTGGCGCCCGTGCCGGGGTTAAGCTTGGCGTTCGCGGTCGAACCATTGGGAATGATTTTTGCCTGCGTGGCCTCGTTCCTGTGGATCGTCAACTCGGTGTTTTCCATCGGCTACATGCGCGGCAACCAGGAACCGCGCCAGACCCGGTTTTATGTCTGTTTCGCCATCGCCATCGCCGCCACCATGGGCCTGGCCTTCGCCGAAAATCTTTTCACCCTGTTCGTCTGTTACGAGGCGCTGACCCTGTCGACCTACCCCCTGGTCACCCATCACAAAAACGATGAAGCCCGGCGGGCGGGGCGTACATATCTTGGCATCCTATTGGGCAGCTCGGTTGTCTTGTTGTTGCCGGCGATTATCGCCACCTGGGTTCTGACGGGCAGCATTACCTTCACCCCCGGTGGCGTCATGGCCGGCAAGGTGGCGCCGGTGATCGGCGGCATATTGTTGCTGCTGTATCTCTACGGCATCGGCAAGGCGGCATTGATGCCCCTGCACCGCTGGCTGCCGGCGGCCATGGTGGCGCCGACGCCGGTGAGCGCCCTGCTGCATGCCGTGGCGGTGGTCAAGGCCGGGGTTTTCACCGTTGTAAAGGTCGTGGTCTATATCTTTGGCCTGGACTATTTGCGCGATCTGGCGATGGCCGACGTAGCCTTGTATCTGGCCGGCTTCACCATTCTCACGGCCTCCATCATCGCCCTGCGGCAGGATAATCTGAAGCGGCGGCTGGCCTATTCCACGGTCAGCCAGTTGTCTTATGTCATCCTCGCCGCCTTGATCCTTTCGCCCTTGTCGACCATGGGCGCGGCCCTGCATATCGCCGTGCATGCGTTCGGCAAGATCACCCTGTTCATGGCCGCGGGCGCTATCTATACCGCCGCGCACAAGGTCAATGTCAGCCAGTTGGACGGCATCGGCAGGCGCATGCCCTGGACCATGGGGGCCTTCGCAATTGGCGCGATCTCTATGATTGGGCTGCCCCCCGCTGCCGGGTTCCTGTCGAAATGGTACATGCTGCTGGGCGCGCTGGAGGTGGAGCAATGGTTCGCGGTCGCGGTCATCGTGGCCTCGACATTGCTGAACGCGGCTTATTTCCTGCCCATAATTTATGCCGCCTTCCTTAAACCGGAAGTATCCGACGGCCATGCCCCTGGGCGTACACCTGAACATGGCGAAGCCCCCTTTCCGATTGTTCTGGCGTTGGTGACCACGGCATCGGCAACCATATTATTGTTCCTCTTTCCGGGCCCGGCGTTGGAGTTGGCCGGTATGTTGGTGGGACGATAGGAGTGAACGCAATGGACAAGAAACACTGGCTAGAACGCCCCGAGACCATTGTTAAGCTGTGGCGTGGCGGCTGGGTGCTGCTGGCTATCCTGGTGTTGGCGGAGTTCACCTATCACCCCCATCCCTATTTCGTGATCGACGGCTGGTTTGGTTTTCACGCCGCCTATGGCTTGCTGGCCTGCATCGCCATGGTGTTGTTCGCCAAACTGCTGGGCGTCTATTTGAAACGCGGGGAGGATTATTACGACCGTGATTGAGGCCGTGCATTTCCCCCCTGCCCTGATCCTGTTCGCGGGCGCCTTCCTGCTGCCGTTCCTGCGCGGCACGCCCCGCCACGCGATTGCCTTGGCCGCGCCCCTGCTGACCCTGTGGGCGGTCTGGGGGGTGCCCGACGGCGTCGCCCTGGGCCTGCCGTTCATGGAGTATCAGTTGCAGGTGGTGGAAGGGGATAGGTTGAGCCGTCTGTTCGGCACCATTTTCACCATCATGGCCTTCACGGGCACCCTGTTTTCCCTGCGTCAGGGAAGCCGTTTGGAACTGCCCTCCGCCTTCGTCTATGCGGGCGGCGCGGTGGGCGTGACGTTCGCCGGCGACATGATCACCATGTTCATCTTTTGGGAGCTCATGGCGGTCGCCTCCACCGCCGTGATCTGGTCCCAGGGGGGGGCGACGGCCTATCGCGCCTCCATGCGATACGTGCTGGTACATCTGTTCGGCGGCGTGGTTCTGATGGCGGGCATCGTCGGCGTGGTGGCGCAGACCGGCTCCATTGAGTTCGGGCCCATGCAGACGGACAGCCTGGCGACCTGGCTGATCCTGATCGGCTTTTTGGTCAACGCCGGCGCACCGCCGTTCTCGGCCTGGCTGCCCGATGCCTACCCCGAGGCCTCATGGTCGGGCACGGTCTTTCTTTCCGCCTTCACCACCAAGACGGCCGTGTATGTTCTGCTGCGCGGTTTCCCCGGCGCCGAGATCCTGATCCCCATCGGCAGCTATATGATTTTCTACGGCATCATTTATGCCCTGCTGGAAAACGACATGCGGCGGATCCTGTCCTATTCCATCATCAATCAGGTCGGCTTCATGGTGGTGGGCATCGGTATCGGCACGGAATTGACCTTGAACGGCGCCGCCGCCCATGCCTTCACCCACATCATCTACAAGGCCCTGTTGTTGATGTCGGCGGGCTCGGTGCTGTTGATGAGCGGCGGCGTGCGCCGCTGCACGGACCTGGGCGGCCTGTTCAAGACCATGCCGTACACGGCCACCATGGGCATCATCGGCGCCCTGGCGATTTCGTCGTTTCCCTTTACCTCCGGCTTCATCTCCAAATCGATGATCGCTCAGGGGGCGGCGGATCAGCGTATGTTCTGGGTCTGGATGGGGCTGGCGGCAGCCTCGGCGGGGGTCTTCCTGCATGCGGGCATTAAATATCCCTGGTATGTATTTTTTCAAAAGGATTCCGGCCTGCGGCTGCAGGACCCGCCACTGAGCATGAAGTTGTCCATGGGGCTGTTCGCGTTTCTGTGTATCGGTTTGGGGGTGAACCCGGAACCGCTGTACGCCATTTTGCCCTACCCGGTGGACTACGTGCCCTACACCACCGGCCATGTGGTCACCATGCTGCAATTGTTGCTGTTTTCCGGCCTGGCCTTCTTCATCATGCTGCCCTACATGAAGCGGACCCTGACCATCACCCTGGATTTCGACTGGCTGTATCGAAAGCTGTTCCGTATCGCCGCCCGCGAAGCGGCCGAGCGTTCGGCAACGGCCCATACGGCTGCCTTCGAGGACGCCGAGAAACGCCTCGCGCAATTGATTGCGCGCATATTCCGCACCCACGGCCCGCACGGCATCCTGGCCCGGACCTGGCCCACGGGCAGCATGGTCCTCTGGGCCGCCGTATTATTGGCGGTGTCGTTGCTGATTTATTATTAATTGGAGTATTATCACAGGAAATAGAATGAAACTTATGCATGCGGAAATTCAATCGATAGTTTTGTTATCTGACCAATAATGACATGATCCGTTCCTTAATTTTAATTTGGCCTCTTAACTCTGGATCTCGACCAAAAGCGTTCAATAATGCTATATTTCAAATTCGCGCTTTGCTCTTGTTAGAGAAAACAAATGATATTAGGTAATTCAGGTAGCTGGCGTTTTAGGGGAGAAATTTATGCCTGAGAACGAACCCTCAGTACTTGCCGATTTAGCAGAATCGGCATTTGGACCCGACGTAGCAGAAATTTATTCCAATACCTATTACATGAGCGTCACTGATTTCGATATCCGCCTTGCATTTGGTACTCTGAAATCGTCGGCGAATGGTACCACCTCGATAAATCGTATAACGACCGCAGTCCATCTTGATTACAAGCTAGCCAAGGATCTTGTTAAGAACATGGAGAAAATGATCGAGATATACGAAGCGGTATATGGACCAGCAGATATAATCATCAGATAGAAAAACCAAATGCACCAGCGAGCCATAGCGTCTGCAATTCAGGACTATCAAAATAATTTTGCCGAGGCAAAATCCAGTACACTTGGTAAATCAAGATTCTCTCGTGATGGCGTCAACTATATTGTTGCAACGCCGCGAATTTCTACTGTGAACCGTGCCGGGATTTCACCGGCTCATGGATTTGTTAGTCAGTTCGCCCGGCTTCATGTCCAACCGATCGATGGATGGCTTGACACCGCGCTTGTTGAACTATCTGAAGCAGATGATGAATCTGTTGAAGAGGAGTTCGCGCCGTGCTCCGACTTGGCCAAAACAAACGCTGCGACAATATTGGCAGATTTAGCGAATTTTATCTTGATTGCACCAACAGTGTATCCAACATCAGATCAGGAAATTGCCATACAATTCCGTCCTGATGGTAGTAGAGCCTCGGTGCTCATACTGTGTGATTCCTCCGGTGGCGGCGTTTGTTTTTCCTTTATCGAAGGAAAAAATCGACGGGCGCGGTTTGACGACGCCGCTGATCTACCAGCAGGATTTGTGGTGGCGGAACTACTGAGGCTAAATGTAGCGCCCTCAGATGCCGAAAATTAAGAGCCTACCCCCGCTAAATACAAAAGATGTTCTTGGGCGCGGCATCTTCTCCGGGCGCAGAGCAAAACGGGCAGCAAACAACAATATCAGCCACGATCTTTTTCTCGAAGCAGAAGGTGCATTCAGCCTTTCTGTAGATCGATTAGATCATGAATCCAACGAAACCATGGCCGAAATCGGCGACCGCACGGCATCACTCAGAAATAAGAAATTTTTTGGGTGGGCGACGGTAACCGTGACACAAGCTTCGGAAGGTGATCGATCAGTCCAAGAAACACCAAAATTGGATAACATTTTTCATGCAGATATATTTCTTAATATTCCAGCTGGTTCGGAAA
Source organism: Alphaproteobacteria bacterium (assembly GCA_029937535.1). Classification (GTDB taxonomy): domain Bacteria; phylum Pseudomonadota; class Alphaproteobacteria. The sequence continues at coordinate 32,795 of JAPYPT010000006.1, forward strand.
GGCGTGACCAAGAGAAACAACAGGCAAACGAACTGGCTGCCGTTGCCAAATGGCGACAACGTCCGACCGACTAATTTATCCAAAGTTGGCAATTTTCCATACTATGTTCAGAATCATGAAAGTCACGATCGGTATTGGAAAAACCGCTGAGATTTGGAAGTTCAGCCGTTCGAGATTCGGCAGGAAATTTGCCAGCTGACTTGTCCGTTGCCCGATAACTTATCGTAATTCAGGCGTTCTTTCTTTGCCTGTTTTCGCAGTAAGGCGTCCAGTTGGTCACGAATTTCCGGGTCCAGATCATCCGCTTCCAAGGTAATCGTCATGGGCAGCTTTTTGGTCCGCTTCGCCGCCGGCCGTATCGCCGGCTTGGCGGCTGTTTTGTTCTTTCCCTTGCTGAAGATGCCATCCCAACCGGAACGGTAATCGTCCGTTGAAACGGATGAAAAATAGCTTATGGGCCGGCTGGAGGCGGAGGACGCCTTGGCGCCACCATTACTACCGCCGCTGTCACCGCTGTCGCCGCTGTTGCCATCACCACCGTCGCTGTCGGTGGACGGTTTTGTCTCGGTGGAATCCGCTTTCGCGGTTTCTGCCTTCGGTGCCGGACTCTCAGCTTTTTTGGGTTTCGTATCCGTCTGGGTCTTGGGTTTTGTTGCCATCTTCGTCTACATACCGATTACTTAAATGTGAGGTTGGATTGTTCGGACCCCTTTATCAACATTGCCGCCTTGGGCTCAAGCAAAATCTGACGCCGGCACGCTCCAGCGCGCGCCCTCAGGCCGCCGCTATCAAACTTTGCTATTCCGCAGCCTTCATGGTTCGATACTTCGCCCCGGCCCGAACCTGGCCCACTTGGTGATCGATGCCGCTGCGGCCGCCTTGGTTCTCGTAGACCTGGATTTCGGGCACGTCCGGGCGTTTGCCGGGAACATCGAGCCACAGGCGCATGAGGTGGCGTTCGCCGTCCGGGCCGTCACCATTCTCGAATTTTGTCCGGGCATGCAGGGTGGTGCGGTTGTTCATGAACAGGGCATCGCCCTGGCCCAGGCGCAGGCGATAGCTGTTGTCCCGGGCGCAGGCGTCGAAATAATCCAGCGCGGCAACTTCCTCGTCCGTCAGGGGCACGCCGCGTTCCTCGGCCCCGTTCTGCAAAATTTCGCGCACATAAAACACCGAGGTGTTGCCTTTCAGGGTGGAAAACACGGGCACGGCGTGGGGCGTGACGGCCTCGGCCTCGGGGGCCTGTTCGCCGCGCCGATGATAGGGGAACCCGCGATAGTAGATGGGCAGATATTCCGGATGCTCGGCCGCGATCTGGTTGTGCATGGCCAGCGCGCTTGCGATCACGGAAACGCCCCCCCGTGCCGCGGGCCGATAGCAGAACAATCCCGCCACCTGGGCCAGATCCGTGTGCAAGCGCAGCTCTCGGGCGGAAGTATAGCCCCGCGCATCCTCCTCCTCGCCCGGCTTGGTCAAGTCCTGCACATGACCCAGCACATCGCCCATGGCGCTTTGCGAGACGGCGATGCCAAAGTGCGTGCCGATGCCCCAATACATCATGGCCATGTCTTCGGCGCTGTAACGGTCCGCCGGCAGGCCGCGCAAGACGACCATGCCGCGCCCGAACATCAACTCTTCCAGGATCCCCGCCAAATGGTCATCCAGGTCGGGATGGCGAAAATGCGCCGGCTCGATTTCAACCAACGACAATCCCGCCTCCTTAACGGCGGCGAGCCGCTGCTCCAACGCCGCCACGTGCAGCGGATCGAGGTGGACCGAAATCATGTCCACGCTGTCAAAATCCGACGCCGTCCAGGCTTGTGGGTACGTGAATGTCTCCGTCGCTATCTGTGTCATGGCCGCCTCCCCTATTCATCACCGATTATACATAACTTTTCGGCGATATGGGGCGGATCATTTTCAGATCTATTGGCCCACCGATATTTGTCAGGCAGCGGGGCGGCCGGCTTTCTTGGTGAGGTCTTCCCATGACTGGCCGGTCGCGATAACGCAGGTGCCGCCATTGGGTTTGGTGTAGATCATGGTCCAGCTACCGCCTTTCGAAGCCAGTATCTCGATCAGGGTGCCATTACTGGATAGGCCTAGCGACACCGGCTGTTCGGCGTAGTCCTTGCCCAATTTCAGCAATATCTTGTCCCGCTCGCCGCAGGGCACGCGTTGTGCCTGGGCAAGGCTGGGCGCCAAAGCGACAGCGGCGGCAGCAGCGGCGATCAAAATGCGTAACATGTTTCCATCCCTTCAGGCTTGATCCGGGCGTGATGAACGCCGCGAATTATGCAACAGATTTATGCCGGCCTAGGCGAAGTATATCGGGAGCGGTCTTGTTGGAGGGGGCGAAGCCATAACGATACTCATACTCGGATACGCAACTCGGATACTCTTTACATAGGAATTGTGGCTTCCAATCCCGCTCCCGATAATTTGAAACAGATACTACGCAACAACCTAAGTCCAACACGGGTACTCAACGCAACAACAGGAGGTTTTTTGAATATCTAAACAAACAATCTCCGAACTAACTTGAGCATTATGGCAATAAAGGTAATAATAAATAGTTAACGTTCTGAGAAAAATTGTTAACACGAAATAATTGATGTTAAAAATTCGAAATTTCACATGAATTACACAAAGTCACAAAAATGTTATTCTTATGTAATCAAATTTACACGGAATTTAATGTTACAAAATTGACATATTAGCGGAAATTAGCTGATTTTTCCAATCCAGCGATAAATTTTTCTTGTTTTTGTAACGTGACCCCGGAACGCCGAATGTTGGCTCCTCGATTGACTTTCCACGTAGTTTCCAAGGAATTCGTCATATGCCGATGGCTCACGGGAAAAAAATCACAGAATTTTGGCCCCGGTGGGTTCTCCTACATCGACCGAAACGGCATTCCGTTGCTACAATGGGGCAATTCAATTCGTCCAAACGGGGAGATATCGGCAAATGGAAGTACGGGCAGCCGTGGCGCACAAGGCAGGCGCGCCGCTTACCATCGAAACGGTTCAACTGGATGGTCCCCGGGCCGGCGAATGCCTGGTGGAGATCAAGGCCAGCGGGGTCTGTCATACCGACGCCTTCACCCTATCGGGAGATGATCCGGAAGGCCTGTTTCCCGCCATCCTGGGCCACGAAGGCGCGGGCGTGGTGGTCGAGGTCGGCGCCGGCGTGACATCCCTGGCGCCAGGTGACCACGTCATCCCCCTCTACACACCGGAATGCCGGCAATGCGAATTCTGCACGTCGGGCAAAACCAATCTGTGCGGCGCGATCCGGGAAACCCAGGGCCAGGGTCTGATGCCCGACGGCAGCTCCCGCTTCAGCCTGGGCGGCGACCAAGTCTTTCATTACATGGGCACCTCCACCTTTGCCCAATATTCGGTGATCCCGGAGATCGCCCTGGCCAAAATCCGCTCGGATGCCCCGTTTGACAAGGTCTGTTACATCGGCTGCGGCGTCACAACAGGCATTGGCGCCGTCATTAACACTGCCAAGGTTGAAGCCGGCGCCAATGTGATCGTCTTCGGCCTGGGCGGCATCGGGTTGAACGTTCTACAGGGCGCCCGCATGGTCGGGGCCAATATGATCATCGGTGTTGATACCAACCCGGGCAAACGCGACTTGGCGGAAAAATTCGGCATGACGCATTATGTTAACCCAGCCGAGCTTGGCGGCGATCTGGTCCCCCACCTGGTTGAAATGACCAAGGGCGGAGCCGATTACTCGTTCGAATGCATCGGCAATGTGGAGGTCATGCGCCAGGCACTTGAATGCTGCCACAAGGGTTGGGGCGAAAGCATCATCATCGGCGTTGCCGGTTCGGGCCAGGAAATCAACACCCGGCCGTTCCAACTGGTCACCGGCCGGGTCTGGCGCGGCACCGCGTTCGGCGGCGCCAAGGGCCGCACGGATGTGCCGCGGATCGTGGATTGGTACATGGATGGCAAGATCAACATCGACGACCTGATCACCCACACCATGCCGCTAGAGGAAATCAACAACGCCTTCGACCTGATGCACGCGGGCAAGTCAATCCGCAGCGTGGTGACTTTCTAGAACGTGTCGAAGGTAAGCAGTTTTTTCAGCACTCTATTGTTCGGACAAACCGGCCTTGCGTAGCCCGCTTGCCAATCGCTCGCTGTCCCGTGCGGATTGAAACGGCCAGCCGCTGACGATGTCCGACAATGTTGGAGATGCCGACCGTCCGCGCAGATTGACATAACGTTTCATGGTATCGGCAGCGTCGGCCTGGCGGCCCAACTGGCCATAGGCTGCCGCCAGCGGGATTAACAGGGCAGGATTTTCAGGATTGTTCTTGGCGGCGCGCGCCAAATATTTCGCCGCATCGCCAAAATGTTCCTCACAGTAGCTGGCGACACCAAGGACGTAGGAATAATAGGTCGGATAATGAGGGTCGAGCCGCATTGCTTTTCGGACCAATTCGACCGCTTCGCCCGCCCGCCCCACCATAATGAAGGCCCCGGCCAGGGTGACATAGCCGTCGGCGTTGTTGGGATCCAGCGCGATGCTGGCTTCCGCCTCGGCAATGGCTTTCCCATAGCGTTGGTTTTGGCGATGGACCTCGGAGGCGACCTGATGCGCCAACGCCGTTGGCCGGGCCAGCGCCTGGGCTAGAAAGTGCATGGCCTTTTTCCGCGCGGCACGCCGCGTCAGACCGAGGTTCTCATGCCAACCCTTTTCCCAGCTTTCCCAATAGGTCGATGCCAACGCGGCATAGGCACGGCCATAATCCGGATCGAGTTCGATGGCTTTGGTAAAAAAGGCGAGCGCCTCGACGATGGACTGCGGCGTTCTCCTGCGCAGGCGCGACCAGCCTTGCAGAAAGCGGTCGTAGGCGGCCAAATTCGTGGTTTCCTTGCTGCTCAGCCGGTTTTTCTCACCCGCCGTAAGCTGCAATCGCAGCGCCGAAACAATTCTCGCGGTGACCTTGTCCTGCAAGGCGAAAACATCCTCCATGGAGCCATCGTAGCGTTCGGCCCAAAGATGCTCCTGGGTCGTGACATCGATCAATTGCGCGGTAATGCGGATATTTTGGCCGGCGCGGCGGACCGAGCCCTTGAGGATATGACGGACCCCCAACTTTTTGCCAACCGTTTGCGCATTCTGCCCGGGATCGAGGGAAGCCTCATGGGCGATGACAAACAGACCGGAAATTTTCGAAAGATCGGTGCTAATATCCAATGCGATGCCGTCGGCAAAGTATTTTTGCGTCTTGTCATCGCTCAGGTTGGAAAAGGGAAGAACGGCGATTGAGGGCTTGTCGGGTAGCCCATAAGCCGTTCTGGCCGGCTCCTCGTGTCTGGAAATCTCCGACTTTTGCCACCACCAGACGCCGCTGCCGGCAATGATGATAAAAATGATCGCCGCCAGCATATATTTGCGCCAAGGACCGTCGGCACGGCCAATTTTTGGCGCAAATTCGGCGTCGGGTAATTCCGTTTCGGGATCTTCATAGCTATCTTGGTAAACTTCGACATCACCGACGAAACGGAAACCGCGGCGTGGAATAGTGCGGATAAATTCCTGCCTTTTCCCATTATCGCCGATCGCCTGGCGCGCCAGTTTAATCGCCGAACTCATGGCCCATTCGGAAACGACCCGCCCGTCCCAAATGACACGGTTGAGTTCTTCCTTGGTGATCAAGCGGTCCCGGTGTTCCACCAAATAGAGCAGCAGCGAAAATACCTGAGGCTCAACGGCCACAGGTGTTGCGCGTCTTCGCAGCTCATGGCGAACGGGCTCCAGTTCGCAGTCACCAAATAGATAACTCATGCCCCCCTCCAAACGCGCACCGCTTGGGATAAGGCACAGTCAAGCAATCATCACGTTAATGTCAAGCCACCTCCAAGCGGCCGATTTTCCGACGGCATATAATATTCCCGATTTCCCGCGTCTAACTGGAGCAAAGGATATTGGTATGGACCAGCACTGGAGACTAACGAAAAGCGCAATATTTGGCCTAATTGGCGCTATATTGGCTTGGGCGCCCAACGCCACCGCCCTGCAAACGTTGCCAGATACAGGGAACGCCGGCCATCGGGATGCAGCCGCACCATGGGCTGATCGACCGGGGGCACGCGGGCCAGCTCTTCCGGCTGCATGGGCGGTAGGTTCTTCAGGGCCCGGGAATATTGAAAGGAATGCCGCGCCTTGAGGCCGGCCAGCCGTTCCTTCATATCATCCGGCAAGGCCTCATACGCCGCGAACATATTGGCGAACAGGGTTTCGCCGCCCGTCTCCGTTACGTCGACCCCGTGTAGAACAGCGCCCAGGCTGGGTATCGCAAGGTAGGAGCCGTCAGTGTGCCAAAGCTGGGTCAGGGACTGATAACGCGCCGTATCGCTCTCCACCGGCAGGATCACGTCGTTTTCATCCACATTGGAAACCCGGTAGATCTCCGGCAGATAGGCCGCACCCATGTCACTTTGCGGGAATACTTCAAGATCGGAGAAATTTCGGCTGAACCGGACATGTTGCGCATCGCTGATATCGGCGTCAGGGAAGACAAGAACATGATGGGCGGTGAAGGCGGCCCGTAGAGCGGCCAGGGTCTCGCCATTCAAGGGTTTCGATAGATCAGCGCCACGCACCTTGGCGCCGATGGCCGGGTGCAATTTATCGATCTTCATGTCCGTCGCATTTGTAAAATCGGTTGCCATGTCCAATAATCCAACGAAAGAGAGGAATTCGCCATGATATTCGCTAAATCATTCGCCGAGGTCAGTCCCGACCGGTTCGTGGGCAAGCTGTTCAACGGTCACACCTATGCGCGAACCAATTACCTGGGCACGGACACCTCGCACCGGGACACCCCCCAGGCGCTGTTGGTGGAGCAATCGGCGAATTCAGTGATTCCGCCGCATTTTCACGGCATCGACCAATTCCAGGTCGTGGTCCATGGCGGCGGCATGTTGGGCAAGCACGCGGTCAAGCCGGTCTGCGTTCATTACGCCAACGCCTATTCGGGCTATGGCCCCCTGAACGCCGAGGACGAGGGCATTTTCTATTTCACCCTGCGCGCCCAGTCCGAACCCGGCGCATTTTTCTTTCCCGAGGGACGGAAATTTCAAAAGCCCAACGCCCGGCGCAATCTGACGGCGGATGTGGATGTGTTACCCGATGACGGCACACTGGCCGCGATGGACGGCATCGAACAGGAGGTCATCCTGCCGGCCGAGGATGGCGGTCTGGCGGCATGGTCCCTGCGCATGGGGCCGAACCTGGATTTCACCGGGCCGGACCCGGCCTTGGGCGGTGGACAATATTACATCGTCATGAACGGCAACCTGGTCCATGACGGCGCGGACTACGAAAAATGGTCCTGCATTTTTGTCGAGCCGCCCGAAGACGGCCTTGCCGTCCACTCGGGGCCATCCGGCTTGGAAGTCCTTATTCTGCAATACCCTTTCTGGGAAAAGGGCACGGTTCTGGTCAGCGATGCACCGCTCTTTGCGGAAGACCGCGTGGACTAGGTGTCCGCGGCGACCACGGGCGGCGCGCGGAACCGGGAGAACAAATTAAGCCGGGCCAAATAACTGCCGGCAATCAGCGCCAGGACGAATAATGCCATTTTCGGGTCCAGGAATGCCAGTGAGGCGATCGCCGGCCCTGGGCACAGTCCCGAGAGACCCCATCCGGCGCCAAACATCACCGCGCCGGCAACGAGGCGCAGATCGATGTCCCGCCGCGTCGGGAGATGAAAACCACCGCCCAAAAGCGGCCCGCGCCGTTTCAGGATGGTGCGGAAGGCCAAAACCGTCACCGCCACGGCCCCGCCCATGACGAAAATCAGGCTGGGATCCCAATTTCCGGTCACATCGAGAAAACCAACGACCTTCGCCGGGTTCACCATGCCCGAGACGGTCAGACCGAGACCAAAAATAATACCGCAAATCAGGGGGATGATATGACGCATGGATCTAGCCCCCCAAGCCGAGACGCAGGGCCGCCACCACCAATCCCGCAGTGCCCATGAAGATGAGCGTCGCCGTCAGGGAGCGCCGGGAAAGCCGGCCCAGGCCACAGACGCCATGACCGCTGGTACAGCCCGACCCCAGTTGCGTGCCATATCCCACAAGCAGGCCGGCGAATACCAAAACAGCCGTTTGTGTGTTTTCAGATAGACCGAACGGATTGATGTCGATGCCGCTTATATCGCCGCCAAGGACAGCATATGCGCCGGCCCCCAGGACGAGGCCCGCAAGGAACAAAACCCGCCACAAGCGGTCGCCATTCTTGAAGCTGAGCATACCGCCCAGAATACCGCTGATGCCGGCAATCCGCCCCATGGCAGCCAACATAATGACGGCCGACAGGCCAATCAGCAGCCCACCGAGTAACGCCGGCAGGGGCGTAAAATTCTCCATTCCGCGTATATTTCCAATCTTAGTTCATATGATGGTAGCGAAGTCGTCGTCGATGGGATCAAAAACCGAACATGATCGCCGTCCCAATAACTAAAATGGGCTAATATTTGGTAACGACCAGCCGATAATTCAAACCCTCAAAAAATATTAGGTTCCAGTGCCCAGGAAGCGCTGGCTTGCATCTTTGAAAGCGGCAAATGACGAAACCTGGCGATCTTTATCAAAGGGCTAATTATGGCATGCGAAGTTGATCTATTTTTGATGGCGCCGGTTCGGCTGCCGCTCGGATGGGCTGAAACAGGAGAAAAAATTTCCGCTGGTTTGGTCCTGGTTCAGTTCCGAACGGCAGCCAGAATATCGTCAACAATGCGATCCAGATCATGGGTCGGCCGCCAACCCCACTCTTCCCGCGCTCTGCTATCATCCAGGGGCCGGATCATTTCATCCAATACCGCCAGAATTTCCGGATCAGGTTCGAAATCAATTTTCGCGCCGGGAATCTTAGCCCGCACGGCCTCGACCAATTCCCCCGCGCTTGGGGTCGGCTTCACGCCGTCGATCAGATAGTTCACTGCCCTGATGCCCGCCAGCGGAGCTTGGGCCAGGCGAATGGTGGCCTCCGCCGCCTCCGTGACGTACATGATGGGCATGGCGGTATCGGGCCGGACCCAAATGGTAAAGGGTTCACCGCGGGCAGCATGTTCTATGGCCCAGGATGTATACTGCGCCACGCTTGGCGTGGTGACACCGGGGCCGATGATGGAGGGATAACGAAGGCCGCGAAAATCCAGGCCATGCTTGCGCTTGTAAAACAACCCCATATGTTCGCCAAAGGCCTTGGTCGCGCCATAGAATAGCGCCGGCCGTTGAAGGGTTTGATCGTCTATGGGGCCATCGGGCTTGTCATAGCCATAAGTGCCCATGGAGGAGGCGAAGATCACCTGCTCCACATCCAACAGCCGGGCCGCCTCAAGCACATAGAAAGTCCCCATGGCGTTGGTCTGAATGGCGCTGGCCGGGTCCGCATCGGAGGGTACGGACAGCATGGCGCCCAAGTGATAAATCACCCGTGGCCGCGCCGTCTTCACCGCATCCAGGACATGGCTGAAATTGCCGACATCACCGGCCACCGCCGTAACCTGACCGGCCAGATCACCCAAGCGGCCGGGCGATGGATTGCGGCTGAACACGGTGATCTCCGCTTCACCTTCAATCAATAATTGTCTGGCCACTTCCAGACCGACCAATCCCGCCCCGCCTGTAATCAACACACTCATGTTGTCCGCCCCACCAATGATCAAGAGATGAAAATCTAGAGATCAGGCGGAAAAAATTCAATCTCTCATCCTTGTGAAGGCAGGCCCCCCTGGATTGGAATCCCGAAAGCCTTATATTGCGGAAACCAAGGACACTTAATCTGGGGATGTGGGATGGCATACGATTTTGATCTATTTGTAATTGGCGCCGGTTCGGGGGGCGTCCGCGCGTCGCGTATCGCCGCCACACACGGCGCCAAAGTGGCGATCGCGGAGGAATACCGCTATGGCGGCACCTGCGTTATTCGCGGCTGCGTGCCAAAGAAGCTGTTTGTCTATGCCTCCCATTTCGCCGAGGATTTCGAGGATGCGGAATCTTATGGCTGGACGGTGGAGAAACCCAGTTTCAGTTGGCAAACCTTGCTGGCCAACAAGGACCGGGAAATTGACCGTCTGAACGGCATCTATATCAACCTTCTGGATGGTGCGGGCGTGCGCCGTTATGACGGGCGGGCCCGGTTGCGGGATGCCAATACGATCGAAATCGGTGATGACGTGGTTACCGCCGAACGCATTCTGCTGGCCACGGGCGGCACCCCCACCTTCCCCGATTTGCCGGGCATCGAACACGCCATCAGTTCCAACGAAGCCTTTCACCTCGATGCCTTGCCCAGCCATGTCACCGTGGTGGGGGGCGGATATATCGCCGTGGAATTCGCCGGTATCTTCAATGGTCTGGGCTGCGACGTGACCCAACTATACCGCAGCGAACAAATCCTGCGTGGCTTTGACCGGGATGTGCGCGACCATCTGGCTGGGGAGATCCGCAAGAAAGGCATCGACCTCCGCACCGAGACCAACGTCACCGCCATTGAGAAAACAGACCAAAATTCTGGGGGCGGCTATCGCGTCACCTTGACCAATGGCGAGACCATGGATACCGGTCTGGTGATGTACGCCACGGGCCGTCACCCCAACAGTGGTGATCTGGGCCTGGAGGCCGTGGGCGTGGAATTGACCAAGGGCGGCGCGGTAAAAGTGGATGACTGGTCGCAAACCA
>JAPYPT010000260.1 GCA_029937535.1 Alphaproteobacteria bacterium
GATTGATGCGGAGCAACGGTATACCTTCGTCAATGCGACCGCTCAGCGTTGGTACGATCAAAGCGCTGATCAAATCTTGGGAAAAACGCTAAAGGATTTACATGGCGAAGCTATCTTCAAGAAATTTGCGCCCTACATAGATCAGTTGCGATCTGGCCAGCCAGTGCAATTTTCGGATCGCGTCCCCTATGCGGACGGTGTCACGCGCGACGTCGAAATAACATTGGTGCCCGACATCGACCCAGACGGGACCGAAAAAGGGCACTTTGGCTTGGCCGTCGATATCACCGAGCGCAAGATGGCCGAGCGGGCGTTGCGCCAGAGCGAAAGTCGGCTGCGTACGATCATCGACAATTACCCGTGGCTAATCACTCTGAAGGATTTGGCGGGGCGTTACCTTTTGGTCAACAAATCCTATCGGGAATCGAGGAACATGCCCGTCGAACGGGCGATCGGCAAAACCGCGGCGGAAATTGAAACTATCGCGCAATCGGCAATCGTCGATGCACATGACCAAGAGGTGATCGAGAAAAGGGAGATGGTCATTTATGAACGCGATGTGACAGACCAGGACGACGCACGGGCGACGCGCTCGGTTATCAAGTTTCCCGCCTACAACGCCGACGGCGAGTTGATGGGCATCGGCACGATCAGTACCGACATCACCATGCGCAAGCGGGCGGAAGAGGCGCTTCGAGAGAGCGAAACCCGTTTCCGGGCGATCTTCGATCAGGCCGCCGTTGGCATCGGTCTGATGACACCCAGCGGTCGATTTCTAAGCGTCAACCAGAAGCTATGCGATCTTATGGGTCTTGGCGCCGAGGAACTTTTGTCTCTGAGTTTCGAAGAATTCACTCACCCCGACGATTATGCCGCCTGCCTCACCCAGTCCGCCCGACTGCTGCTCGGCGAAATTGCCAGCTTCACGATTGAAATGCGGTACTCACACAAAAAAGGCGTCACACTTTGGTGCAAACTGACGACGTCAATCATTAGAGATCCCGACAATGACCGCATCACGCTGCTCGGAATCGTGGAAGACTTTACTGAGGCCAAACACCTGGATGCGCAACTACGTCAATCGCAGAAGCTGGAGGCCGTGGGCCAGCTCACTGGCGGCATCGCACATGATTTCAACAACATGTTGTCCGCCATCATTGGCAATCTTGATTTGATCGAAGATGGTGGCGGCATCATGGACGATTCCGACAGAGAAAGCATCGCCATCGCTTCCAGGGCGGCGCTCAGGGGCGCTGAATTGACCCATCGCCTGCTGGCCTTCTCGCGGCAACAGGAGTTGGATGCCGAGAAGACCCAGATCAACGAAATTCTACCGAAATTCTGCCGGCTGGCAGAGCGCACGATTGGCGAGGACATCACCATCAAGATGAAATTGGCGACCGGTCTTTGGCCGGTCATGGTCGATGCCAGTCAGCTGGAGAATGCACTGCTGAACCTCGCCATCAACGCCCGCGACGCCATGCCCGATGGCGGACAATTGGTCATTGAAACCGACAACAACGTTTTGGAAGACGATGACGAGGTGACCTTCGACGACCTGGCGCCCGGAGATTACGTGATGATCGCCGTTAGCGACAACGGCGCCGGGATGAGCGCGGCCGTGCGGGAGCGGGTGTTCGAACCCTTTTTCACCACCAAGGATGTCGGCGAGGGCAGCGGTTTGGGCTTGAGCATGGTGTTCGGTTTCGCCAAGCAATCGGGAGGCCAGGTTTCAATTTACAGCGAGGAAGGGGTCGGCACGACGGTCAAGATCTACCTGCCCAGGGCCGAAGAGAGGACATGGGCCGACATCACCACCGAGCAATCCAAAAAGGACTGGCCGACGGGTAGTGAAACGATCCTTGTGGTGGAGGATGATAATGACGTGCTGGGTTACCTTGTGACCGTGCTCAACCGTCTCGGTTATACCGTCCTGCAAGCGGGAGACGGCCCGGCGGCGCTGGAAGTCATGGCTGCTTCCGATGCGATCGATTTGTTGTTGACCGATATGATCCTGCCCCGGGGGATGAGCGGGCGCAATGTCGCCGCCGCCTTCCGCGAACTTTATCCGGCGGCCGGCGTGCTGTATTCTTCAGGTTACACGCGGGAAGTCCTCAATCGTCGCGGCGGTCTTGACGAGGGCGCGGCGCTCATGAATAAGCCGTATCAGACCACCGCCCTGGCCTGGCGCGTGCGGGAAGTTCTGGATGGTCGAAAGTGATAGGTGTTTGTGGGTGACAAAAGCCAAATAGAGAGGCGGAAGAATCGAATGAAGGGCAAAATCCTTATAGTGGATGATGACGATCTGGTACGCGCCACGCTCTCCCACATCCTCATCGCCGCCGATTACGAAGTGACCGAAGCGGCCAACGGCGAGGAAGGTCTTCTGAAGTACGAAGACGGTAACTTCGATCTGGTGATCACCGATATTCTGATGCCTCAAAAGGAGGGCATCGAAACGATCCAGGAATTGCGCGCGATCGGCCGCGCGATAAAAATTATAGCCATATCCGGCGGCGATCGCACCGGCAACAAAATGTACCTCCAAATGGCCGAAAAGTTGGGGGCTGACGGTGTCCTCTCCAAACCCATCCGGCGACAGGACCTATTGGCCAAAATCGAGGCGGTCTTGAAGGTCTGAGCGCCCCTGGGGTTTTACCATCGGATGCTGGTGAAACAAAAATTCATCCAACCAATTGCTGGGTTTGCCAACAGCAGTGCGACGCCCGCTATCGGCCACGAAGAGACTATCAATCGTCGCTTATATAACGCCCGAAGCCAAAGCCATGGCAAACCGCGCCGGCGTGCGGCTTAAAACAGCGAGAAATATTCCCGCTGCTCCCACTCGGAGACGGCGGCGAGATAGCGGTCCCATTCCGCCCGCTTGATCCGGGTGAGGTAGTCCACATACGCCTCTCCCAATCGGGCCCGGTAAAAGCCGCTTTGCGCCAAGGCCTCGATCGCCTCCAGCAGGTTCTTGGGCAACGCCGTTGCATCGTTGTCATAGGGCCGTTCGACGGGGTCCGGTACGGGCAGTTCCCGTTCGATGCCATCCAGGCCGGACAGGATCTGCCCGGCGAAATACAGATAAGGATTGGCGGCCGGTTCGCCGACCCGGTTTTCGATGCGGCTGTCCTGGTAACCTTCCCGCGCCAGGGCGCGGATCATGGCGCCCTTGTTGTCCCGGCCCCATTGAATGCGGTCGGGCGCCAGGGCGAAGGGGCGATAGCGTTTGTAGCCATTGACCGTCGGGGTCGAGAACAGACAGCTCTCCGCCGCATGATCCAACAGCCCGGCGATCCAGTGCTGGCCCAGTTTAGAAATGGGCTCGCCCGCTTCGGGCATGAACAGGTTGTCGCCGCTGGCCTTGTCGATCAGGGATTGGTGCAGGTGCCAGCCGCTGGCCATGGCTTCGTCGAACCGGGGCCGGCACATAAAAGTGGCATGCCAGCCCTGCCGGCGGCAGACCGCTTTCACCATGCTGCGGAACAACACCATGTTATCGGCATGGGTCATGGCGGGGGCGGGATTGAAGGTCGCCTCGAACTGGCTGGGCCCAAACTCCACTTCGAGCGATGCCAAGGGCAAGCCCAGGCCGACGCAGTTTTCCCTTATCACATCGAATACCGGCTCCAGCTCATCGTAGCGTTGTTCCGAGAGATATTGATAACCCTGTGCCATCAGCTCGGTATCGGGGGGGTGGCCGGGTTGGCCGGCATCTTCGAGGGCCAGTTTCGGGTCGGTGAGGCGGAGGACGTGGAATTCCACTTCCAATCCGGTAACGATGTCATAGCCTTTGTCATGCAGTCCGCTCAGGGCGTCGCGTAATATGGCGCGGGAGCAGACCGGCACCGGTTCGCCATCCGTGTGATACAGATCGGCCAGCAGCCAGGCGTTCTTGGGCGACCAGGGCAGAACATGGAAGGTCGAGGGATCGGGGATCATCAGGACATCGCCGGCGCCCGTCATTCGGCCCCGGCCAAAGCCGATATCCTCCTGCCATACCGGATAGACGGTGCGGTGCGACGTATCCTTCAACAACAGGGTCGATGTCATGGTGACGCCGTTTTCCAGGGCGTTCTCCACGCCGTCCACCATCAGGGTCTTGCCGCGCGGGACACCGTGCTGATCCACGAAGGAGATGCGAACGACCTCGATGCCCGCCTCGGCCACCTGTTGCAAGACCGTCGCCGTCGCCTCGTCCCGTGCCGCCGTGCGCAGGCCATGGTTCGAAACAAATCCGTGCATATCCCCTGGCTCCCCTATCACGGCGCTTAGAGCGCCGCATCCCAGGGGCAGGCCGCCCGCCGTTCGCCATCGACCTGCCGCCAGATTTCCCCGTGCTTCCCCGTTGCCCCAAGGGCGTCAACCGCGATGGGGCCATGGATCTCCGCCGCTGGTTTCTCCGAAAGAAAGTCCTGCAAGCCCGACCCACCGCCCTGAATTCTTTTGATCGCCTGCAGCAGCATCCGCCGGTGCGCGGTAATTGCCTTGTCGGAAGAAGCCAGATGCTCCCGGCTGCGATCCCGGATCGCGCCTTGGGATTCGCAAGCCCATTGGTCATGTACATTGATATCCATGCCC
Source organism: Alphaproteobacteria bacterium (assembly GCA_029937535.1). Classification (GTDB taxonomy): domain Bacteria; phylum Pseudomonadota; class Alphaproteobacteria. The sequence goes on from JAPYPT010000260.1 coordinate 4,585, forward strand.
ATGCCCGTATAGGTCAAGGTCTCCTGCTCCAGGGGGTCAAAACCATAATCGTTGGCGGCGTTCCGCTTCGGCGCGAAGTCCGGCAGGGTATGTTCCGCCACACGCTGATCCCACATGGTCTGCTTGTCCACGGGGTCTGTAAAGGACGTGAACATGGCGTACCAGTAACACCGCCGGTCATCGAGGGGCACATGCCATTGGGTGATATTCATGGAAGCGGACATGGGTATGGTGACGGCGGTGGGAAATATCTGATTGGTGATACGCACATGGGTCCGGCCGCCGTCCAAATGGCGCAGGGTTGTTATGCGCAGGCCAAACGCGGTCTCTTCCACGCCGATGTCGGGCCGGGGGTAGTCACGCAGCAGCCGGGTGATGGGGATATCCGTACCGGCGGCGTTGTCACGGAATTGCTTGCCGTATTGATCCACGGGATCGTCGTCTTCGAGAAAACGGTGCAGGAATGAAGCGTGCACCGGATCAATGCCCACTTCCAGGGCCTGCAGCCAGTTGCAGTTCCAAAGACCCTTGAAGGCGAAAACGTGGCTCTCGGGCGCCCGGAAGCAATCGAAATTGGGAAAAGGCGGCGGCTCACCCTGGCCCAGAAAGGCAAAGACGATGCCGTTCTTTTCAACCACCGGATAGGCGATGGCGCGGATCTTTTCGAACGCGCGGGAGCCTTCCGGTTCGCCAGGCTGTTCCAGACAGCGCCCGTCGGTGGCGAATTTCCAGCCATGAAAGGGGCAGCGCAGGCCGTCGTCTTCCAGGCGGCCATGGCACAGATCGACGCCGCGATGAGGGCATTGGCGGTCTATCAGGCCCAGACCGCCGCCGCCGTCTCGAAACAGCAGCAAGCGTTCGCCCAGCAGATCCACCGGCACGATTTTGTCATCGCCGTTGATTTCCTCCGACAGGGCAGCCGGCATCCAATATTGCCGCAGCACCTTGCCGCCGTCGGTCGCCGGTCCGACACGGGTCAATCGTTCGTTGTCTTCGTGGCTCAACATGCCTGCCGTTCCGTCTAAGATCGATGCGTGCGGCCAAGTTTAGCAGCAATAATCCTCTTTGCGCCAACTTAGCGCCGGGGACGATGCATGACGCCTGATTTAGTAATCCGTAACGGCACGGTGATCGGCGAATGATCCCCAACTGTCGGAATTCTTTACAGTTTTCCTTGTTGCGGGGTGATAGCACGTTCTTAAGACATTGATTTCATTTGCACTGAAAATCTGGCATGAATTTTGCATAATAATTTAGGCAGCGGCGCAACGAATCTAAACTCGGGATTCGAAACGGAGAATTTAAAATCATGGGTAGTGTGGCAGAATTTTTGAAATCGGCTTGTATAGTGTCGGGGCTCGTAGTGGGCATCGTGGGACTGGCTGGTGTTACATCTGATGCGCGCGCCACCACGATACAAATTGCCCAGGAGAGCAGCTTGAACGCCAACGATTTCGACTCCAATATACTTGGCGTGATCAACCCATTCTCCACCAGCCTGAGCACATCGGATTTCTATTCGTTCGGTAGTTCAAGTTATAACGGAAACACAAATGGTGGACCGTCGCCACTCGCCAACACGACGCAATTATTCATGCTGGATGCAAGTGACGGCTTGTCGCTTATTGTCATTCATGACGGCATCAGCGACGGGAGCGGCGGAAACGCGAACGAGACATGGACCCTTACCGGTGGGGACACCGCCTCGGTGCTGGTGTCCGATGATGGCACCGAAGCATCGGCAACCAGCTCAACGGTTTTCGATACCAACTTCCTATGGGCCAGTTGCTGTACGGACGGCTATGCCATTGGTTCGCTGGATGGAGACTGGACGATGATTGGCGGGTTCAACTCTTTTTCGAACATTTCCACTTGGCAGGCGGTCTCGTCCGGGTTTTCGGATATCCCCTTAACACTTGCGACATCCACGACGACCGGGCGGGTTCGTCTGCAGACAATCCCAGAGCCGGGCACGATGGGGCTGGTCCTCATGGGTCTGATCGTATTGGCCCGCCGGCGCCGCGTGGTCTAAACCTCAACCCCTCCGATCCGGCTGAATTTCCCCGCCGACGTGGCTCAAATTTAGTGGAATCTACCTCCTTTGCGCTAACATAGCGCCGGGAGGACGTGCGGGATGAGACCTGATCTGGTGATCCGTGGCGGCATTGTGTTTGACGGGCTGGGCAACCCCGGTACCGCCGGCGATATCGCCGTGCACCAGGGGCGTATTGTCGAAAAGGGCCATGTGGAGGGTCCCGGCGCCCGCGAGATCGATGCTTCGGGGCTGTATGTAACACCGGGCTTCATCGATATTCACAGCCATTCCGACTTTACCTTGCTGGTCGACCCGCGCGCCGCCTCCGCCGTGCATCAGGGTGTCACGCTGGAGGTGATCGGCAATTGCGGTCACGGCTGTTTTCCCCTGGTTAACAAACAGCTCGCCCGGAACACCATCTATGGCATGACCGACCATATTGAATTGGACTGGTCCACGCCCGCCGCCTATCTGGACCGCCTGGAGGCGGCCCGGCCGGCGATCAATGTGCTGACCTTGGTTCCGAACGGTCAGTTGCGCCAGGCAACGGTGGGACTGGCCGAACGCCCGGCGGACAAAGAGGAACGCCGGGCCATGCTCAGGCATTTGGAAGAGGCCCTGGAAGCCGGCGCATTCGGCCTTTCCACCGGCCTGGAGTACCCGATCGAACAGGGTACCAGCGGGGCGGAAATCGCGGCGATGCTGGCGCCCGTGGCGCGCCGGGATCTGCTTTATGCCAGCCATACGCGGCAGCGCGACGAGGGCGCGGTCGCGGCGGTGGGGGAGGCCTTGGACACGGCACGGGCGGCCGGCGTCAGATTGCAAATCTCGCATTTGCTGCCGCGCGGCGGCCGGGCCGATTG
>JAPYPT010000261.1 GCA_029937535.1 Alphaproteobacteria bacterium
AGCTGACCCTGTCCCATCTGCATGAAGTCCGGCAAAAGATCGCCGATCTACAGCGCCTTGAGGCGACCCTGGCGGACATAACCCAGCAATGCGCCGACGGCACCATTCCCGATTGTCCGTTTATCGAGACGCTGTTCCGGTAGCGGTCGGGGCGCGTGACGTACCTACGCCCCCGCCCGCACGATCGGAAACACTTCCTCCGACAGCATCTGCATCTCGTCCAGCACCATTTGCTGGGGCATGCCGGGGAATTGCACGCCCATGACGAAGTGGTTGACACCGAACCGGTGGATCAGGCCGAGGATTTGTTCGGCGATTTCCGCTGGCGAGCCGAACAGGAAGCGGTCCTCGACCAGTTCGTCGAAATCGATGGCGAAATTGTTGTCGCCGGCGGGCATCACCTTGTCCTGGCCCCATTCATGATAGGCGCTGTATTTGGCTTCCAAATACGGCTGCGCCATGGCCATGGCTTTTTCTCGGGAAGACGCCACCACGACCTCGCGCATCATGGGGAATTCGGCTGGAAAGGGTTTGTTGCAGGCATCAAGCTCCCGTTTGTAGACCTCCATCTGCCGGGCGATGGTCTCGATACGGTTGTGGGGGTTGACGAACCAGGCATCGGTCAACCGGGCGGCGCGGCGGATGGCGATATCGGCGTTGGCGCCGGTCCAAATGGGGGGCAGGGGCTTTTGCGTGGGCTTTATGGTGCAAACGGCGTCCCGTAGCTCGAAGTGGGAGCCGATCATGGAAACCTTGTCCTCCGTCCACAGGCGCTTGATGGCCTCCAGGTTCTCCTCCAGGCGCGGACCGGAGTCCTTGAACGTGGTGCCAAAGGCCTGGAACTCCACCTCGCGGTAGCCGATGCCGACGCCGAAGATCAGCCGCCCCCCCGACATCACGTCGATATTGGCGAACTGCTCGGCGACATCCAGAGGTTTGTGCAGGGGCAGGAGCACGACGCCGGCGATCAGGCGCAGGGAAGGGGCCTCGTCCATGATGCGGGCCAGAAACGGCACCTGCTGGAATTCGGACAGGGGATGGGTGGTGTAGTGGGAGCCCTTCATGATGGAGTTGAAGCCCAACTTTTCGGCCCAGCGCACCTGTTCCAGCATCTCCCGCCAATGCTGGGCGTCATCGCCCCCAACCGGGAACTGGCCCCGGTTCATCAGACCGAATTGTATCATGCCCTGACCCTCCATCTCTCGAAGATACGATAGAGCATGGCGCTCCTGGCCACCAGCCGGGCCGGCGTTTCAACGTTGGTTGAAAATGTTCTAAACCCGGCGGGCGATCTTGTAGCCGACGGATTCCCGGTCCCAGGTGCGGTTGGTGATGCCGGCCTGGCGCAGGGGTTCCTTTTGGATCTTGCCCGTCGCGGTCTTGGCCACGGCCTCGACCGTTTCGATATAGCGGGGCACGGCGAAGCGGGGGATGTTTTCGGCGCAGTAATCCAACAGGGCGATGTTGTCGATCTCCTGGCCGCCGTCGGTGACGATGTAGGCCTTGACCTCGTCCTCGCCGCCCGCGCCCTCGACCCGGATGCCGACCACGGCGCTTTCATTGACCTCCGGATAATCGTTGAGCACCTGTTCGATCTCGAAGCTGGAAATATTCTCGCCCCGGCGGCGGATGCGGTCCTTGATGCGGTCGGCATAGTAGAGCCGGCCTTGTTCATCGAAATAACCGGCGTCCGAGGTGTGGAACCAAAGATTGCGCCACGCCTCGACGGTTTTTTCCGGCATGCGGAAATAACCCTGATTGAAACAGAACGGCGCCTTGGGGCGGACCACGATTTCGCCGATTTCACCCTGGGGCATGGGCGCATCGGTTGCCGCGTCGACCACGCGGACCTCGAACATATCGTCAATAACGTGACCGGCCATGCCGGGGTTCAGGGGATCATCGTCGTTGGTGTAGCAGGGCAGATTGATCTCGGTCATGCCATAGCCCTGGACGAACTTGAAGCCGAAGCGCGCCTCCATGGCATCGCCCCATTCCGCCGCGATGGGAACGGCCAGCACGCTGCGCAGCTTATTATCCAGGTCGTGTTCGGTTGGCGGCGTGCGGAAAATGAACTCCGGTATGACGCCCAACGCATTGGTCACCGTGGCCCCACAGGCGCGCACATCGTCGAGCCAGGTGTTGGGCGAGAAACGTTCGACACAGTAGGCTCGGGAGCCGGTAATCAATGTGGAGATGCCCTGCATCAACAAACCCATGGCATGAAACAGCGGCATGCAGATGAACTGGCTGTCGCCTTTGGTCATGTTGAGATTGAGGGCGATACCGTTGCCGAATTGATAGCAATGGGCGTGCGGCATCAAGACCCCCTTGGAGGGTCCCGTGGTGCCGGAGGTGTACATGATACAGGCGATATCCTCGGGCTTGGCCTCGACCAGGACCTCGTCGCCGGCGCCGTCCAAGGCCATGAAATCTTCGAACGTCATGGCCGGGGCGGCCGCCAGTACCGCCGGCCGCTCATCGGGGACATCGCCGGCCACATAGATTGTTAGCCCGAGGCTTTCGTTGCCGCCCGTCACGTTGTCGAAGGCATCGCGCAGCCCGTGGTCCAGAAATACCACCTTCGGCTCCGCATTGCGCATCTGATGCTGCAAAAAGGCGCCTTTCAATTCCGTGTTGATAGGCACGAACAACGCGCCCACCTTCATGATCCCGAACATGGCCAGCAGGAATTCGATGCGGTTCTTCAACATCACCATGACCCGGTCGCCCGGACCCACGTCCAGGCTGGCCAGTTTACGGGCCAGATCATCGCTGCGGCGGTCCAGGGAGGCATAGGTCAGCGTATCGCCCTGTTCGAAGCTCATGTACTCCCGCTCGCCAAGTGCCGCGGCCTGACGCCGCACCAACCCGACCAGGGACCATTCCGATGTGTCCACTGTCATGTTTTCCTAGCTCCCCAATCTCATTGGCCGAAACTCTCATTGCCAACGGGGCGCATAATGCGGACTTCGGGCGGTCCTGCCAAGGCTGTTGCCGGGACAGTTGCCGTCATCCGGCATCTGTGGCTAGCTATGGTGCATGAGCATTGAATTGTATCTGGCGTTTTGCCTGGCCACGGCGGTCTTGATTTTGCTGCCCGGCCCCATTGTCACCCTGGTCATCGCGCAATCCTTGCGCCACGGCACGGCGACCGGGTTGGCGACGGTGGCGGGATCGACCATCGGCAATGCCCTGTTGGTCGCGGCGGGCGCCTTTGGCCTCTCCACCGCGTTTGTATTGCTGGCCGATCTGTTTGATCTGATCCGTTGGCTGGGCGCCGGTTATCTGATCTGGCTGGGCATCCGGGAATGGCGTTCCAGGGGCGCGGATCTGGACGCGGCCAGGGCCGGCGAGAGACGCCCTAAATCAGCCGTCTTTTGGCAAGGCATCGTGGTCGCGATTACCAACCCCAAGACAATCCTGTTCTATGCCGCCTTCTTTCCGCAATTCATCGACGTAGGCGCGCCCCTGGCGCCGCAGCTAACCTTGATGTGCGTCAGCTTCGTTGTCATCGCGGCGACTTTCGATTCCGGCTATGCCCTGTTGGCTGGCCGTCTGCGCGGTGTCCTGGCGGGGGCGGGGCGGGCGAAAATCCGCAGCCGCATCACGGGGGCGCTGCTGATCGGCACCGGTTTGGGTCTGGCATTGGCGCGGCGTTAGTGGGGTAGTGAGGAAGCCATAATGCAATACGACTATATCGTAATCGGTTCGGGTTCCGGCGGCGCGGCGGTGGCGGCGCGGCTGTCGGAAGATGGCAAAACCACTGTTTGCCTGTTGGAGGCGGGCGGCAAGGACCGCCATCCCTTCATTCATATTCCGGTGCTGTTTCCCCATCTGTTGACCAACCCGAACACCACCTGGCAGCGCAAGTCGGAACCGGTACCGGGGCTCAACGGGCGGCCGATGTTCTTTCCCTCCGGCAAGGTTCTGGGCGGCTCCTCCTCCATCAACGGCATGCTCTATATCCGCGGCCAGGCCCAGGACTATGACGACTGGCGCGACGGCGGCAACGAGGGCTGGGGCTGGGATGATGTGCTGCCGTTTTATAGAAAAATGGAGGATCATCAGCACGGCGAGAACGCCAGCCACGGCGTGGGCGGGCCCATTGCGGTCAGTAATACGGTGCTCTCCAACCAATCTTCCGGCAAGTTTCTGGAAGCGGCCGTTGCCGCCGGGATCCCCCGCATCGCGGATTTGAATACCGGCGATCAACACGGTATTTCCACGGTTCAAGGCACCATCCGCAAGGGACGGCGGGATTCCACCGCGCGGGGCTATCTGAGATTTGCCAAAAGCCGCTCCAACATGACCATCCGTACCGGGGCCAACGTGAGGCGTATTGTGCTCGATGGCACGCGGGCCAGCGGCGTCGAATATGTGGACAAGGCGGGCGGAGTGGTCACGTTGCGGGCGGGGCGCGAGGTCATTCTATCGGCCTCCGCCGTGGGTTCGCCCCAGGTGCTGTTGCAGTCCGGCATCGGCGACGGCGCCGAGCTCAAGGCCGTTGGCGTGGAGCCGGCCCATCATTTGCCTGGGGTGGGTAAAAATCTGCATGATCATCTCTTCATCCACCTGCAGCCGCGCCTGAAGGCCGCCTATCCGACTTTGAACCAGATGCTCAGCAGCAAACCGCGCATGGGCTTCGAGCTGCTGCGTTACGGCGTCACCCGCACCGGCGCCTTTGGCCTGACGAGTACGGAAATATGCGGCTTCCTGGATTCGACCCAACAAGGGCTGCGGCCCGATATTCAGATCAATTACCGGCCCTTTAGTTTTGACTATTCCACCCAGGGCGGCTTCATGTTCCATCCCTTCCCCGGCGGCACGGCGTCGATCTGTTACACCCGGCCGAAAAGCCGGGGCGCGGTCAGCCTGGTCAGCCAGAACGGCGGTACCCGCCTGGCCATCCAACCCAACTACCTGGACCGGGACGAGGACGTACAAGGGATGCTGCGCGGCTACAAGATGCTGCGGAAGATCATCAACACGCCGCCCTTCGCCGAATTTTTGGAGGGCGAGCACGGCCCCGGTGCCGAGGCCCGGAGCGATGACGAGATTATCCAGCATATCCGCGATCACGCCGCCACCATCTATCATCCCGTGGGCACCTGCAAAATGGGCACGGACCCAATGAGCGTGGTGGACGACCGCCTCCGCGTGCGCGGCCTCTCGGGCCTGCGCATCGCCGATGCCTCGATCATGCCGGTGATCACATCAGGCAACACCAACGCGCCGGCCATCATGGTCGGCGAAAAATGCGCCGACATGATCCTCTCCGAGCGCAATCGCTAGGTGCCGGATTTCGCGCCGGACGAAAATTACAGAATTCAATAGAGGTATGGCCTTGATATGACCCAGGCGTTTTCGAATATCCGCATTCTGGATTTCACACAGGTTCTGGCCGGGCCCTTCGCGGCCCAGCAACTGGCCCTGTTGGGCGCCGAAGTCATCAAGGTGGAACAGCCCGGTGCCGGCGATCAAATGCGCACCCTGATCTGTGGCGATGAGATGCGGGCCATGGGCCTCTCGCCCAGTTATCTTATGTGCAACGTCAACAAGCGCGGCATTACCCTTGACCTAAAGTCGCCGGAGGCCAAGGACATCGTTACCCGCCTGATCCGGGACGCCGACGTGGTGATGGAGAATTTCAAGGCGGGGCAGATGGATCGTCTGGGCTTCGGCTACGACTTCGCGAAAGCCATCAAGCCGGAGATCATCTATTGCTCCATCTCCGGTTACGGTCAAACGGGGCCAATGGCCGGCGTAGCCGCCTATGACGGCGCCATTCAGGCGGCATCGGGCATGATGAACGTCAACGGCCATCCGGAAACCGGGCCGACGCGGGCAGCTTTCTTCCCCGTGGATATGTCCACGGGCCTGACGGCGGCCCTGGCCATATCCGGCGCCCTGTACCGGCGCCGGGAGACGGGCCGGGGGCAGCGCCTGGACGTCGCCATGCTGGACAGCGCCCTGACCTTGCAAGCCTCCCGCGTGGTCAGCCACACGGTGGAGGGGGAGGAAGCGGAACTGACCGGCAATAAACCCGTTGTCCCGATCCCCACCGTCAATGTCTTTGCCACCTCGAATGGCCATATCCAGACCGCCGCCGTGCAGCAATCCCAGGTCGAAGCGTTATTCGAAACCATCGGCAAGGGCGAATTAGTGGGGGATCCCCGGTATGGGGATCGCGACGGATTGATTGAACATAACGACTATCTGCGCGGGGTCATCGCGGACGCCCTGGCCACGGACAGCGCCACGAATTGGGTGGAAAAACTGCAGGCCGCCAAGGTGCCCGTGGCCAAGATCAACCGCTATGCCGATGTCGTCGCCGACGAACAGATGGCCCACCGCACGGTTCTGGCCGACGTGGACGGCCCCCCCAGCCTGGGCGGTAGCCAAAAATTGATCACCGCCGCATACATGGCCAACGAAGACGGCCCCGCCGTCCGCCACCCGGCCCCCGACCTAGGCCAGCACACGGACGAGGTTTTGGCGGAGTTGGGGTATACGGAAGCGGAGATTGCCGGATTTCATGATAGGGGCGCGGTGTAGTTTTGGCATTCACGCCGTGGAATTTCCTTCAGCGCTTTCAATGGGCCAGTTCCGTTGCATTAAACGCAGCACACCGACAAATAATACGCCAACAGCCACCATGCCCGCCGCCAGGATAATGGGGGAGGCCGCACTACCGCTGACATCCCGCGTCCAACCCGCCAATGCCGGTGCCAGGGTCATGCCCACATAGTACCAGGTAAAAAACATTCCCAATCCCGGACCCCGGTTTTCAGGCCTGACCGCCTCCGCCGAAAGTGCCATGTGCGCACCGCCCGGAATACCTAGAAAAATACCGGCCAGGACGAAAGACCACTCCGGTGCCAGGCCTTGAGAAATTGCCAGTATGGCCAGGGCGGCAATGAAATGACATAGGACAATGGACAGCGTGATATGGCCCAGCATTTCCACAAGACGGCCACCCAGGGGTAGGGACAGCAGGGTCACCCATAGGAATAGACTGGCCGCCGTGCGGGCGGAGGCCTCGTCATAGCCATGTTCAACCAACGCATCCGGGCTGAAGCTGACCACCACGATTATCGCGGCATTGAACAGGGTCCAGGAAATCCCGACTACGCCCATGTGGACAAATTGCCGTCGGGGCAAACCGAAACGCAGGGGCGTTTTGTCATCGGCGTCCCTGACCGGCGCTTCCCGATAAAACAGCAATGTAAGCACGAGGCACACCAGTGCCAGGCCGGCGGTGGCATGCATCACCCAGTTCCAGCCATACATCTCGCCCAAGGGGGCCTGGGTGTGCAGGCCAAGCACGATGCCGATGGGCCAGGCAGTCAGCATGATGCCCAGAGCCGTGACGATCTCTTTCTCGAAAAACCAATCCGTCACCATCTTGGTTAAAATGACGCTGAA
>JAPYPT010000491.1 GCA_029937535.1 Alphaproteobacteria bacterium
GGGTCAGAACCGGAAAAATCCGCTGCAAAAAATGCGCGGCAAGGAAATCACGCTCTTCATCCGAGAGATCCACCGGCTCAACCAAATTAATGCCAGCCGCCGCCAATTCTACGGTCAGCTCAATCCAGTAACGGCCCTGTTCCGTCATGATCTTGCCGGCCATTTGGTTGATGGCGGCGAGCTGTTGGGCTGGCGTGCGCCCATCATCGCTGACCTGATCGATCCCGGCCCGCATCTGGCCATGCAGGCCAGCAACGCGAACCATATAGAATTCATCCAGGTTGGTGGCCGAAATGGCCAGAAAACGCAGCCGCTCCAGCAACGGATGGGCGGGATTGCGGGCCTCTTCCATGACCCGTTGGTTGAAGGCCAGCCAGGACAGTTCGCGATTGATATAACGCCGGCCCGGTTCCGTCGGTTCCGCGGGTTCGTTCCCGCCGTCCCCATCCTTTCCCTTCGCCTGCGCCACCTAAAGGTCCTCCTTCATCCAAATACCGCGTTTTCAGTTAACGCGGGTCCATATCTGCGTCTTGCCGAATAACGGCAGCCCGAGGTAGCCCCGCACCTTCAGGGTGTTGTCGTCCAGCAGCGTCAATGTGCAGGAATAAATCTCTCCATCTTCCGGATTATAGATGGTGCCGTCTTGCCACACATCCGCCTCTTCCCCCACCACGAAATTCGCCAGCAGGGGCAGTCCGATGATGGGGCGGCCTTGCAGCGCGGCATCGAGATTATTGATATCGTGTTTCGGTTTCCCCTCATCGTCCAGAGGTTCCTTCAACCAAACGATCGTGCCGCAAAGATTATCACCACAGGCCACGATCGTGACATGGGATTTGCTGCCCTCGGTCGCCCAGGTACCCTCCGCCTCGCCGGCCCAGGCGGCGCCGGCCGGCAACAAGAAGGCCAGCAAGGTGAAAAAGATAAATCTTCGGTGCAACACATTATTCTCCCGTTCGTGACTAGAGCATGTTCTTTTTAAACATGCTCGGATTCTTAAGAAAAGAGCAATTGAACCAATTACTTGCGTCGCGAAAGCGACTCTGATTAATTGAAAATTGCTCTATGCCTTTACATGGTGCCTGGAAAGGCGCCGCCGTCCATCAATATCTGCTGGCCGGTCATGAAGCCCGTGTGCACACTGCACATAAAGGCACAGGTGGCGCCGAATTCCTCGACCGTGCCGAAGCGCCCGGCCGGGTTGTTCCCGGCGGCGATTTCCGCCATTTCCGCAACATCCAACCCCATGCTCTCGGCCCGGTGGGCAAGATTGCTACGCAGACGGTCGGTTTCGAAGGGGCCAGGCAGAATATTGTTGATGGTAACATTTTGGCCAACGGTCTTGCGGGACAGGCCCGCGACGAAGCCGGTCAAACCACAGCGCGCGCCATTGGAAAGGCATAGTTCGTCAATCGGCGAGCGCACCGCGGCGGAGGTGATATTGACAATCCGGCCAAAGCCGCGCTCCAGCATGCCATCAATCGTCGCCTTGATCATCTCAATGGGGCTCAACAT
>JAPYPT010000492.1 GCA_029937535.1 Alphaproteobacteria bacterium
CAACAACACCGCGCTCAAGCTCGGCCTCGGCAGTTATTGGCTTTTCAATGCCGACCAAATCAAGTCCGACACTGTGGGTTCCAATGGCACCAGCCACGGGACTTCCGCCGGCAACTCGGAAACCAGCGGCAATAACGTAGCTTCCAATTTCAACCCCTACTTCATCGATGCCGCATTGACTTACAAGGGATGGTCACGGCCGGTGAAATTTTCCGCGATGTATCTCAATAACCCGGCCGCCGCCGCCAGCAGCGAGGACACCGGCTACAGTATCGGCGTGAAATACGGCAGCGCCAAGAAACCCGGCGAATGGGAGATCGGCTACGAATGGCGCCACCTCGAGCAGGACGCCACGTGGCACGGGCTCGCCGATTCGGACTTCGGCGCGTTCGGCGCGCGCAACATCGCCGGCAGCAACGGCAACAAATATTACAACGGCACCAACGTGGAAGGCAGTCTCATCAAGGGGCGCTATCAACTCTACAACAACGTGAAACTCGGCTTCGGTTGGGGCATCACCGACGCCATCAAGAATGACGTGAGCGGCACGGACAAAACCACCCACCGCTTTTCCTTCGACGTGATTTTTTCGTTTTAGCGCCCCACGCAGTACAGCGCGCCATTTGTGCGGATGAACAACTGTCCGCCCGCGATGGCCACGCTGGCGCGGGTAAGGTCGTCACCCTGTTCGCCCAGCACCGTGCGGTGCAGCACGGTTCCTTTTTTGGCGTCCACCACGAAAACTTCGCCGGCGTGATTTTGCAGGTAAATTTTCCCATCCGCCGCGGTGGGCGAGGCGCGGAATTTCGGGCGGCTTTCCAGATTCGTGCTCCAGTGGACTTTGCCTGTATTCGGGGCAATACAGGAAATCGTCTTGTCGCGGCCCTCGCCGTACACCACGTAGAAATTCCCGCCATAAAATAATGGCGTGCAAACGTCGCTGGTCACGGCGTCCTTGCGACCACCGCTTTTCCAAGCTAATGCGCCTTCGCCTTTTGCGCCGGCTTTCACGGCGTACACGGATCCGCCCTTGGGCGCGCAGGCGAGAATCACATCACCGCCCGCTGCGGGCGAAGGCACCAGCCGCCAATGGCCGATGCGCGAGGGATTCCACGTGCCCCAGCGCCAGAGTTCCTTGCCGGTTTTGGGGTTGTGACCGGTAAGGCAGTCGCCGCCGACGATGACCAGTTCCTCGCGGCCGTTGTGCGTGAAGGGCATCGGCGTGCTGAACGCCTCAAGGCTTTCGGCCTTGGCGTTGGAGGGGCGGTTGTGTTTCCAGAGTTGCTTGCCGGTTTTGGGATTGAGCGCGAGCAAATAGCTTTCGTTACCATTGGCCTTGCCGTGCCCGCGCACGCCGGTGTTGCGCTGGAGTATTTGTAAATAAAGAATGCCATCATGCAACAACGGGCTGGAGCTGAAGGTCCATTGAAAGGCGAAGCCGTTTTCTTCGGCTTGAATTTTTTTGGCCCAAAGTTTTTTGCCGTTCAAATCAAACGTGGCGAGGTCGCC
>JAPYPT010000493.1 GCA_029937535.1 Alphaproteobacteria bacterium
TAAAAACACCGCCGCCCACGCTTCTCTTCCGAAAATCAACAATGTCAAAGAGCAAAGGTAACAACCGCGCAGCACCACCCGCCAGGTAGATACCTGGATGGTTCTGTACATTGCGGGACTGCACGGCACGCCCATCAGTGATAATTGCGCCGCGCGGACGATGTTTATATCGGCATCCCATTTGGTAATCAAGTAGAGATGTTTTAAATTTATGATGTTTTTGATGAAAAGAGATCATTGCGATGAAGCAAACATGACACGACCCAAAATTGGCTTGGCATTGGGCAGCGGCGTGGGCCGTGGCTGGGCCCATATTGGCGTCCTGCGCGGCCTGGAAAAAGCCAGCATCGAGGTTGACATGGTCGCGGGCACGTCCATCGGGGCCTTGGTCGCCGGCGTGCATCTGGCCGGGCATCTGGACGCCCTGGAAACCTGGGCGCGCAGCCTGAACCGCATGCGCATCATGCGCTATCTGGATCTGTCCATGCAAAGCGGCGGTATCATTGGCGGCCGGCGGCTGAGCCGGATCCTGACCGAAAATCTGGGCGATCTATCCATCGAACATTTGCCGAAGCCCTTCATCATCGTCGCCACGGAACTGGCCACGGGACATGAAATTTGGCTGCGCCAGGGCCATTTGGTGGAAGCTTTGCGGGCCTCCTACGCCTTGCCGGGCATATTTCCGCCGGTGGAACTGGAGGGCCGCCCCCTGGTCGATGGGGCCTTGGTCAACCCGGTGCCCGTATCGGTCTGCCGCGCCATGGGCGCCCGGCTGGTTATCGCGGTTAACTTAAATGCTGATATGCTGGGCAGCGACAGGAGCGGGAAAAACGGGGCCAGCGGCAATAGTGGCGGCGGCGGCGGGAAGGAAAACGGCGGCACCATGCTGGAAAGCCTGTTCCGCCGGGACGGCACGCCGAGCATGTTCAATGTCATGGCCGCGGCCCTGAATATTCTGCAGGACCGCCTGAGCCGCAGCCGCCTCGCCGGCGACCCCCCCGATGTGACCATCGCGCCCCGGGTCGGCCATATCGGCTTGCTGGATTTTGATCAGGCGGAGGAATTGATCGAACTTGGCGAAGCCGCCGTCACGCGCTCGATGCCGTTCCTAAAAGAAGCCCTGAAAATTTTACGCGCTTAGCGGGTGAAGCAAACTAGATTCGGATCATCATCGGCATATTTGATAATCCGGTCCAACTGTCCCAACTGTCCGAATTCTTTACACATTTCGAAGACCCAAAAAGGTAATGGATCCATAAGGCATTGAAATCGTTAGCCGCGGAATAATGGCATGTTATTTGCCTGGTATATGTTAACCAGACGGTTTTTTTTGAACGTGAACACTGAGAAACTTGACCGGATGGACGGCTGCAGGTAGGCCTATACACGTAGTTTTATATGGAGAGTTTTATGTCCAGTGGATTTCGCGCCACGATCATTGGCTGCATTGCCGCGATAAGTTATGTGGGTGCGGCCCAGGCCGGTGTCATCCGACACGACACCGTCA
>JAPYPT010000494.1 GCA_029937535.1 Alphaproteobacteria bacterium
ATATGGCCCTGGATTTTTCCAAGAACGGCAAGGTGCCGGCCCTGGCCTTCAACGATGCCGCTTCGCTGACCGCATTGAGCAATGACGAAGGCTACGATCAGGTCTTCGCCAAGCAGATCGAATATTTTGCCGCCGCGGGCGATTTGCTGGTCGCTATTTCCTCCTCCGGCAATTCCGAGAATATTATCAAGGCCGTGTTGGCGGCCCGGGCCAAGGGCTGCGATGTGCTGACATTTTCGGGCCTGGGGCCACGTAACCAGCTACGCCAGCTGGGGGACTACAATCTGTTCGTTCCCTCCGGCGAATATGGCTTTGTCGAGGTGGTTCACGGCGGCCTGATCCATGCCTTGCTGGATATCTTCATGGGCTGGTCGGCCGAGACCGGCCTGTGGAACAAATCGGACAATTTTTCGCAGAAAAGGGGCGCGGCATGAATATCCCGGCCAACCCAATGAACGTCACAACGAATGTACCAATGAACGTCATGGTCACGGGCGGCGGCGGTTATGTCGGCTCCTGCCTGATCCCGAAATTGCTGGCGGCGGGCCACAGGGTCACGGTGCTGGATCTGTTCATCTACGGCATGGAAGTCTTCAACGGTGTTGGCGAACATCCCAACCTGCGCTGCATCAAGGGCGATATCCGCGACCCTAGGGCCGTGGCCAAATCCGTTGAAGATGCGGATGCGGTGATCCATCTGGCCTGCATATCGAACGATCCCAGTTTCGAGCTGAACCCCGATCTGGGAAAATCCATCAATTTCGATTGCTTCCAGCCTCTGGTCCGCGCCGCCAAGGATGCCGGCGTGCGCCGTTTCATCTATGCCTCCTCGTCCTCTGTTTACGGCATCAAAAGCACCGAGAACGTGACGGAAGAGCTGGCGCTGGAGCCCTTGACCGATTATTCGAAATTCAAGGCCATGTGCGAAGACGTTCTGGAGAAGGAGCGGGAGCCCGGTTTCGTCACCCTGACCCTGCGCCCGGCCACGGTGTGCGGCTACGCCCCCCGTCTGCGCCTGGATCTGACGGTCAATATTCTGACCAACCACGCCATCAACAACAACAAGATTACCGTCTTCGGCGGCGCGCAAAAACGCCCCAACATCAATGTCGAGGATATGACCGATCTGTACGTGCAGTGCCTGCAATACCCGGATGAAATGATCGACGGCAAGATCTTCAACGCCGGCTACGAGAACCACACGGTCAGTCAGATCGCGGAGATGGTCCGCAATAATGTGGGCGAAGGGGTGGACATCGTCACCACGCCCACGGACGACAACCGCTCCTACCATGTCTCATCGGAAAAAATGCGCCGGGAATTGGGTTTCACGCCGTCCCACAGCATCGACGACGCGGTGGAAAGCCTGACCAAGGCCTTCGCCGCCGGCAAGGTACCCAACGCCATGAACGATGCCCGTTATTACAACGTCAAGCTGATGCAGGATATTCAACTGCAATAGTTCGACTTGTCCATGGCTTAGGCGGCCACCAACCACTACACTTC
>JAPYPT010000495.1 GCA_029937535.1 Alphaproteobacteria bacterium
ACCCGCGCAGGCGGGTATCCAGATTTATCCATGTTTTCAGATGCTTATGATTTGTCCCTGGATGCCCGCCTGCGCGGGCATGACGATTTAATGGACTTCGAAGTTCGATAAAATCTTTCATTGCCCTGGTTTTGCCCCGGTTACGTGGTGGGGATGAAACACCGGGATAGCCTGGCCGCAACCAAACCCTTTTGGCAAAAAGTCTTATGTATGGGCCCGGCCCATTATCTGGTGAGTTCGCGCAAGTATGGCGGCATGGCGAAGGCGCCTTTGTGTACGTCCGGGCTGTAATAACGGAGATCCAGATGCCGTTGCTCCAGCCTTTGCTGCAAATGCGCAACCGTCACGGCCGCCGCGTCGGCACCTTGGCTGGCGCAGCCAAAGGCCATGGCGCCGCCAAAGTACATGGGCACGGCCGCGAAATAGAAACTTGAATGCTCAAACAATGCGGCAAACGAGCGCGCGGATGCCGCCAGCTCTTCGCCCTGAATGAAGGGCACGCCGTTCTGCGTCACCAAAATACCGCCCGGCGCAAGGCAGCGGCGGCAATCGCCGTAAAACTCATGGCTGAACAGGACGGCGCCCGGGCCCACCGGGTCGGTGGAATCGATGATAATCACATCGAAGCGCCGGCCGGTTTCCGCCAGAAACTTGGCGCCGTCCTCGATCCGTAGTTCCGTGCGCGGATCGTCAAAGGCATTGCCGCAAATCATCCCCAAATGCCGGCGCGCCAGATCGACAACTTCGGGATCCAATTCGATCATCGTGACCCGCTCCACGGGATGTTTCAGCACCTCCTCCAGGCAACCGCCATCGCCGCCCCCGATAATCAAAACCTCCCCCGGGCGTTCCAGCGCCAGCAAGGGTACATGCGCTAGCATCTCGTGATAGATAAACTCGTCCCGCTCCGTGGTTTGCACCACATCGTCCAGCACCAGGACGCGCCCCAACAGCGCATTGTCGAACAGCAACACCGATTGAACCGCGGTCTGGCCTTGGTGGATCATCCGATCAATTCGAATGCCGGCCTGTAGTTCAGGATGCAGGGTTTCCCGAAACCATTGCTCCGCCATTCGCGCTCCCCCCGCTCAATTCTGGAGCATCAACATAGAGCAATTTTCAACTAATTGGATTCGCTCTTACGAAGGCGGGGCAAAACACCGGGCAATGAGAGATTTTGTCGAACTTCGAAGTCCACCAAATCGTCATGCCCGCGTAGGCGGGCATCCAGAGACAAATCATAACCATCTGAAAACATGGATAAATCTGGATACCCGCCTCCGCGGGCATGACAATGGAAGTGTGTCGCGGCAGACTTCACCTGTGTTCCGCCCGGTGTTTTGCTCCGCTTACGCTCTTACGATCCAGGTAGTTGGTTCAATTGCTCTTTTCTTGAGAATCCGAGCATGTTTAAAGAGAACATGCTCTTGCCCCGTCTCCGGCCGGATCAAGTCGGTCTGGATGTGGTCTCGCCACTATCGAGGGTTTGCTGCCGGATA
>JAPYPT010000496.1 GCA_029937535.1 Alphaproteobacteria bacterium
GCGTGGGCGCAGGCGCGGCTCCGGGTTGTGGCGGTGCAGGCATTCTAAATTATTTTCCCAACTGATTCCAATGGTTTGGGAAGCCGGGCAAAAACAAGAATTGCCCCCAACCCCTCCCGCGCATCATATCACGGACTTTTTATTCGGCAAGATTTTACTGGGCTGACACAACGCTTCGCGATTGGCAATTGGCGAACTATGGCGGCGGATGTTAACCTCCGTGTATGTCGAACCCAACCGAAACTCAAAATTCTCAACCGGTCATCGCGATGTGCCGCCCGACGCATTTTGGCGTGCAATACGAAATCAACCCGTGGATGGAGGGCAACATCGGCCGCGCCGACGCCGCGCGCGCACGCGACCAATGGGACGCTCTCCACGCCATCATCGCCGAGCGCGCCGAGGTGCGCGTGATGGAGCCCGCGCCGCATTTGCCGGATATGTGCTTCATCGCCAACGCCGGCCTCGCGCTGGATGATGTGTTTGTACCGGCCGTTTTCCGCGTGCCGCAACGCGCGCCGGAGGTGCCGCATTTTCGCCGGTGGTTTGAGGAACAGAAGTTCGTGGTGGAGAATCTTACCCGCGAGCTCACGTTCGAAGGCGAAGGCGATGCGCTTTTCCATCCGCGCACCGAGGGCACGCCAATCCTCTGGGCGGGCTACGGCGTACGCAGTGGACTGCTCTCGCACCGGCGGCTCACGGAAATTTTCCGGTGCGAAATTGTTTCGCTGCGCTTGGTCGACCAACGCTTTTATCATCTCGATACTTGCCTCGCCCCACTGCCCGACGGCGGCCTTATGTACTACCCCGCCGCGTTCGACCGCCGCTCGCTCGAGGCCATCCACGCCCGCATCCCCAAGGCCGACCGCGTGGAGGTCAGCGCCGAGGACGCCCTTGGTTTTTGCTGCAACGCCGTCGTGCTCGGCCAAACGCTCGTCGCCAATCACGCCTCAAATTCCCTGCGCGAAACCCTCGCCGCGCGCGGCCTCGAAATGCTCAACACCCCGCTCGATGAATTTATGCTCGCCGGTGGTGCCGCCAAATGCCTGTGCCTCAAGCTCGAGCAACCCGTTCCCGGCCCCATCGCCGCGCGCGAAATTCCCGTCTCGCCCATCCGCACTGGTAGCGTCGAGCTCACCGGCCATCTGCTCGACCGAGGCGTGATGAACCGCGCGCTCGATACCATCACCGACGCCGGCGGCAGCTTCCGCACCGAGCAATTCGCGCCCGGCCTCCGCCACGACCAGCCCAGCGCCTGCCGCCTCCGCATCAGCGCGCCCGACCAAGCCAGCCTCGATGAATCCCTTGAGAATCTCCAGCGCCTTGGTGCCACACCGTTGTCCGCCGCAGTCGATGCCTGCCTCGAACCGGCACCCGCAAATGGCGTCGCTCCCGATGATTTTTATTCCACCACCATTTATCCGACCGAAATCCGCGCCGCCGACAAATGGCTCCGCGTCACCGGTCAACGCATGGACGTGATGATTGTCGTGGAAAAC
>JAPYPT010000262.1 GCA_029937535.1 Alphaproteobacteria bacterium
CGCGCAATCGAAATAGAACAGGCCGTGGTCGAGGGCCGCCTTGAAGATCGGCCGCGCCTCATCGATGGAAAGCGTCCAATCGCCCTGATGTCCGCGCCCAGGCTCGCCAAAATTCATCGTCCCCAGACACAGCCGCGAAACACTAAGCCCGCTATTGCCGAGCTGCAAATTCTCCAACATCTACCAAATTCCTCCGCCCAAAACGAACGCGAGGGTAATACCAACCGGCGCTGGGCGCAATAAAACCACGCAAAGCCGCCCCGATCCGCTACTCTGCCATCAATCAAAAATGAAGGAGGATCGATCATGGGCAAGTTGGATGGCAAGGTTGCGATTATCACCGGCGGCTCGGGCGGCATCGGCAGTGCCGCGGCGAAGCTGTTCGCGGGGGAAGGCGGCCGGGTTTTTCTGGTCGATCAGGACCCAGACGCGTTGCAACGCACGGTATCGGAAATCGGCGCGGAACAGGCCGATTGCATGGTCGCCGATGTGACGGATTCGGGGCAGACGCAGGGCTATGTGGCGGCGGCGGTCGAAAAATTCGGCGGCGTCGATATCGCGCTGCTGAATGCGGGTATCGAGGGCATCATTACCCCGATCACCGACTATCCGGATGACATGTTCGACAAGGTCATGGCGGTGAACGTGCGCGGCGTCTTCCTGGGCCTGAAATACGTCATGCCGGCGATCAGCAACCGGGGCGGCGGCAGTATCGTGATCACCTCGTCGACGGCCGGCATCCGCGGAACCACGGGCATGTCCGCCTACATCACCTCCAAGCACGCGGTCATCGGCCTGATGCGCACGGCGGCATTGGAGGGCGCGGAAATGAATATCCGCGTCAACACGGTCAATCCCGCACCCATCGATACCCGCATGATGACGTCGATCGAGGAACAGCGCGGCCTACCGGCGGGTGACCGCTCGAACCGCCCCATGGCCAAGGCCTTGCCCCTACAGCGTTATGGCGAGCCGGAGGAAGTGGCGCGGCTGATGCTGTTCCTGGGCGGCGAGGACGGCTCGTTCTGCACGGGCGGCGTTTACATGGTCGATGGCGGCGTTTCCGCCGGACCCCGCCCGATGTAGCCGTCGCTGTTCCGGATTTGCGGCGAACAGGAAATAGGGGGCGACGATGAAAATTCCAGAGAACGAGGTTCCGGGTCCGAAGCGGGACTATGTCGGCTATGGCCGGGACGTGCCCAAGGTGGTTTGGCCCGGCGAGGCGCGGGTGGCGATCAACATCGTCATCAATTATGAGGAGGGCTCCGAGGTCCACATGGCCGCCGATGGGCGCAATGAAGGCGGCCTTGGCGAGATCCCCTACGTCATGGACCCCAAGTACCGGGACCTCGCAATGGAGTCGGTCTACGAATACGGCTCGCGGGCCGGCATTTGGCGGCTGCAGCGCCTGTTCGACAAGAAAAACATACCGGTTACGTTTTTCGCCGCCGCCGTGGCGCTGGAACGCAACGGGGAGGTCGCGGCATCGCTGCGCGACAGCGCCCATGAGCCTTGCAGCCACGGCTGGCGCTGGGAGGAGATGTGGCTGCTCTCCCGCGAGGAAGAGCGGGCGCACATGCATGCGGCCATCAAATCCTTCGAGGAGACGTGCGGCAAGCGGCCCCTGGGCTGGTACTGCCGCTATGGCCCCTCGGTCAACACCCGCGAATTGCTGATCGAGGAGGGCGGCTTTGTCTACGATTCCGATGCCTACAACGACGATCTGCCCTATTACGTGGAGGTCATGGACCAACGGCATCTGATCGTGCCCTACTCCCTGACCTACAACGATGCCCGCTTTGTCATGACACAGGGCTATGGCAGCCCCGGCGATTTCTTCGAATTACTAAAACGAGGCTTCGACTATTTGTGGGACGAGGGCAAAACCCACCCCCGAATGATGAATATCGGCCTGCATCCCCGGCTGATCGGGCAGGCCGGGCGGATTTCGGCGCTGGCTGAATTCATCGATTACGCCCAGAAAAAAGGCGGCGCCTGGTTCGCCACCCGCCTCGAGATCGCCAACTGGTGGAACGACCATCACGAGGAATTCGAGAGCTAGGCGGACGGTTCGGGTCGGCAGCAAGGGAAGAGTTAATCGTGCCGTCAATGGACACCGCGATCCTTGCCATTCATTTCCAGAATGAAAACTGCCATCCCGACGGCAAGATCAAACTGGGACTGGCGGCCAACAGCGCCTGGCGCGGGGAGCGGCTCAACAATGCCATGCGCCTGATCGCGGGCGCCCGCCAGGCCGCCCTGCCCATCATCCACGTCCGCTTGGCGGTGCCGCCGGATTTTCGCGGCATTCCTCTCAATACGGACATGAAAAAACAATGGAAGGAACTGGGCGCCTGGCAAGAAGGGACCTGGGGCGCTGAATTCATCGAAGGGCTGAAACCCGAACCTGCCGATTTTGTCGTCACCCATACCTCCAACAGCGCCTTTCACAACACCATTCTCGACGAGATTTTGTTTTCCCTGGGAACCCGCCGGCTTATCTGTTGCGGCGTCTCCACCGCCTACGCCGTGGAAACCACCGTGCGTCATGCGGCCGACATCGGCTACGAACTTACGGTCGCGGCGGATGCCTGCTCAACGGCGACCCAGACCCAACACGAAAACGCCCTTGCCGCCATGGCGCCCCTGTCCGGGATTGCATATGTCGATACCATATTGGCGGAATTGGGGTAACGCTTGGTTGGTGATATCTGGGACATAGCCCGTTGCCGGACATTTTTGCCAAGCGGCTCTGGATTGCCGGGTCGAGCCCGGCAATGACAGAAGGGGCAGAGAATTAGCTAAAAACTGCTAAATTCGTCATGCCCGTGCTTGACACGGGCATCCAGGGACACTGGAAAAACGTCGGAATACATGGATAGATCTGGATGCCCGCCTACGCGAGTATGACAAAAGGCGGGACGGGGTGAAAATAGCAAACCAATGTAGCTAACTGTCCCAGCCCCACCAGGCGCGGATGGCATCCCCCATGATCAGCGTCTTGTCCGCCTCGCTGAGCCAGGGCAGCTCCTCGGTGAACATCGCCACGCATTGGGCCCAGGAGCAGGGCATCTTGGAGATATCCGTGCCCCAGAACATGCGCTCGGGACCGAAGGCGTCGTAGATTTGATGCAGATAAGTATGCATGGCTGGAAACGGATAAGCCTCGCTGGAATAGCCCGGCGCGCCCGTCGCCTTGACCGCCACATTGGGTAATTTCGCCAGCGCCAATAGCTCGGGTATGTGGGTCATGGCGGCGGCATCCTTGAGCTGGGTGGTGCCGCCCCTGCCGCCCAGGTGATCGATGGTCAAGCGCAGGCCAGGATGACGCTCGGCAACGCCCCCCAGAACCGTCAGCGAATCCGTGGCCAGGGTGGTGATGGGAACACCGGCGGCCTCGGCTGCGGACCAAAGCCAATCGAGTTCGCCATCATGCAGCTGCTGGCGCGCCGGATCGTTCAGGAAGATAAACCGCAAACCCAACATGCCCGGCTGGTTGCGCCAGCCCGCGATCAGGTCACGGGTATCGGGGTGGTCCAGGGGCAATGACCCCATGATCGCGAACCGTCCGGGATAGTCCCGCACCGCCTTAAACGCCATTTCGACCGAGCCCGGATCCCAACCGGGCGGATGAATGATGGCGCCATGCACGCCGCCCTCGTCCATCATGGCGATGGCCTCCTCCGGGGTGAAGGCCGTGACCTGCCGATGGGACATATTGCTTGGCAGGCCGCTCCCCCAAAGGTGAATTTGAGCATCTATGATCTGCATGGTGTTATCAAAAGCTCGGCTTGGTCGGAAACGGCGTGAGCTGAAGTTCGTGGGTCCAGCACGAGCGGTCTTGGGAGTGCAGGTAGTAGAACGCCTCGGCGATCTTCATCGGGTTCATGATGATGTCGGGCTGCTCCTGCGCTTTTGCCAGGGCGCGGGTGCCCGGTGAATCGATCAGACCGTCGATCACCACATTGGCCACGTGCACCCCGTGTTCGGAATATTCCTCCGTCAGCACCTGGGACAAGGTGCGCATCATGCCCCTGGGATAGTACAGCGACTCGCCGGTATTCCGCTTGCGCCCGCGCAGGGAAAAATTGTTGTTGGAGATTAGGAATGTCCCCTCGCCCTTCTTCCGCATGGCGGGCAGCACTTCCTTGGCAACCAAAAACGGACCCCGGCTGGAAATGTGCTGCGCGGTTTCAAACATCTCCAGGGGGATGTATTCGAGCAATTCCTGACCGGCGGGAAGATCGCGGCCTTCCAGGTAACCGGCGTTGTAAACCAGAACATCCGGCTCGCCAACTTCCGCCCGGATGGTGCCAAAGGCCGCCTTGATGGAGTCTTCCGAAACCAGGTCCAACTCGACCGTCATGCACTCACCACCCTGTTCCTGTATGGCATCCGATAGGGCCGAGGCGTTGGATGCGGTGCGGGTCGTCAGCACGACGAAGAAGCCTTCCTGGGCGAATTTCTGCGCAATGGCGCCCCCGACGCCCCAGCGTATGCCGAGTGGCAGATCGCTATCGTCCACTGTGTGGCCATGGGCCAGCTTGGTCATGCGGCCATCCGATTGCCATTTGGTGGTGGCGCCAACGATTACGGCGACTTTCCTGTCCATCTCGATTGTCTCCCAAAATTTTTGTTGTTCCGGTCACTAATTGAGATTGAGTGTAGCCGTGGATGTCCCGAGAATCCATGCACGCCCTGGCCAATGATCCACATTGCTTTATGCTGGGCATCTTCACCTTGCTCATTTCAGGGCGCACAGCAAAATTCAGGTCGATGTTTTCGACCAAAAGGAGTTATTCCGTGCCTACCGTAACGGCTGAAACAGCCGAAGATGTATCCAGAATTGCCTTTGGCTTCATGGCTTCAAAAGCCCTCTTTGCTGCCCTCCATATCGATATTTTCTCTCACCTCTCGGATGACCCGAAGAGCGAGGAAGAACTAGCCCAGGCGGTCGGCGTTCCGGTCAACCGTATCATAACGCTGACGAGGGCATTGCGAAGCGTTGGCCTGTTGACCTTTGAGAATGATAAATTGACCAATGCGCCCGCCGCGGAAGCGTTCCTGGTCAAGGGTGCGAAGTACGATTTTGGCGACTATCTGCGCTATCAGATCGACGGCCAGATGTACCCGGTTCTCGAGCAGTTGAATGCCGCCGTCGATGGCACCTTGGACCAGGACAACATCGCCTCTTATGCAAGTTGGATGTCCGATCCGGTGCAGGCGCGGATTTACAGCCGGGCCCAACATTCAGGTTCACTGGGGCCTGGGCGCACAATTGCCCGCATGGTGGATCTAAGCGATGCCCGGTCCTTGCTTGATGTGGGGGGTGGCACCGGCGCCATGACCATCTGTCTTTGCAAGGAGAACCCCGAACTTACCGCCACGATCATCGATTTTCCCAATGTCTCGGAAATCGGCTGGGAATACGTCACCGAAGCCGGCCTGGTGGACCGGGTCCGTTATATTCCCGCCAACGCCCTGGAATGTGCATGGCCCGGCAATCGCTGCGCGATCTTGATGTCGTATCTGTTTTCCGGCGTACCCGAGCCTTCCATTCTGTCCCTGATCCGGGACGCCTTCGTCAGGCTGCGGCCCGGCGGCACCTTGATGGTGCATGATTTCATGGTCAACCCCGTAAACGCCCAGCCGCAATTGGCCGCCCTGTGGCATATGCAGCACATGGCCTTCACGCCGGAGGCGGCGTCGTTGACGGCGGAGAGGATCATCAATGCGATGGAGGATTCCGGATTCGAAACGCCCGTGGATGCCGAGGTGATCCCGGACATGACGAGAATAGTCTACGCCCGTAAACCAGCTTGATCTGTTTAGAAATTTCGCTATTGCTGTGAAGCGTAAAGTATAGCGTCAGTCGTGAGCCTAATGAGTAGTTTCGAAATTTCCAGTCCGCCAACATGCCGCAGGGATGAAATTCGATCGTTTTATGACTACTGGCTGTCGATCCACCCGGCCACGGGCCTGCCCGGAAGACAGCATTTCGATCCGCTCGAAATTCCGCGTCTGCTGGCCAATATCTGGCTGCTTGATGTCTTCCGTGAACCTTACCGGTTCCGCGTTCGCTTGGTCGGAACGGCAATTACGGACTTCACCGGTCGCGATGTCACCGGACAATGGTGCCACGACGTTTATGATAATTTTGAAGATACGGATGGGTTCAGTTGCATCCGGGCCTGCGCGGTGAATGGAAAACCGCAATATCGGATGGGCAATGTGATTTCAAATCTGGAACGGTCCTACACGGCGGCGGAACGGATCTATCTGCCCCTGGCCTCGAATGGACGCGATGTGGATATCATCGCTGTCATGACCCAATACCTCGATAGATAATATACCGCTCAGCCGCGTTTTTGCCGCAACAACAACGTTACTGCGTAGCCGAACGCCAGGCCCCAGAACGGCGCGCCGACGTTGAACAGCGCGACGCCCGACAGGGTAACCAGGAAACTGACCAGGGCGCCCAGGGCGTGGGGTCCGGCGAATGCGGTGGTAAAGGCGCCTTGCAAGACCGCCAGCATGGCCAGGCCGCCCAACAGGTTAATGAAGACCGCCGGCAGAACCAGGCCCAGACCGGTGGTGAAGGGCGAGAACAGACCGAAGCCGATCGCCAGCAAGCCGAATATGACCCCCGCCATGTAGCGTCTTTCCTTCTCGCCGGAGGTATTCAGAATGGCATTGGCCGGCCCGGTCACGCAGGTCGGAACAGAGCCGAAGATGCCGAACAGCAGGCTGCCCAGGCCGCAGGCCACGGTCAGATTGTTTTCGGGAGGTTCAAATCCGGCCTGGCGCAGAATGACGAAGCCTTGGGCGTTCTGGGCCGCGATCACGGTCACCGCCAGGGGCACCACCAGTTCGCCAAGGGCGCGCAGGGTAAATTCCGGGCTGTACAGGATGGGTTGGGCCAGTGCCAGGTCGGGCATTTCCACCCCCGTCATCTGACCGGACGAGACGATCACGATGACGCCCGCGGCCAGGGCGCACAACACCGGCGGCAGGACCCGGCCCAGACGTGGGATTGCCGTGGGAATGGCGAAGGCCGCGACCATTGCCGCCGCCAGCACCGTCGCCTCCTCGAATGCGGTGATGATGTTCAGGCCGAAGGGCAGAAAGACTGCGGCCACCATGGCCATGACGATGGGCATGGGGACCGCCGCCATGATGCGCCGTACCAGGCCCGTAACGCCCAAAAATGTCATCAGCAAACCGCAGACCAGACAGGCGCCAATGACTTCGGCGAAGCTTAAATGCTGCAAGGCGCCGCCAACCAACACGGCGCCCGGTATGGTCCACATG
>JAPYPT010000497.1 GCA_029937535.1 Alphaproteobacteria bacterium
GCGTGGTGGCCAATGGCAGCCGTATCCTACGCATCGCCGGGCAGATCGCGGCCACGGACGGTAACCAGCCCGTGGACCCGGACCTGGATTTCGGCGGCCAGTGGGAACGCGCCATGGGCAATCTGGTGACTATTCTGCGCGCCGCGGGGGGAGGGCCCGAGCATCTTGTCATGATGCGGGCCTATGTCACCGACGTCGATGCCTTCAACGCCGCAGGTGCGGCGGTGGGTGCGGCCTGGGGCCGGCACCTGGGCAAGAATTTTCCGGCCATGACATTGGTGGAGGTCAGCCGTCTGCTGGACCCCAACGCCATGGTCGAGATCGAGGGCGAGGCGGTGCTGCCTTAGGCAATTCGGTTTATCGAAATGAGCATTTGTGTTTTATTTTTCGCCGTCCGACGAAGTCATTCCCGCGAAAGCGAGAATCCAAATGGTGATCTTGTGGCTCTGGACTCCCGCTTTCGCGGGAGTGACGGGATCGATAGGTGGCGCAGTAAAGCAGCTAAATTTGTTCCGACGTTAGATTGGTTCAGCGGGGATTAGGTGATGGGTACGTCAAAGAAATTCGCACAATATTGCTATCAATGCGTCGCCGGACCGGATTTCCTGACCGTCAAGGTCGAGGATGGCGTGGCGACGGAGGTGGAGCCGAATTTCGCCCTGAAGGGCATTCACCCCGGCGCCGGGCGGGCCTGCGTCAAGGCCTATGGCCTGGTGCAAAAAACCTACAACCCCAACCGCCTGTTGACGCCCATGAAGCGGACCAATCCGAAAAAAGGCCGTGATGAAGATCCGGGCTTCGTGCCCATATCCTGGGATGAGGCGTTGGATCTGGTCGCCGGCAAATTAAACGAAATCAAGGCCAAGGGCCTGCGCGACGAACATGGCTACGCCCGCGTCGCCGCCTCGTTCGGGGGCGGCGGCACGCCGACCTATTACATGGGAACCTTTCCCGCATTTCTGTCGGCCTGGGGGGCGGTGGACTTCTCCTATGGCTCCGGCCAGGGCGTCAAATGCACCCATTCCGAACATCTGTACGGGGAATTATGGCATCGCGGCTTCACGGTCGCCGCCGACACGCCCACCTCGAACTATATCCTCTCGTTTGGCGGCAATCCGGAGGCCTCCCACGGGGTGATGGGCGTGTCCCGTCATGCGGATGCCCGCGTACGGGGCGCCAAGCGGGTGCAGATCGAACCGCATCTGTCCATCACCGGGGCCTGTTCGGCGGAATGGATACCGATCCGGCCCAAGACCGACCCCGCCTTCATGTACGGCCTGATGCACGTGATGTTGCACGAGATGCCACGGGAGCGCCTGGATATCCAGTTTCTGCGGGATCATACGGGCAGCCCCTATCTGGTCGCCCCAAATGGTTTTTTCCTGCGCGATCCGGTCAGCCATAAGCCCTTGTTGTGGGATACCAACCGGGGCGCCGCGGTACCTTTCGACACGGACGGCATCGTACCGGCGTTGGAGGGCAGCTTCACCAC
>JAPYPT010000498.1 GCA_029937535.1 Alphaproteobacteria bacterium
GCGGTCGCGGACCCAGTGGGACAGCATGTAGCTGGGCATGGAGGCATCGCAGATCAGGCCGCAATGGGCGCCGCCGTCGGAGAGGCTGAGGATGGTGTCCTCGCTCTCCAGCATTTCCCGCAGCGCCTCGAAATCGCCATGGCTGTAGCTGACCAGGGGATAATACAACAGCTCCCTGCCCTGCCGGCCCAGCAGGTGATCGAGACAGACCTCGTTCGCCGGCTTGCCTAGCCTTTGCGCAATGGCGGCGATGGATTTGTCCGGGGTCGGCTCGTAATCGGGGGGATCGCCCAGGGGGAACATTTTGTCGAACGAATGTGCCACGGTGGTGTTGAAACGGCCCGTGAAGGTGGTGGCCTCCGCCAATATGGCGGCGCGGTTTTCCGGGCTGGCCAGGGCGGCGGCCCGTTCCGCCAGGGGCAGATGCGCCAGGCGCTGATAGGTGGGATGGGCCATGAAGGGATGCAGCGAACTTTGCAGGCCCAGCAACAAACCGGCCGGGCGGCCCGCCACCAGGGCGCGCACATCGGCGCCGCTGCCCCGCGCCGCCTTAATCAATTTCAGGATATCCCGCCATTCCTCGGGCACGGTGTCGGCCTGGCCCAGAATGAAGGTGACCAGCAGGCCGGTTTCCTTGGCCAGGCGCACCATCCAGTCCATATCCTCGCCGAACTTTCCACCCATGCCGCCCAGGCCGTAATCCGTGGCCAATTCAAAGACCCCATGGCCGGCCCGTTTCATGCCCTGACCGATGGCCAAAAGCTCATCGGCGCCCGCGAAGGTACCGGGCACGGGCACGCCGTCGATGGAGCGGTGCAGCATGGTGCGGGAGGTGGAAAAGCCCAGGGCGCCC
The DNA here is from genome assembly GCA_029937535.1 of Alphaproteobacteria bacterium. Classification (GTDB taxonomy): domain Bacteria; phylum Pseudomonadota; class Alphaproteobacteria. The sequence goes on from JAPYPT010000498.1 coordinate 854, forward strand.
GCCTTCAACCCCTGTTCCACGATCGCGGCCATGCCGGCCATGTCGTCCGCATCCGCGGGCTGGTTGTTGGCGCCCCGTTCGCCCATGACATAGGCGCGGATGGCGCCGTGGGGCACTTGGGTGCCCACATCCAGGGATCGGGGCATGGCATCCAAGGCGTCAAGATATTCGGGGAAGCTTTCCCATGACCATTCAATACCCGCGGCCAGGGCGGAACCGGGAATATCCTCCACGCCTTCCATCAGGCCGATCAGCCAGTCACGCTTGTCCGGCGCGGCAGGGGCGAAGCCGACGCCGCAATTGCCCATCACAATGGTGGTCACGCCATGCCAGCCGGACGGCGTCAAATGGGGATCCCAGGTTACCTGGCCATCGTAATGGGTATGGATATCAACCCAGCCCGGCGCCACGACCGCGCCATCCGCGTCCAGGTCTTCGCGCGCCGGTCCGGCTGCACCGCCAACCTGGCTCAACCGGCCGTCATCAATTGCGATGTCGCCGCTGAATTTCTCACCGCCGCCGCCGTCGACGATGGTGCCGCCGCGTATCACCAGATCGTGCATTTCTGTCCCTTTCAGTGCATAAATCGTCATCAACTCTGTTGTTGCAGCCTTGCATCTCGGACCTTTGCATTCAAG
>JAPYPT010000499.1 GCA_029937535.1 Alphaproteobacteria bacterium
CCGTCGCGAACGCGGGTTCGGTATTCACTGGCCGGGGCGCCATCCCGGTTCAGGTCGCCCGGATCGATGGCCAGCACCATGTCATCGGTGATGTAAGGCGTGATCCGCTGGAGCTGCAGTTGCTCCGCGGCCCAAGCAAGCTCGCTGTGCCGGGACAGCATGCGCGACAACCGCTTCTGCGTGTGGTGCAGCCGACAGGGTTCCTTCAAGGCGCGGGCGATCTCGGCCTGGCGCAAACTACCGCTGGCCAGGATGCCAAAGAGCGTTTCTGCCGCCAGCTTCACGACGGGTCGAGCGAGGTGATCCGACAGGTCGTCACACCAGCCGATCAGGCGAGCTTTCCATTTGGCGCGGTCTTTGGCATCTTGAAGCATCGGGGTTTTCCTTTTGGTTCATGGTGTTAGGGGTAACAACATGATACCGGCGGGAAAGCCCCCGATCTCGTTGATAGCACTGAAATTTTCAACGCTATTCAGGCAGTTACAGCACCACCTGTGGAAAAGTGGGGAGACGCTAGTCATATCTAGGGTCTCCCCATTTTCCGGCGTGTCATCGGCATAGTCCTCCTGAGGAGGTGAACAAGTCTGGTATTCGTGCCTCGGCGTCTGGCGCTCTTCTCCAGAGGGGGTAGAAAACACTTCGGCCTTGAGCAAACAGCCGTTGCCAGCCTCGCTGCAGGCTATAGAACGGGAATATCAGCCGGTGGTGTCGCTTCTGACGTTGCGCGTGCCGCACCAACTCCGGCGCTCGGTCCTGATAGGCCGCAAGCAGTGCCCAGGCCAGGCTGGCCAGCGCCACCAAGTTCTGCAGCGTCGTGAAACGGCGTGCCTGGACACCCTCCAGGTCGAACCCCTGCTTGGTGAACCGGTACCCCTCCTCGCAGGCCCAGCGATCCAGGTAAGCCTGAATCATCCGCTCGCCTTGGCGGCGACCACGCACCGGGCGCGTCGTCACCAGCACCAGGCGCTCCGACTTCTCATGATCGACAACGATCATCCACAGCGGCGTCTCCGGATGCTCCCGCAGTGTGACCTTGGTGATGCCGAACCGCACCGGGATATGCTGCCCACGGCGCAAATGGCCGCGGTGCTTCAGTGACAGATCTCGGGCAATCTGCTGCGACGTCTTGGCGGTATCTCGCCACTGCCAGAAGCGCTGATTGGCGGCCCGGACCAGCACATGACGCTCGGCGCGCAGCCAGGCATCCCACAGCCGCCCTCGATCGCCGCCACGATCGATGACCCACAGTGGCCGGCCCTCCACATGGCGCTGCACGGTATCCATCACGCTCAGGATATCGGTGTTTTCACTGCGGTAGCCGCCGCGAGCCGGCGATAGCAGCCGCGTGAGCAGTGGCCAGGTGGTGCCCCGCCTCAGGTCGCGTGCCACCACGCTGATCAGCGGATAACCACCGACGATCTCGCCGGTATCACCGTCGCGAACGCGGGTTCGGTATTCACTGGCCGGGGCGCCATCCCGGTTCAGGT
>JAPYPT010000500.1 GCA_029937535.1 Alphaproteobacteria bacterium
ATCCATGCGGCGGGCGCGGAGGCCAGGCAATCATCGATCAGAGGAGATTGCCCGCCGCTGGCATAATCGGCCAGCGCCGTGCCGAAGGCCGTGCCCCGGCTGACGCCGGAGCCGTTATAACCGCCCGCGAAATAGACGTTGTCCCTTAACTGGCCGAAGATGTTCGTGCCGTTGCGGCTGATCCCCTCGACGCCGGACCAGGCGTATTCGAACGGCACCGCCGCCAGGTCGGGAAACCGCGCCACGAACCCGGCCCGGTGGACGGCCTGGCGTTGGGATAGTTGCTCCTGGGACAGCAGCTGGCCGCCATGATACGCGGCCGTGTTGCGCAGGCACAGACGGCCGTCCGCCGTCAGACGCACGGTCGCCCCGCCGCCGTGAAGGGACAGCAGGCCCCATTGCCGCTCCTCGCCCAGGCTGGCAAGCTCCGCCTCGGTCAGAACCCGCGTGATGCTGCCCGACAATGTGCTCGCCGTCAGGCGGCGGCGCAGGAGACCAAGTTTCCCCGCTTCATAATTCGCCGCCACGACAAGCTTGTCCGTCTCCACCGTGCCATTTGCCAGCCGCAGGGACAACGGCGCGCCATGTTCGATTGCCACGACGGGACTTTGCTCATACAGCCGGACGTTGGCGGGCAGGTTGCCCGCCAGCCCGCGCACCAGGGCCGCGGGCTGTAACAGCGCGCCCTGATGGACGTGAATGCCGCATTCATAATGCGAGGTGCCCAATTGTGCGCTCAGCGCCGCCCGGTCCAGAGGTGTGTATGCGATTTCCATGGCGTCGAGATAGCGCTCGAAATGAGCCTGCTCCCGGATCGCCATTTGGTCGGCGGCGCCATGATAAAGCCCGTCCTCGTGCCATTGGCAGGAAATGCTGAATTCGTCGACCTGTGCCCGCAACAGATCCAAGCCGGCCTGGTTGATACGGTTGATACGGCGATAAGTCTCTATCTGCCTGGCCTCGAAGCCGCCGGGAAAATGGCTGACGGCGACGGCAAAGCCGGAGTTGCGGCCCGAGGCACCCTGGCCAATCTCACGCGCGTCCAACAGCAATATATCCTGATCCAGGTGCAGGGCGGCCAGGCGGCGGGCACAGGCCAGACCCGTAACGCCGGCGCCGATCACCGCCCAGGCAACCCTGTGATGGCCCGCCAACGGCGGATTGGCTTGCCGCGGCGGCAATAGTTCCGTCCAGCCACGGGGATCGGTGGGAAATTCGGTGCGCCCCAATTTCATGCCACCTCATTGATGTTTCGGGTAACCGGCCAAACTCCCGGGCAAACCCTGTTGTTGGCCGCGACCAAGTGTTCTAGACAGGCACGGTATATCCTTTCATCACGTTATCCCCATCAAATTTTGCCCCGCGACGGCGCCGTCAGGTAAGTTTTCCAATCATGACAGTTGAAACCCGGGTTCTCATTGCCATGTGCGGACTGATCGCCATCAATCAGCTTGGTTTCGGCAGCGTCATTCCGGTCCTGCCCCTA
>JAPYPT010000263.1 GCA_029937535.1 Alphaproteobacteria bacterium
TTTTTAGACAATTATTACTCTATTTCGTCATTGCCGGGCTTGACCCGGCAATCCAGAGCCGCAGCTAAAATTGTCAACATCACTACGGTCGCATCCCAAAGCTAACCGGCCCGGCGGTACGCAAAGGCGCCGCCAGATTGGCGAAATCGCAGAGCAGGGGCCGGGTCCGGTGGGGCTCGATGATGTCCTCGATCCAGAATGTTTCCGCTGTCCGGTAGGGGGAGCGCAGTCGGTTCAGGCGTTCCGTGATCTCCGCCAGCTTGGCCTCCGGGTCCTCGGCCGCATCCAGATCGGCGCGGTAAGCGGCCTCGATCCCGCCCTCCAGGGGCAGGGAGCCCCAACGCGCGGTGTACCAGGCATAGCGCACGGAATAACGGCCCACCGGGCGATGGGCGCCGCCCGCGACACCGAAGGAATTCCGCACGATGATCGAACACCACGGCGTGGTTGTCTGGTTGATCGCCGCCATGGCGCGGACGCCGTGGCGGATGGTCGCCGTCCGCTCCGCCTCGCCGCCAACCAGAAAGCCGGGGCAATCGGCCAGGTAGACCACGGGCAGATGAAAGGTCTCCGCCATGTCAACGAAGCGAATGACCTTGTCGCAGGCATCCGCCGTCCAGGCGCCGCCATAGAAGTGCGGGTCGGACGCCATCAGCGCCACGGGCCAGCCGTCAAGTCGGGCAAAGCCGGTAATGACGGAACGCCCGAACATGCGGCCCATTTCGAAGAACGAGCCTTGATCGACCAAACTGTCGATGATCTTGCGCATGCGGTAGACCTTGCGCGTGTTCTTGGGAATGATGCTGTCCAGCATCTCGTCCTGGCGGGTGGTATCATCCACCTGCTCGCCGCGCGGCGGCAAATCATGCACCGAGGGCGGCAGGTAGGAGAGAAACCGCGCCGCGCAGGCAAAGGCGTCTTCCTCGCTCTCGGCGGCATGATCAACCCCGCCCGCCGCCGTCTGGATGGCGTGGCCGCCCAATTCCTGCTTATCCAGATCCTCGCCAATGTGTTTCACCACCGGCGGGCCAGCCACGAACATGGCGCCAATATCCTTGACCAGTACGGAATAATGGCTGGCCGCCAGACGCGCCGCGCCCAGGCCCGCGACCGAGCCCAGGCCCAGGCCCACCACCGGCACCTCCGCCATGTTGGCCGCCAACAAATGAAAGCCGGAAGATTGCCCCATGCCGCCGGGCAGATTGGCCCGGCCCTTGGTCTCGATGGTTTTGACCGAGCCGCCGCCGCCCGAACCTTCGATCAGACGAATGATCGGCAGGCGCAATTCATTCGCCATTGCCTCCGGATAGGCGGCTTTTTCCTTGATCGCGGCATCGGCCGAGCCGCCGCGAATGGTAAAATCATCGCCACTGACGACCACCGAACGGCCATCGATCCGGCCCCGCCCCATGACGCAGTTGGAGGGCGAATGGAGGGTGATATTGCCCTCAGCGTCATACTCATACGCCCCCGCCGTGGCGCCGATTTCCTGAAAACTGCCATCGTCGAGGATTTGATCGATCCTCTCGCGCACGGTCAGCCGGCCGCCCTTGTGCTGCCGTTCAATCTTGTCCGGGCCGCCCAGCTCCCGCGCCAGGGCGTTACGCCGGTACAATTCGTCTTTTTCGTCCTGCCAGTCCATGACCACTCCCACACATCGCGACACGAAATACGGTCATCCTCGGGCGTAGCGAAGCGAAGACCCGCAAAATACCCGCGATCCAGGGCTGCAAACACATCAGTTTGTTGCCCTGGATTGCCGGGTCGAGCCCGGCAATGACGTTAACGAGGCTGTATGTCGTGTCGTATACTTCCAAACCTCGAATTTGCCGGCAGTATAGAGAGCTTATTCAGAAAAAGGTCGCGATTTGCGCCAACGGCTTTTTCACCGTCGCGGCTTTGGGAATTTCGGCGTTTTCGTCCGGATAACCGGTGACCAGCAGTATGTACGGCTTCTCCGTTTTCGGGCGTTCGCAGATTTCATTGAGAAATCCCATGGGCGCCGGCGTGTGGGTCAGGGTCGCCAGACCGGCATTGTGCAGGGCCAGGATCAGGAAACCCGTGGCGATGGAGACGGATTCGGGCACGTAATAGTTCCGGTACATCCGCCCATCGGCCCCCCGGCCGCGCCGGGCGCCAAAGATGGTGATCAGCCAGGGCGCGGTCTCCAGAAACGGTTTCGCCGGGTCGGTGCCGATGGGTTTCAGCGCGCGCAGCCATTCCTCGCCCGCGCGTCCGGCATAGAAATCCCGCTCCTCCGCCTCCGCCAGTTCGCGGATCGTCTTCTTTCTTTCCGGATCGCCAATCACGGCGAAATGCCACGGCTGGTGATTGGCGCCACTGGGCGCCCGCCCGGCGGTCAGCACGCATTGCTCGATAATATCGCGCGGTACGGGCCGGGGGGAAAAGTCCCGGACCGTATGACGCCGGCAGACGAAGTCATGGAATTGACGCACCGATTGGCGCATTTGCCCAATGCTCTGTTCTTGGTAATCGGGCAAAGGTACGGGGTGAAAGTCCGTATCGAATTGCACTTCCAAAATGGCCGCTCCTTAATTTGCTATCCGATAGCTTGAAAGCCGCCGCTCTCCCGGGCCTGGTCCGCCGTCTCGCGCAGGACCCGGCGCAGGACCTTGTTGGCGGCGTTGCGGGGCAACTCATCGACGAAGACATAACCCCTGGGCCGTTTGTAGGGCGACAGGGCCGAGGCCTTGCAGTGGGCATCCAGATCGGCGGCGGTCGTGGCCGGATCGTTGGCGACGATGCAGGCCACGCACATCTCGCCCCAATAGTCGTCCTTGATGCCCACGACCGAGACCTCGCCCACGCCGGGGTGGCCGCGCAGGATGTGTTCCACATCGTCGGGGTGGATGTTCTCGCCGCCGCTGCGAATGACATCGTCAACGCGGCCGACCAATTCGATGTCGCCGCCCGCCAATTGGCGGAAGACATCGCCGGAGAAATACCAGCCATCGCGCTTTTTCTCCGCCGTGGCGTCCGCCCGGTTCAGATAACCATCGAAGATGGTGTCGGCATTGGCATCGATGATCAGCTCGCCTTCTTCCCCCGGCGCCACGATGTCGTCCACGCCGCCGCCATATTCGACCACGCGCACGCGGGAATAAAAGCCGGCCCGCAGCCGGGTCGATTGTCCCACGGGGTTGGGGTTATAGAGTGAACACATAGTCTCCGTGGTGCCGAATATATGGCGGAAGGTGGCCGGCCATTCCTTGTCCAGGCGCTCCAGCATGGCGGGCGGGATCGAGGCGCCGCCGAATAGTACCAGTTCCAGCGACGCCATCTTGGCCGGCTCATAGTTCGGCGCCTGGACCATGCCGGTGAAAAACGTCGGCACGGTAAAAAGGAAGCTGATTTCATGTTCCGCGATCATCTCCACCGCTTTGGCCGGGTCGAACTGGGACATGATGTAGTAGGTGCCGTTGTAGGCCAGGGCGGCGAGAAAATTACCGTAGTAGCCGATGCAGTGAGAGATCGGCGCCAGACCAAGAATGCGCGTGTGGTTGCCGATGCGCAGCCCGCCCATGGGGGAAATCCAGGTGACGCGGCCTTCCGTGCTGCGCTGGGATAGTTCCACGCCCTTGGGCAGGCCCGTGGTGCCGGAGGTGTAGAAGATATAGGCAAGATCATCGGGTTGTGGCCGGACGAAGGCCGGCAGGCTGGCGCCGTTACCCCGGCAGGCGGCAAAATCCTCCGCGCCCTCCACGGCGCCAACCGACAATAAAGGCGCGCCAGCGGGCAGCACCGCCGCCACGGCCCGGGCCAGATCCGGGGTGGGCAGGATGATGGCGCCATCCATGGCGCCGTCTTCGACCAGTTGCGCCACTTCGGCCGGCGTCAGACGGGCATTGATCAGGGCGGGCGCGGCGCCCAGGCGGGCCAGGGCCAGGATCATCAGGCAATGTTCAAGAAAATTGGGCAACACGGTGGCAAAGCGTGAGCCCGGCTTGATGCCGCGGTCGGCCAGCCCGGCGGCGATGATATCGACCTCTTCCATCATCTGGCGGTAGGTCAGGCGGCGGTCCGTGCGGTCATCGACCAGGGCCGGGTGATCGGGCGTACGCTCGGCGGCGTACCAGACAAGATCGTAGGTGGTGTGCATGGCCGATCCTTATTCTGTCTTTGCTTTCTTGCGGTCAAAGTATTTACCCGTGGCGGAGGCTACGCCCCGTTCCGCATACGCGCGGCATTGCCGTTCCTTGAATTCGGTGGCTTTTTCCCATTCGTCCATGTCGTAGAAATCCCGCTCGCCCACGCAACGGATTTCCCGCACCACCCGCACATCCAATCCCAGTTCCTCGGCGATTTGCTGATCGGAATAGCCTGGCTTCCGCTTCTCGGGCGCCAGATGCTCCACGTAATTAACCTGGATGGACTGGGACATGGCGAGAACCCGGTCCTTGTATTTGTTGTAGATCTCGGGCTCGACAAAAAAGAAGCTCATGGCCGGGCTCTCCTAGTTCAGTTCACGATGGGCAGCACCCACGGGGCAAACCCGCATGCATTCAAAACACTGCGCCTGGCTGACATTGGAATAGGTCATGGACCACAGGGTGCGGGTGAACATGGTTGAATTCAATATCATGCGCCGGCGTTCGGAATCCGGCTCGTCCAGGGCGAGGCCCAGGGCCTTTTGAAACCCCGGTACCCAGTTGCCCTGGGTGCGGATGGCGCAGCGGGCCCGGTCATACTGGCTATCGAGGATTTTTCCGTCCTCCAGACGACCGCCCAGGCAGCCGCCGTCTGCAATGGGACAGACCGAGAGACACGGTGTTGTCTCTTCCTCTTGCCACATGGCGCTGCATTCGGGTGCCGGGCAAACGGCGGATTTGGCGGGGCCGTCGATGGGCAGCGGCAATGTGGTGATCAGGGCGGAATAATACATGAAGCCATAATCTTCATTCAGGATCGGCCCGGCCAGACTGCGGGTGCCGCAACCGGCCAGTTCGGCGGCCAGGGCCAGGCTCATGAACGGCTGCTGCCCCCGGTCCACGCCGGGCGGGTTGAGCAGGGCATAGTAGCCGAAGTTGCGTTCCACATAATGGGCCAGCTTCAAGGCCAGGGCGCTGATCCGGTCGGAGGTGGAGGTGGTTTCCATATGCGCCGCCTTGGGGCTGCGCCAGTCCGCCGCTCTGGGCTGGGCGCCGCCAACCACGAAAACCGCCCTGGCGCCCGGCAGCAGATCCGTGGGCCGATGGCCCTCGGGCGCCACGCCAAATGCCGCCGCATCGGCGACACCGGCGACCAGGGCGCCGCCCTTTTTGGCCTGATCGATCAAATCATCCTTGTAGGACTGTAGGTTCGATTGTTCGGCGGCGGTCATTTCAGTTTCCTTTCCGCCCGGCCGATGGGGCAGACCCGCATGCATTCAAAACACTGCGCCACGCTTTCCTTGAAATGCCCCATGGAGGTACAGGAGCGGGTGAAAAAATCCGAATTGATCATGGTCTTCCGGCGTTCGGCGTCCTGCTCATCGATGATCTCGATCAAGGCCTTTTGCAGACTGTTGATGCCGAAATTCATGGCCCGCGTGCTGCACCGCTCCCGGTCGTAGTAGACCTCCTCGATCCGCCCATCCTCGTCGATGGAGCCATCCAGACAACCGCCCTCATCCGCCGGACAGGCGGCCATGCAGGGGGTCTTGCCGATATTGCGGTAGGTGGCGACGCACATGGGCGCGGGGCAGACCATCTGTTCCAGCATTTCATCGGGCGCCAATTGGGCCGTGGTGATCGCGGCGGAATAATACAACAGGCCATACTTGGGATTGAGGATGATATTGGCGGCGAAGGACCGCGTGCCCAGGCCCGCCAATACGGCGGCCAGCATCATGCTCATCAGCGGTTGGTGGCCGGCCACGGGCAAGGTCGGCGCCTGCATGGCGTAATGACCGGTCTGTGTTTCAATATGATTGGCGACAATGTGAATGGCGCGGTCGTTGCCAAAGTCATAGCCGTTGATTTCCATCAGCCGGGCATCGGGACAGCGCCACGCGCCCATGGTCGGCCCCCGGCTGCCGACGACGACGACCGACTTGGCGCCTGGCAGGATATCACGGGGCCGGTAGCCTTCCGGCACGAATTCATCCCACCGATCCACCGGCGCCACGCCAACCACGTCCCCGCCAACCCGCAAGGCAAGCGCCTTGATGGCCGCCGTGGGATCATCGGTGAGATCTTCACTTGATGCCGGTGTATCATTCTGTAGCGCTGTCACACTTCCGCCCCCAACTCGAAAATCGACAATAATGCAGACTAGGCAAATTGATGTGCTACTTCAATCAGCCACGGACAGTTTGTTTGAGGCGATAGTAGCGCCCGCACCCTTTGGCGCTGTACATTGCCGACACGTGAAATGCAGAGGAGTGGCCGCCCCATGAGTTCGGACGAATTGAATTGGGACAAGGAAATCGAGGAAATCCATCTACGCCGGGCCCTGGCCAAGGGGCATGGCGGCGAAGAAGCGGTGGCGCGCCATCATGCCAAGGGGCGCATGACCTTGCGGGAGCGGATCGATGGCTTGATCGATCCCGGCAGCTTCAAGGAAACCGGCATGGGCGCGGGCGGGGCGGAAAAGGACGGGGACGGCAATCTGACCGGCTTCACGCCCAGCAATTTCATTTTGGGTTTCGCCCAGGTGGAGGGACGGCCCATTATCGTGGGCGGCGAGGATTTCACCATCGGCGGCGGTTCGCCCACCGTCGCGGGCCTGCGAAAGAGCGTTTATACGGAAGAGCTTGCCTGCCGTTACAAGGTACCCCTGGTCCGCCTGCACGAGGGCGGGGGCGGGTCTGTCCTGGGCGCGGCGGGAAAAAAGGGCGGCGGCGGCGGCCCGGTCGGCTCCTCCGTCGCCGAACAGCCACGGTTCAAGTCGGTTGGCGAGGCCATGGCCATGGTGCCCGTCGCCTCCGCCGCCCTGGGGCCGGTGGCGGGACTGCCCGCCGCCCGCCTGGTCGCCTCGCATTTCGTGACCATGAGCCGGGACACGGCGCAAATTCTGATCGCCGGGCCGGCGGTGGTACAACGCGCCCTGGGCGTCACGGTGACCAAGGAGGAGCTTGGCGGCGCCGACGTGCATGCCGCCAACGGCGTGGTCGATGCGGTGGCCGCGAACGAGACGGAGGCCCTGGCGCAGATCCGAAAATTCCTCGGCTACATGCCCCAGAACGTGTGGGAATTGTCGCCCATCGTCGATACCGGGGACCCCCCGGAG
>JAPYPT010000501.1 GCA_029937535.1 Alphaproteobacteria bacterium
ATTATTGGGTCAATGACCCCAAGTTCAAGGATGACCTGGCCCGCGGCGACAACGGGGTTGAGATCTCCGCCCGCATGCAGAAATGGTGCGCCGAACGCAGCCGCGAGGAAGCTATCGCCATCCTGGCCGAAACCCGCATCCCCTGCGGCCATATCTACAAACCGGCCGATACCCTGACCGATCCGCAAGTGCAAGGCAGCGGCTATTTGCAGGAGGTCGAATACCCGGGCACGCCGGGGCCGGCGCCGGTGTCCAAACTGCACATCCGCATGTCCAAAACCCCGGCTGAAATCCGCCACCGCGCCCCGACCTTGGGTGAACACACGGACGACATCATGCGCGATTTGGGATATGACGACAGCGCCATCGCCGAGCTGCGCGAGAAACGAGTGATTTAACATAGAAAAAGCCCCGCCTCCCAATGTCGGAGGCGGGGCCAATCTTTTGACAGGAATACCAACCCGATCAGTCGGCGGTTGCTTCTTCCTTGACCATTTCCTTACCGGTTTCCTGGTCAACCATTTTCATGGACAGGCGAACCTTGCCGCGATCGTCGATGGCCAGGCATTTGACAAAGACCTGATCACCTTCGTTGCAGATATCGCTCACCGTCTTGACCCGGTAGTCGGCCAGTTCCGAGATGTGGCACAGGCCGTCCCGGGTACCGATGAAGTTGATGAAGGCGCCGAAATCGACCACTTTCACGACCTTGCCCTTGTAGATCTCGCCAACCTCCGGCTCGGCAATGATACCGGTGATCCAAGCCACCGCCGCATCAATGCTTTCCTGGTTGGGTGAAGAGACCCGCACGGAACCGTCATCGGCGATATCGATCTTGGAGCCGGTTTCCTCGGTGATCTGGCGGATGATCTTGCCGCCCGTGCCGATGATTTCGCGGATCTTGTCGACCGGGACCTTCAATTGCTGAACCTTGGGCGCGGTGTCTTTCAATTCGCCGCGATGTTCACCGATCACCTTGGCCATTTCGGCCAGGATGTGGTTGCGGCCTTCATTGGCCTGGGACAGGGCATCATTCATAATCGCCTCGGTAATGCCGGCGACCTTGATGTCCATTTGCAGCGAGGTGATACCGTTTTCGGTGCCCGCCACCTTGAAGTCCATGTCGCCCAGATGATCCTCATCACCCAGAATGTCCGAGAGGATGGCGTACTTGTCGCCATCCAGGATCAGCCCCATGGCAATGCCGGCCACCGCCGCTTTCAAGGGCACGCCCGCGTCCATCAGGGATAGCGACGAGCCGCAAACGGAGGCCATGGAGGAGGAACCATTGGATTCCGTGATCTCCGAGACGATGCGGATGGTGTAGGGGAAATCATCCTTGGACGGCATCACCGCATGCATGGCCCGCCAGGCCAGCTTGCCATGGCCGATCTCGCGCCGGCCGGTAAAGCCGAAGCGGCCGGTCTCGCCCACGGAATAGGGCGGGAAGTTGTAGTGCAGCATGAAGTGCTGGCGGTAGGA
>JAPYPT010000264.1 GCA_029937535.1 Alphaproteobacteria bacterium
GCCAGAAGGCCATCGCCAATCTGGGCTGGACCGATATCTCCATGCCGGCGCCGGTCTTCAACGGCGATACCCTGTATGCGGAATCGGAAGTGAAAGCGAAGCGGGAATCCAAATCCCGCCCGACCCAGGGCATGGTCACCGTGGAAACCCGGGCCCATAAGCAGGACGGCACCTTGGTGATGAGTTATCAACGGGTGGTATTGGTGCCCAAGCGCGGGCACGGCGTGGAAGACAAGATGCAGGGGAGTTGATGTCATGAGCGAAACACTGACAAACCGGGCCGGCGAAAGTATCACCCGGGAAGATGAACAACAATTGCTGGATGCGGTGCAAAAATGGCTGGACCGGGAGGTCCGCGACAAGGTGCTGGAATTCGACCATGGCGATATCTACCCCCACGAAATGGTCGAACAGATGAAGGAGCTCGGCCTGTTCGGGGCCACCATCGGCCAGGACTATGGCGGCCTGGGCCTGCCGGCGGGAACCTATGCCAAGATCGTCACGGTGGTGTCCGAGGTCTGGATGTCGCTGAGCGGTATTTTCAATTCCCACCTGATCATGGCGGCGGCGGTGGAACGCTTCGGCACGGAAGATCAGAAACGCGCCTATCTGCCACGCTTCGCCACGGGCGAGCTGCGCGGCGCCCTGGCCCTGACCGAACCCAATTGCGGCACCGACCTCCAAGCCATCCGCACCCGCGCCGTGCGCGACGGCGATGATTATGTGATCAACGGCACCAAGACCTGGATTTCCAACGGCATCGAGGGCGGCTGCGTCGCCCTGTTGGTCAAGACCGATCCCGAGGCCCAGCCACGGCACAAGGGCACCTCGCTGTTTATCGCTGAAAAAGGCCCCGGCTTCAGCGTCGGGCGCAAGCTGGAAAAACTCGGCTATAAGGGCATCGATTCCGCCGAGCTGGTGTTCGATGACTACCGCGTCCCCGCCGACCGCCTGATCGGCCTGGAGGAAGGCGCGGGCTTCCGCCATGTCATGGGCGGGTTGGAATTAGGCCGCATCAACGTGGCCGCCCGCGGCGTCGGCATCGCCAATGCGGCCTTGAAGGATGCCACCGCCTATTCCCAGGTGCGCGAGACCATGGGCAAGCCGATCTGCCAGCACCAGGCCATCCAGACCAAGCTGGGCGACATGGCGACCCGCTGCGAGGCTTCCCGCCTGTTGGTGGAAAATGCCGCCGCCACCTATGACCGTGGCGAGCGCTGCGACATGGAGGCGGGCATGGCCAAGCTGTTTGCCTCCGAAAGCGCGCTGGAGAACGCCACCGAGTGCATGCGCATCCACGGCGCCTATGGCTATTCCAAGGAGTTTCATGTGGAGCGCTATTACCGGGACGCCCCCCTGATGTGCATTGGCGAGGGCACCAACGAGATGCAGCGCATCATCATCGCGCGGCAACTGATCGAGAGGAACCCGGTGTGAGTTTGCCGCCCTCCAGCCTTCCATTGGCCGGCCTGCGGGTTATCGCCGTGGAGCATTACGGCGCCGGGCCCTACGGCACCGGCTTTCTGGCCGATCTGGGCGCCGATCTGATCAAGATCGAAAACCGCCAAATGGGCGGCGACATGGCGCGCAGCGTCGGGCCCTATCATCTGGGCCAGGGCGACTCGCAGTTTTTTCAGGCCTTCAACCGCAACAAACGCTCTCTCTCACTGGATTTGAAGCATCCGGAAGGAAAAGAGGTATTGCACCGCCTGGTGGCCACCGCGCACGGCCTGACCAACAACCTGCGCGGCGACCAGCCCGGCAAGCTGGGTCTGCGCCATGACGATCTGGCCGCCCACAATCCGGCCATCGTCTGCGCCCATGTTTCCGCCTACGGTAGCGCCGGCGAGCGGGCCGGCTGGCCGGGCTATGATTTCCTGATGCAGGGGGAGGCGGGCTTTCTTGCCCTGAGTGGCGAGCCGGACGGCCCCCCCACGCGCATGGGGCTGTCGATTGTCGATTATATGACCGGCGTCACCTCCGCCCTGGCGCTGCTGGCGGGCATCAACCAGGCCAAGGAGACCGGCCGGGGCCGGGATTTGGAAATCTCCCTCTACGATGTCGCCATGCATCAATTGAGTTATCCGGCGGTGTGGTACCTGAACGAGGGGGATGTGACGGGCCGGGTGCCGCGCTCGGGCCATCCCTATATCGTGCCCTCGCAATTGTACCGCACCCAGGACGGCTGGATCTTCGTCATGGCGCAAACCCAGAAATTCTGGGAGGCGTTGTGTGACAAGATCGAACAGCCCGCATGGAAGGCCGACCCCCGTTTCCAGGGCTATGAAGGCCGGCATGAAAATCGCGACGAGCTGACATTAATGTTGGACCGGGTGCTGATCAAACGGCCGAGTGCCGAATGGCTGGAACATTTCGCGGGCGCCGTGCCCGCCGGCCCGGTCAACGATCTGGCCCAGGCTCTCGACAATCCCTATTTCCGGGACCGGGGCGGCGTGCAGGAAGTTGACCATCCCGACTATTCGGGCCTGAAACTGTTGAACAACCCTATTCGTTTGGACGAACCCATCCCCGCCCGTCCCGGCCCCAAGCTGGGCGCCGACAGCGAAGACATACTGTCCGAACTGGGCTATTCATCCGATGACATCGCCCGCCTGCGCAAAGAAAACGCCATTTAAAGTTTGCGACATAGTGCCTGCAATTTCATGCCGTACGCTCAAATGTCATCCCCGGGCGCAGCGCGGCGGAGACCCGGGCCAGATGTCGAGATGGATTGCCGGGTCAAGCCCGGCAATGACGAAATAGAGAAATAATTGGCTAAAAACTGCCAATATCGTCATGCCCGTGCTTGACACGGGCATCCAGGGCAATGCGGCGATCTGGCGACGGTTGTCCTGGCCATTTAATCTTGGCGCAGGTCAGAACATAAACCGGGCAACAATGAGCAACACCCGGCAATGTCTGAAACAGGCTGCGCGTCCTGTGATATAGTTTTAGAAATTCAAAGAAAGCATAGACCATGAAACTCGAAGGTATCCGCGTCCTCGATCTCTCCCTGTTCCTGCCAGGGCCCCTGCTGACCCAGATGATGGCGGACCATGGCGCCGAGGTGATCAAGCTGGAACCCATCAACGGCGGGGAGCCGAACCGGGTGATCGGCGCCCAGCGGGACGGCACCACGGTGTTCTTCGCCAACACCCATCGCAACAAGCAAAGCGTGCAGCTCAACCTGAAGACCGAGGAAGGCGTGGAAGCCGCCCTGCGCCTGGCCGAGAGCTGCGACGTGATGATCGAGGCCTTCCGCCCCGGCGTCGTCGACCGCCTGGGTGTTGGCTATGACGCCGTCTCGGCGCGCCATCCCGGCATCGTCTATGCCTCCCTCTCCGCCTTTGGCCAGGACGGCCCCTACGCCAAAAAACCGGCCCACGACATGGCGACGGAGGCCTATGCGGGCATCCTCAGCGTCAACCTGGGCCCCGACGGCGTCCCCGCCATTCCCGCCATCGCCAATGCGGACATGCTGTCCTCCATGATGGGGCTGTCGGCGGTGTTGATGGCGCTGTACCGGCGCCGCGATACCGACAAGGGCGATTACATCGACCTGGCCATGATGGACAGCCTGATCGCCGCCATGCCCAACAATGTGGGCCCCGTGTTCGCCGAAAAACGCGCGCCCAACCCCAAGCACGAACGTTCCTGGGGCGGCAACGCCATGTACAATATTTACGAAACCAAGGACGGCAGGCATATCGTCCTGGGCGGGGCCGAGATGCATTTCGCCGCCGCCATCCTCAACAAATTGGGGCGCCCCGACCTGATCCCGGTCTGCGAGCCGCCCCCCGGACCGAACCAGGACCCGGCCAAGAATTTCCTGACGGAAAGCTTTATTGGCGAAACCCAGGCCTATTGGATCGACTGGTTCTCGGATGTGGACGCCGCCTTCGCCCCGGTCAACGACCTGCGCCAAGGCGCCGACGACCCGCAACTGCGCCACCGGGAAATGATCATCGAGGACGAGCGCGGCTGGGAACACATCGGCATCCCCATGAAATTCCGCCACGAGCCGGGCAAAGTGGTGTTCGATCTGCCGGAGCTAGGCCAACATACGGAGGCGAACCTGCGGAACGTGGGATACGACGACGGCGACATCGCGGCGATGCGGGATAAGGGGGTATTTTAGGGGGACAGGTTCGCGGGTGCGCGATGGCGTCAGCGCCGAACTTTGGCGATAACGCGCCGCGAAATTGACGATGAAGGACCAGACCCCCACCCGCGTCAGCGGCAATATCGTAAAGGCCATATTGTTCATGTGCCTGGCGGTCACCTTGCTGTCCACCATGAACGCCATGGCGAAATTCCTGACCACCGAATATCCGTTGATCCAGATCGTCTGGGCCCGCTTCACGGGGCATCTGATCGCCATGATCATCCTGTTCTGGCCCAGGTATGGCTGGCGCCTGTTTCAGAGCCGGCGCTACGGTCTGCAATTCGGGCGTTCGATCATCATGTTCATTTCCAACACCGTCTTTATTGCCGGTTTGCCCCTGCTGCATCTGGCGACGGCCTCGGCCATCATGTTCACCACGCCCTTGATGGTCGCGGCACTGTCAGTGCCGCTGCTGGGCGAACGGGTCGGGCCACGGCGCTGGGGCGCGGTGCTGGTGGGGTTCATAGGGATATTGATTGTCGTCCGGCCCGGCGGCGGTGTTGCCGATGTCGCCAATCTGGGCGCCGTGCTGGTCGGCATATCGGCGGTCTGTTTCGCGCTCTACCAGATCATGACACGCATCGTCGTCGCCCACGACCCAGCGGAAACCACGATTATCTACACCGCCCTGGCGGCGACCATCGCCATGAGCATCGCCCTGCCGTTCGACTACCGGATGCCGGTGGACCTCACTGATGTGGCGATTTTCGTGGGCCTCGGCGTCCTCGGCGGGTTGGGTCAGTATTTCGTCGTCAAGGCGCTGCAATATGGCCCCGCATCCGCCGTATCGCCCTTCTATTACGGCGATATCCTGATCGCGGCCACCTTGGGCTATTTGATCTTCGGCGCCCTTCCCGATGCCTGGACCTGGACCGGCGCCGCCATCATCATCGCCTCCGGTCTCTATCTCGCCCACCGGGAAAGCCGCCAGCAGAAAACATCATAAGCTGGGCGCGCGGGCGGGCGGCGATCCTACGGCAGTGAGCGATAATTTCTTCTACGAACGTTGCGGCGCGCATCGGATTATCGAGCGCGATGTAGTAGGTAATATCCTCTAAATCCGCCTCGGCAATAGGTGTGAAATGGGCCCGATTCATACGGCTGGATTGGTGATTTTTTCTTCTTCCAACCGTTTACGCACACGTTGCATGATATCTTCGGCGGAAATCTCCCGCGCCTCGCCGCGATGGGCCTGATCAATTCCGGCCTGGATATCGGCGCGCAGGGCTTCCAATTTTTCCGCCTCTTCGGTCAGCCATTCATGACTGCGCGCGATGGCGGCTTCCTTGGAGGGAAAAACCCCAGCCGCAATCAGGCGGTCGATGGCAGCTTCTTGCTCTGACGTTAGCGAGATATTCATAGCCACATTGTTCCGTATTTGTTCGATAAAGGCAAGCCTCACGACCAACCCGCCTTCGCGAGGACAGGCTTCGCGGAAATCCATAACTCGCCAAAAGGCCTGAGCCCAATCGACGCAAGCGGCTCTAAAACGCCGCCATGCCGCTGCGTGCCGTTGTCGATCTGTATCGACGGTCCTTTGTTTCCTCGGCCAGCAGCGCCAGCTCCTCGGCCAGGGCGCGACGGCCCGCCGCGGCCTCTCTATCAGATGGATTGTAGGCGAATTCGCTCTCTTCGCCGGCCACCCGGGTGGCGATCACGATGCGCGGTTGGCTATAATCGTAGGGCAGGGCCCGGTGCAGTATGGCGCGGTTGTCCCAGAACAACAGATCGCCGGGCCGGTAATTGTGTTCGTAGACCCGGGCCTCATCCGCGACGATAACATCGAGCAGGGATTGCAGCAGCGCCCGGCTCTCATCCCGGCTCAGCCCCGGAATGGCGAAGGCGTGGCGGCCGATAAATAGGTTCATGACGCCGGTTTCCGGGTGCCGCTTGACCAGGGGCCGCAGATAGGCCTCGCCATGGTAAATGGTGTCCGCCTGCTGGACCGGGAAATCACCCAGGTCATTGGCCTGGGAATACCGGTTCGAATGATAGGCGCTCAGATCGGCGATGCGGTCCTTGGTCGCTTGATCCAACGCCGCGTAGCCGGCCCGGGTGTCGGCCAGGGCCGTGCCGCCGCCCAGGCCGGGCATCACCACCGCCGAAAGCATTGCGCATTTGCTGCTGTACGGTTTGTAGGTTGAATCCGTATGCCAGGTTTCATTGCCGATAATCATCCGCATGCGTTGGGATTCAATATGCAGAACTTCCCCCGTTGAGCCGTCCTCGTTGACATTATTGTTCGACAACAGGGACATGGCGCCGAATTCCAGCTCCCCGAAGCGTTCACCGAAGGCAATGTTTTCCTCGTTTGAGAGGAACTGCTCCGGAAACACCAAAAAACCGTATTCCAGATACGCCGCCTCGATCGCCGCGAAGTCTTCATCACCCAACGCGGCCAGGGATACATCGGTGACAACGGCGCCAAAGGTCTTGTTCTCGACTGCGGTGATTTTCATTTTGTTTTCCTCCTACAACGATTTTGGAGAAGTCTACAGTCGGCGGAACGCCTAGGTCAAAGGGCGGGCGGCATTTTCGTTGCCGCAACCACTTCAGGTATCGATCATCGTTGGATGAGTCGCTCCGGCAGCCGCTCCCTGATGCGGGCCTCCGAACGGGTCCTTGACGCTACCTTGTTAAAGTCGGCACCCAGATGGGCCGTCGCTGTTCAACCGTCTTCAAGGCGATGGACGTCCAAAAAATCAATAGGAAAGACCCTAATACTATTAAAACGCAAAAAGAAAGGCCTGACCCCAAATTTTGCTAACTTATCACCGCCATCATCCACTCTAGCACATGCAGCAATTCATAAAATTCTACTCCCTAAGAGTGTTATCTTCGCGCAGCCGGTAAAATTTGAAATGAAAAAGGTTGCCTTTGCTCGTAAATTTAAATAGCTTGATAGTCTGAAAATCTGCCCAACTATTTGTTGTGAAAATGCGGCTGGTTTTAGCAAATCGGTCCGTTCGGCTAAGCCGAAAATTCAAACAACTTCGACAGGGAGAATAACTATGGAAAAGTGGTTCTCATTTATCTTAA
>JAPYPT010000265.1 GCA_029937535.1 Alphaproteobacteria bacterium
GCCCCACCTCGTGCAGGAAGACCACATCGCCCTGCCATTCCTTGACCCGCATGGTGACATTGGCCAGGCCGTCCAGCGTGGCGGAAAGCGCCGTCAGCTCGTGATAATGGGTGGCGAACAACGCCCGGCAGCCATTGACCGCGTGTAAATGTTCCACCGCCGCCCAGGCGATGGACAGACCATCGTAGGTCGCCGTACCCCGGCCGATCTCGTCCAAAATGACCAAGGACCGCGCGGTGGCCTGGTTCAGGATCGCCGCCGCCTCCACCATCTCCACCATGAAGGTGGAACGACCGCGCGCCAGATCGTCCGCCGCGCCGACCCGGCTGAACAACCGGTCCACCGCGCCCATATGGACGGCGGCGGCGGGAACGTAGGCGCCCATCTGGGCCATGATGGCGATCAGGGCGTTTTGCCGTAAAAACGTGCTCTTGCCCGCCATGTTGGGGCCGGTGACCAGCCAAATCCGGGCCGCCTCTTCGCCGCTATCATCCCCACCTTCATCCAGCCTGCAGTCATTGGCGATGAAGGCACCTTCGTTGCGCGCCGCCAATGCCGCCTCCACCACCGGATGGCGGCCGCCCTGAATATTGAAACCCTGGCCGTCATCGACGACAGGGCGGCAGAAACGGCCCGTGATAGCCATCTCGCCATTGGCGGCGGCGACATCCAAAGTAGCCATGGCCCCGCCGGCGCGGCGAATGGCTTCCGCATTTTCCATGATCATGGTGGACAGCGCCTCGAACAGTTCCAGCTCCAGGGCCAGGGCCTTGTCCGCGCTTTCGGCGATGCGCCGTTCCAGATCCGACAACTCGATGGTGGAGAAACGCACCACGTTGGCCATGGTCTGACGATGGATAAAGCTTTCGTTCAGGGGCGCGGTCATCAGGCCCTCGGCCCGGCGCGCCGCGACTTCGATGAAATAGCCCAGCACCCGGTTATGCTTGATCTTCAGATTATCGATGCCTGTCTGCTGACGGTAGCCCGCTTCCAGCCCGACGATCAGTTTGCGCGAGGCGTCGCGCAGGTCTCTGAGTTCGTCCAGATCAGGCCGGTACCCCGACGCAATGAAGCCGCCGTCGCGGTTGGCGATGGGTGGCTCCGGGTTCAGGGCGCGGGTCAGCTCGTCAACCAGGCCATCATGACGGCCCAGGCCCGCCGCCGCGTCCACGATACCCTCGGGCGGCAGCGGCAGGGACGCCGCGCCAAGCAGCCCGCCCAGGGCGTGGGCGGCCGTGAGGCCGTCGCGGATGGCGGATAGATCCCTTGGTCCGCCCCGTTCCAGGCTCAGCCGGGTCTGGGCCCGCGCCATGTCGGGGCTTTGCCGCAAGGTGGCGCGCACGTCCTGGCGCAGGCGTTCCCCGGCGATGAAGTAGGCCACCATGTCCAAACGCCCGGCGATCGCGGTTGGCGATGTCAGGGGCGCCGAGAGGTGTTGGCTTAACAGGCGCGCGCCGGCCCCGGTGACCGTGCGGTCGATGGTGGCCAGCAGGCTGCCCTTGCCATCGCCGCTCAAGGTTCGGGTCAGTTCCAAATTGCGCCGGGTGGCGGGGTCGATGGCCATGTTGTCTTGTGTTGCCACCCGCCGCGGCGGCGCCATGCGGGGCAGACGTCCGACCTGGGTCATTTCCAGATACTCCACCAAGGCGCCGCAAGCCGCCAACTCGGGCCGGCTAAATTCGCCGTAGGCATCCAGAGAGGCGACCTTGTACAACGCCTGCAGCCGCCGCTGGCCGGATCCGGAATCGAACCGTGCGGTGGCGAACGGGGTCATCCGGTGGGCCCAATCCTGGTACCACTCCTCCGCCCCCGACCCCACCGCCGCCAGCATCGCTTCCGACAGCACGATTTCACCGGGCATCAGGCGGGCCAGTTCCGTGGCGATGTCGGCGGCGGAAAGGGGTGCCGTGAGAAATTCTCCCGTCGACAGATCCAGCCAGGCCAGGGCGCAGTCGCCCCGCACCTCGGCCAGGACGGCGAGATAATTGTTGGCGCGGGCATCCAACAGGGCATCCTCGGTCAAGGTGCCGGGCGTGACCAGGCGGACCACGGCGCGGTTGACGACGGACTTGGGGCCGCGCTTTTTTGCCTCGGCCGGGTCTTCCGTCTGCTCGCACACCGCAACACGGAAGCCCTTGCGGATCAGGCGCAACAGATAGGTTTCAGCCGCATGCACCGGAACCCCGCACATGGGAATATCCTCGCCCAGATGCTTGCCCCGCTTGGTCAGGGTGATGTCCAGGGCGGCGGCCGCCTTGACCGCGTCATCGAAGAACAATTCATAGAAATCGCCCATGCGGTAGAACAACAGACAGTCGTCATGCTGCCCCTTGATCGCCAGAAACTGTTCCATCATGGGTGTCGGTTTTTCGGTCCCCGACATGGTCTGCTTGTTCATGAAATTCTCAATGATTTCAATGAATTGAATTTACCCGCCTGGACAGACCACACGACACGGCACGGCACAATGCCATTTTTACGTCATTGCCGGGCTCGACCCGGTAATCCAGGGCAACAAACTCATGTGTTTGCGGTTCTGGATCCCCGGGTCTTCGCTTCGCTACGCCCGGGGATGACGGTGTGTCGTACAGTGTGCGGACAGGCGATCAGGGGAGGCTAGCAAAGACGACGAGCGTTTTCCAGGCCTGCATGGGGCCATCACCGCATTCAAGGATATTAATTGCGGCTGGATTGGTGCAAAGTTCATTGATAACGGCAGCATGTATGCGGTATCCCCAAGGCTCAATGCCCCGCCTGCTCGCCATGCCGCATCGGAGTAAGGACATCGCAATGGCGCAAGCGTCGGAAGCAACAATCATCGATCGCCCGGAACAGCGGTTTCCGCTCAGGCTGGCGCCGGAAATTCCGCAAATCCGCAAGCTGTTTCATGCCTCGGCCAAGAACCAGTGGGATCCGCGAACGGATATTGATTGGCATTTGCTGGATCTTTCCAAATACACCGAGGAGCAGTTGCTGGGCGCCCGTGAATATTGGTCGCGTCGGGCCTGGGCCGAGTATGGCGCCATTTCCGAAAGCCCGGCCTTGCAGATCAGATTTTGCCAGGACCGGCTGGAGCCTGATTTACAGCTCTTCTTCACCATCCGCTCCCAGGAAGAAGCCCGCCATGCCGAGGCCTGCTACCTGATGGCCGAAAATCTGGGCGGCTATATCGAGGAGCCCTTCGTCAGTGTCTATCAGAGTTCGGTGGCAACCCATGGCGTGCGCAAAATGGCCCTGGATCCCAATCTGCCCCTGGAGGCCACCATCGCCGCCCTGGTCTGCGGCGCCGAGGAGATTGCCTTCGATGTCTTCAAACACCTGACGGAGGTGGCGACCGATCCGGTGGCCATACAGGTGGTCAGGGCCGTCATGCGGGACGAAGTCCGCCATTGCGCCTTTGGTTGGGCCTTCATGGACCACCGCATCAAGAGTTTGACGGCGAAGCAGATCGGGGAGGTGGAAGAGGCCGTCATCATCATGATCCGTGACGTGGAAATGAATGGCTATCACAGCGCCTGGCTGGCGCCGGAAAATCCGGCTTCGGCCCAGGAGGTCAGGGCGGATCGGTTAACCTGGGAGGCGGGCCTGGGCGCCACGGTCGAGGAATTGGAGATCCCCGTATTCATCGAAACCGTGCAACGCATCCGCCGGCGCATGTTGCCCTGGGGGTTCGAACTGCCGATCTTCGAGCACCCCAAACTAGGCGCCTTCTAGCGCGGCGACGAAAGGACATCACAATGGCTCAGATAGCGAAGCAGGCAGCAGAGATTTCAATTCTCGACCGGCCGGAACAGCGGTTTCCGCTTAAATTGGCGGCGCAAATTCCGAAGATCAGGAAACTGTTTCATGCCTCGGCCAAGAACCAGTGGGATCCGCGGACGGATATCGATTGGGATTTGCTGGAACTTTCCAAATACACCGAAGCGCAATTGCGGGGCGCGCGGGAATTCTGGTCCCGGCGGGCCTGGAGCGAGTCTGGCGCCATTTCCGAGAGCCCGGCCTTGCAGATCAGGTTCTGCCAGGACCGCCTGGAGCCGGATTTGCAGCTCTATTTCACCATCCGCACCCAGGAAGAATCCCGCCATGCGGAGACCTGCTTCATGATGGCGGATAAATTGGGCGGCTATATCGAAGAGCCCTATGAAAATATCTATCAAAAATCCGTATCGACCCACGGCGTGCGCAAAATGGCGCTGGACCCCGATACGCCGTTGGAAGCGATCATCGCCGCGCTGGTCTGCGCGGCGGAGGAATTCGCCTTCGATGTCTTCAAGTATCTGCGGGAGGCCGTGACCGATCCGGTGGCCAGAAAAATCTTCCAACTGATCATGCGCGACGAGGTCCGCCATTGCGCCTTTGGATGGACCTATATGGATTATCGCGTCAAGAAACTGTCGCCCGAAGCGCTCAAAAAGGTCGAAGAAGCGGTCATCGTCATGGTCCGGGATGTTGAATTAAACGGCTATCACCGGGCCTGGCTGGCGCCCGAAAATCCCGCCTCCCTCCTGGAGGTCAAGGCCGATAGGCTGGCCTGGGACGCCGGCCTGGGCGGCACCGCGGAAGAGCTGGAAATCCCCATTGTCGTTAAAACCGTAAAACGCCTGCGCCGGCGCATGAAACCCTGGGGCGTCAATTTGCCGACCTTCAACCATCCGAAAATCGGCGACCTTTAAGGAATAAAACAATGTCCGCAGCCGCCGTTGAGACAACACCAATCCCCGTCGAGAAGCGCTTTCCCCTTGATCTCACCCCCTCGATCAAAACAATTGGGGATCTGTATGAAGCCGGCAAGGAAAGCTGCTGGGTGCCCAATGACGATGTGCCCTGGGCCGCATTCGATGCTTCTGCCTATGATGGCGAAACCCTCGCGGCGGCCCGGTTGACGTGGAGCCGGCGGGCCTGGAGCGAATATACCGGGTTGACCGAAACGCCGGCGCTGCTGGTCCGGTTCTGCCTGGAAGTGCGCCGGGAAGCGGACCCGAAATATTTTCTCACCGTACGCAACAGCGAAGAGGCCTGGCATGTTGACGTTTGCCACCGGGTTGCCGAGGCTTGCGGCGGCTACCTGGAAAGCCCCGCCAACGAGGCCTATGGGGAGATCTTTAATCAGGATCTGCACCAGCGCGCGCTGGACTCCGGACAATCCCTCGATGCCTATGTGGCGGCGCATTGCGCCGTGGAAGACGGCCTGGAGCTGGAGCTTTGGCGTGGCTATCGCGACAACGCCAAGGACCCGGTGATCCGGCGCGTTCTCGATCTTTGCGTGGAGGACAAAATTCGTCATGCCGCCTTCGGCTGGTTTTATCTGGAAAAACGCGCGCCCGAGCTTTCCGCCGCCGACAAGGAATTGATCGCCCAGACCATTCACACCCACATATGCGAGGTGGAATTTCGCGGCTATCACTGCGCCTGGATGACGGCGGGCGGCGCGGCGGCGGATGTGGTGGCGGCGGATATCAAGACGGCGGAAATGGGCCTCGGCGCCCTGGCCCCCGAGGCCGAACGCACTATTCTGGCCGAATACCTGACCCTCGCCCACGACCGTCTGGCAGGCCTTGGGATCAATGTGACGCCCCTGGAAATTCCCCAGCTTGGAAGCTAACGCTCATGAGCCGTGGCGGGGCGGATGAAATATTCGAAGCTCAATATAACCTGCGCCGCAGTCATCCCCAGCGGGAACAGGTCTATGCCAGCTATGAAGAGTTGAGCGCGGCGTTCCGCGCCAATGCGAACAGCCGGTGCGATGTTCCCTACGGCCCGGCGCCGCGTCAGGTTCTTGATATTTTTTCGCCCGGGCATGGCCCAGAGCCGTCCGGTCCCGAGGCGCCCGGCCCCATTTTGATATTTTTTCACGGCGGCTATTGGCGTGCCCTCGACAAATCGATCTTTGTCTTTCTGGCGGCGCCCTTCGTGGCGGCCGGCTGGACTGTCGTGCTGCCCAACTACACACTTGCACCCGCCGCGACCATCGATGAAATCGTGCATGAGGCGCGGGCGGCGGTAGCCTGGGTATCGCGGGAGCTGCGCCAAAAGGGGCAGCCCCTTGTGGTATCGGGACATTCCGCCGGCGGTCACCTGACCCTGATGTCGATCTTGAGCGATTGGTCGGAATTCGGTTTCGACGGGCAGATCGTCAATGGCGGCATAGCGGTTTCCGGGCTGTTCGATCTAGAACCCCTGCGCCATACATCCGTGAACGATCTGGTCCGGCTGACGGCGGAAAGCTGTGCCCGTAACAGCCCGCTGAATTTGTTGCGGCGGTCAGCCGTGCCCCTATTACTGACCGTGGGCGGTTTGGAGACCGAGGGGTTTCACGGGCAGTCAAACCGCCTGGCGGCGGCATGGCGCTCCTTGGGCAATGATGTCGAGGTGGCACCTGCGGGCGGCCTTGATCATTTTACCATTCTCAAGGATTTGGCGGACCCTTCGGCGTCCCTGTGCCGGAGCATTTTTTCGTTTTTGGGAAAAATCACCGAGAAAGCTGCCTCGGACCGGATTTAGAATTCTCAGGTCCCGCGCTTTTGCAGGGTCGAGGCAAGATTGATGGCCAGGGCGCCGACGATCAGGGCCAGCGCGGTCCATTCCCACGGCCCCACCTCCTCTTCCAGCAGCCAGGCGCTGGCCAGCACGCCGACCACGGGGACCGCCATGGCGCCGATGCCCGAAACCGTGGCGGGGAAGGCGGCGACCACGCGGAACCAGGCGAAATAGGCCAGGGCGTTGGCGATGAAGATCTGATAGACGATGGCAAGCCAGGTGTGCTGGTTTAGGCCGGAAAGGGATAATTCAGCGCCATTGAAGGCCCAGATCGCAGACACGGGAATGGCGGCGATGAGCAGTTGCCAGCCGGCCAGAACCGTCAGGTCGTTGTGCCAAATGCGCCGCTTCATCCAGACCGTTCCCAGGCCAAAGGCGACGGCGCCCAAAAGCGTCAGGCCCGCGCCAAGGGGCGCATTGCGCAGGTGGCCGAGGTCCTGTCCCATCAGCACCACCAGGCCCGCCAAGCCCAATCCCAAGGCCGCCAGCCGGGGCCAGGTTAGCCGCTCGCCAAGAATGAACACGGCAAAAATGCTGGCCCACAACGGCATGGTATAAACGATCACCGACGTCCGTCCGGCACTGAGGAGCTGCACGCCCAAGGTCATGCAAATCTG
>JAPYPT010000266.1 GCA_029937535.1 Alphaproteobacteria bacterium
AGGAGGTGGAGGTCAAGACGGCTGACCTCCCGGCTCGCCTCCACGTGGCTTTCGTCGGCATGCCAGACGAAAGCATCGGCGCCAGCGAGATCAACCGCGACCTCCCTCGGCGGCGAAATCCGGTCGAGGGCATCGGCGATTCGTCCCAGCAGGGGGGCGAGTTCGGTGGTCAAATTCGGGTTCTTGGAAGCGGACATTGGCGACCTTGTCGTGATTATGCTGGAAGGGCCGGAACCTAGTCTTCGCCGGCCTGGTGGTCAACGGTATGAATTCATGCAAAAAATATGCAATTCCAACGGATACCTGATAGAACGCATTAGCGTTTGCAATCTATTGCGGCGAGGCTATAGTCCGCCCGCCTCAAGCTAATTACCGGAGAATTCCATATGCTGATTTCGCCCGCTTATGCGCAGGCCGGTGGTGCGGCCGGCGGCGGTGACATGTTCATACAGTTGATGCCGTTACTGCTGATATTCGTGGTCTTTTGGTTCTTTTTGATCCGTCCGCAGCAGAAAAAGGCCAAGGAGCACCGTGAAATGGTGGCGAGTGTGCGCCGGGGTGACCAGGTGGTCACGGGTGGCGGCATTTTCGGCAAGGTCACCAAGGTCATTGATGAAAACACCGTCCAGGTAGAACTAGCGGAAAATATCCGGGTCAAGGTCATCTCGTCCACCTTGCAGGACGTCCTGGCCAAGGGTACGCCTGTCGCGGGCAACCGGGATGGCGGCAAGTCGGAAGAAAAATCGGAAGAAAATTCCGGCGATAAGTCAGACGGCGGCGGCAAGGATGGCGAAGAAGCTCCGGCAAAGAAATCCATGTTCGGTTTCGGCGGCAAGAAATAGCCGGGCCCGCACGCTAATATGCTTTATTTCGCCCCCTGGAAGACCACCCTGATCGCCCTGTTGTGTCTGGCCGGCCTGGTCTTCACCATTCCCAATTTCCTCTCCGAACAGACAGCGGACGGATTGCCCGATTGGCTGCCCCATAAGCAGGTCAATCTGGGCCTCGATCTGCAAGGCGGCTCGCATCTTTTGTTGGAGGTCGAGGCGGGCGTGGTGGTGCAGGAACGCCTGAACGCGTTGGTGGATTCCGTTCGTCCCGCCCTGCGCGGCAAACGCATCGGCTACCGCGATCTTGGCCTGCGCGGCACTGCGGTTACCGTCACGATCCGCAAGCCCGAACAGCTTGATCTGGCCGTCGAGGAGATCAAGAAACTGTCGGTGCCGGTGCAGGGCAATGTCTCCGGCATGCCCGGGGCACGGGATATCGAGGTCGCCGTCGTCAACGGCAATCAGATCAACGTCACCCTGACGGAGGAAGCGATCCAGGAGCGCCGGCGCAGCGCCATTGAACAATCCATCGAAATCGTGCGCCGCCGGATCGATGAACTGGGCACGCGGGAGCCGACCATCCAGCGCCAGGGCGAGGACCGCATCCTGGTCCAGGTGCCGGGATTGCAAGATCCCGAGCGGCTGAAAGCTATTCTGGGCAAAACCGCTAAAATGGTTTTCCGCTTGGTTGACCTGACAATATCGCCGGCCCAAATTCTGGCCGGCGGGCGGACACCGCCCGGTTCGGAACTGCTGGAATCGGACGAACGCAACCCCGACGGCAGCCCGGTCGACATGTATGTGGTGCGCAAACGTGTCATGGTCAGCGGCGATACCCTGGTGGATTCATCCGCCACCTTTCAAGACAACATGCCGGTTGTGTCCTTCCGCTTTGATAGCATCGGGGCCAAACGGTTTGGCGACGCGACCCTCAAGAATGTGCGCAAACCCTTTGCCATCGTGCTGGACAAACGGGTGATCAGCGCGCCGGTGATCCGGGAACCGATCCTGGGCGGCACCGGCATCATCAGCGGTAATTTCTCCGTGCAGGAAGTCCAGGACCTCTCCTTGCTGTTGCGCGCCGGCGCACTGCCCGCGCCGCTGAAGATTTTGGAGGAGCGTACCGTGGGCCCGGCCTTGGGCGCCGATTCCGTGGCGGCCGGTAAGATCGCCTGCGTCATCGCCTTTATCGCCGTCATGGTTTTCATGGCCCTGGCTTATGGCCTGTTCGGCCTGGCGGCGGATTTGGCGCTGTTGATCAATCTGTTTCTGATCATGGGCGCCCTGTCGATCCTGCAGGCCACCTTGACGCTACCGGGCATCGCCGGGATTGTCCTGACGATCGGCATGGCGGTTGATGCCAATGTGCTGGTGTTTGAGCGCATCCGGGAGGAAATCCGTACCGGCAAGACGCCGTTCGCGGCCATGGAGGCGGGCTATCGACGCGCCCTGGGCACAATTCTTGATGCCAATTTCACCACCTTGATTGCCGCCGTGATCCTGTTCGCCATGGGTTCGGGGCCGATCAAGGGTTTTGCCATCACCTTGGGCATTGGCATTATCACCTCCGTCTTCACGGCGGTGGTGGTAACCCGGCTGATGCTGGTTTTCTGGCTGCGGCGGACCCGCCCCGCCGCGTTGCCCATATAGGGGATGGCAGATGTTTCAGATTAAACTGGTCCCCGAAAAAACCAACGTACCCTTTATAAATTGGCGCAAGCCCGCCATGGTCTGCTCCGCCATACTGGTGGTGGTGTCTCTGATCCTGGCATTTTCGCCGGGCTTGAACTTCGGCATCGATTTTCGCGGCGGCATTCTAATCGAGGTGCAGACGAGTGGTCCCGCGAATTTGAGCGATATGCGCTCCAATCTGGGCGGTCTTGGCTTGGGCGAGGTTTCCCTGCAGGAATTCGGCGCCGCCGACACGGTCTTGATCCGTATCGAAAAGCAACCCGGCGACGCCGCCGCCCAGCAGGCGGCTGTATCAAAGGTGCGCGGCGCCTTGGGCAACGGCCTGGATTACCGGCGGACGGAATTCGTCGGCCCCAAGGTCAGCGGCGAATTGATCGAGGCCGGCGCCATCGCCATCGTTCTGGCCGTGGTCCTGATGCTGATCTATATCTGGTTCCGCTTTGAATGGCATTTCGGCGTCGGCGCCGTTGTCGCCCTGGTGCATGACGTGGCCCTATCAATCGGTATGTTCGCGGCCACCCAAATGGAATTTAATCTCTCCACCATTGCCGCACTATTGACTATTGTCGGCTATTCCATCAACGACACCGTGGTGGTCTATGACCGGGTGCGGGAAAATCTGCGCAAATACAAGACCAAGAGTTTGCCGGATGTTCTGAACCTGGCCATCAACGATACTCTTTCGCGCACCACCATGACCTCCGTCACCACGCTTCTGGCCCTGGTCGTGTTGTTTGTGTTCGGCGGTGCGGTCATCCAGGGTTTTGTCTTCGCCATGATCTGGGGCGTTATCGTCGGCACTTATTCCTCCATCTTCATCGCCGCGCCCTTGCTGATCGTGCTTGGCCTGGGCGACCGGCACCGAAAGGGCGAAGACCGGAGCGATGACAAGCGCGTGGCGAAATCCACCAGCTAATACCAAGGTGCGGTGATGGATATCACGCCCCCCGTCGGCGCTGACCGGCAACTGATCCAGGGATACGGTGACGGCGGTTTCCGCGTATCGGGCACGCGCCATAAAGGCTCTATCCTGGTCCTGCCGCGCCTGACATTGGCCTGGTCCATCGAAAATATTGACAACCTCGCAATTGAAGACCTTGCTCCCGTTCGTGATGCGGTCGAGCCCGTGGGCGTGTTGCTGCTGGGCTGTGGCGCCACTGGGGCGTTGATCGATCCGGAATTGCGGGCCCGGGTCCGTGAATGGGGCGTGGTGATCGAGGCCATGGGCACGGGGGCTGCCTGCCGCACCTACAATGTTCTGTTGACCGAAGACCGGGACGTCGCCGCCGCCCTGATCGCCATCGATTGAAAGCCGTGAATGTTCAGTTACTGGATTCCCATCACCCTTTTTGCCGCCTTCATGCAGAACCTGCGGTCGGCCTTGCAAAAATATATCAAGGGCCGGCTGTCCACGGGTGGGGCGGCCTATGTGCGGTTCATCTATGCCCTGCCCCTGGCGCTGCTATTGCTCGCCGTCCTGGTGACCCAGTTCGGCTATGAACTGCCCGCCATCAATATCAAGTTTCTAGTTTATTGCCTGCTGGGCAGCCTTAGCCAGATCCTCTTTACCTTCATCCTGCTCTATCTGTTTTCCCTGCGGAATTTCGCCGTGGGCACGACGTTTTCAAAGACCGAGATCGTGCAGATCGCGATCCTGGGCCTGATCCTGTTGGGTGATGAGGTCAGCCTCATGGGCGTCGGCGCCATCGTTGTGGGGATGACCGGGGTGATTATCCTGTCCATGGCCCAGACCGCCGTCACCTGGGCCAACCTGGCTACCTCCTTGTTTGAAAAATCGACCCTCGTGGGTTTAATTTGCGGCGCCTTCCTGGGCGCCTCGGTGGTTTTCTTTCGCGGCGCCACCCTGTCTCTGGACGACGGCGATGTGTTGATCCGGGCTTCCTTCTCCCTGACCGTGGCCCTGATCATGCAAACCGTGATGATGGGGGTATATCTGCTGACGCGACAGCCGGGCCAGATGGGGTTGGTGTTCCGCCATTGGAAACCGGCCGGTGCGGTGGGCATCGCCGGTTTCTTGGGTTCCATGGGCTGGTTCACCGCATTTACCCTGCAAAACGCCGCCTATGTGCGCGCGGTGGGTCAGATCGAGTTGATTTTTACCTTCATCGCCTCCATCGTGTTCTTCAAGGAAAAGACCTCGCCAATGGAACTGGGCGGCATCGCCCTGATCATGGTGGCCATTGTTTCGATCATGTTGACGGGTTAGGGGGGGCTGGATGAGCAATCTGAAAATCAGCAAATCGGGGCATGGACTTGGGGCTGACGTTCAAGGCGTTGATTTGTCGAAAGCCCTTGAGCCAGACGTGCTGACCGCGATCAAACAGGCCTGGGCCGAGCATCTGGTGCTGCGGATCAGCGGCGGCCGGTTGAGCGATGATCAATTGATGGCGTTTTCCCAGAACTTCGGCCCCCTGGACCTGCGTCCCGTGGGCAAGGCGGCGCAGAATTCCGTGCCGGGCAATCACTATGTCACCGTCATCTCCAACGTGGTCGAGAACGGCCGCCCCATCGGCGGCCTGGGCAATCTGGACGCCGAATGGCACGTGGATATGTCTTATAATCCTCTCCCCGCCGTGGCTTCCATCCTCCACGCCTGGTCGATCCCGGCCGCGGGCGGCAACACTTATTTTTGCAATATGTACGCCGCCTTGGACGGTCTGCCGCCGGACCTGCGCGCCCGTATCGAAGGTTTGCACTTAAAACACGACGCGGGCCATACCAGCGTCGGTGGCCTGCGCCGTGGCTTTGAAGAGGCGGCGAACGTCAGGGAGGCGCCGGGCGCCGAACACCCGATGATCCGTACCCATCCGGTGACCGGCCGTCAGTGCCTTTATCTCGGCCGCCGCCAGGAGGCCTATATCGTCGGCATGGAGCTTGCGGAAAGCGAAGCGCTGTTGGATGAAATCTGGGCCGCCAGCACGCGCCCGGAATATTGCTGGGAACACGTCTGGCAGCCCCACGACACGGTGATGTGGGACAACCGCTGCACCCTGCACCGCCGCGACGGCTTTCCAAACGATCAGCGCCGTATCATGCGCCGCACCCAAATCGGCGGCGACGTGGTGGAGAGATAGAGTTAACAGTCGGTGGCCGGGAGCATTAATGCGGTGACGTAGTACTTATATCGTCATCGTCCGAGCGAATTTCTAGGCCGCTGGACGATATAAGTACTACGTCACCGTATTAATGCTCCCTAATCCTGGACGAAGGTCACGCTTTGGCGCAGCAGGGCGTCCAGGCGGCTCTGGTCGTCCAGGATGCTCCGGGAAAGCACCACATAATTCTTTTTGACATGCCCCTTTTCGAAGTATTTAAGCGGCCCGCAGGCGTCTTCATTGATCAGGCTTTGGCAGACATCGGCGGGCAGTTTTAAGGCGACGCCGAATTTTCCGTAAGTGATGAAAATCTTGCCGTCGGCATAGGCCGCCACGGCGCCAAAGACGGATTTGTAGGATATTTCGTAGTGTGGACCGAGTTTGGCCCGTTCAATCAAGCCGCTCACGGTTGCCAGATATTCCGTGTTCACCGCGCCTCAGCCCGATTTCAATTCGCCGGTTGCAAGGTCGATCTTGCCTAGCGCGTTCATTATCTTTTCGTTCGTTGCCGCCGTTGCAAAGAATTTGTGCTCGGTTTCCAGTGCATTGGCAATGAAGCGTGGAGAAATTTGATGCAAAAGCCGCCAATGCTCCCGCAACAAATCGCCATCGCCGGTCCGGGCCGCATGAGCGATCATGAAGGCGCGGCGTACCGGCGCCGTGGGGTGGTGTTGAATTGCTTTTTCCGCAAAATCTCTGAAATTATCGTCGTCTTCCGCGTAAGCGGCTTCGGCGAGACTGAGATAGGCCGTGCCGGTATCATAGGTGCCCTTGGGATTGCGGCGGATAACTTGTGCCGCCAGAGATTTCGCCTCGCTGAAATGTTCTAAATAGGCTTCGACATTGGAGAGTAGGCCCATAACCAACGTGTCATTAGGATTCAGAGAAAGACTGTGGCGCATGTTTTGCGCCCCGGCTTCAGCGCGGCCCACCATCATATTGGCAATGCCGGCGCAGTAGTGGGCGGAATGATTGGCCGGGGCGAGGGCAACAAAGTGTTGCGCGGTCTGCTCGAGCAGCCGCTTTGTTTCCGCCCCGTCGTCGGTCCAGAACTTTAGAAGTTCCTGCCAATAGGCCACGCAAAGGGAGGTATATGCAGGAAAACACCTGTCGTTTAGGGCAATGGCCCGGCTGGCTTTCTCTTTACATGACGCCAAAAATACCGGGTCTGACTGGCTGTTGGCGTGGTCGAGATCGTCACGCGCCTGTAAGGCCAAGTCATGGGCTTCATCAAATATCCGCTCGCCACGTCTCAGCCGGGCCAGTTGCGCCTCGGCAATCTGCGGGACGGTGGCGCTAACCACTTGGTGCGTGACATCGTCCTGTAGGTCGAATATTTCATCGACGTCGCCGTCGAAGCGTTCCGCCCACAGATGGTTGCCGTTCTGGCCGTCGATCAACTGGGCGTTAATGCGGACTCGGTTGCCGGCCTTGCGGACGCTGCCTTCCAGCACGAAATGCACGCCAAGTTCCGTGGCGATGTCCTGGAT
>JAPYPT010000267.1 GCA_029937535.1 Alphaproteobacteria bacterium
TTCCAGCATGGGTTCCTTGGAAACCAGGGTATCGGTCTGCCAGATGGAATCCACCCCGCCTTCCTCGCACATCCGGACCCAATCCCAAAAACCATCGGTGCTGGAAAACGGATAGGTGGACAGGCCGACGCCGGCGCCAATGCTCATGTGCTCACTCCTCGATATCAAGTTTCCCCCAGCATAACGGTGAAGCGGGTTGGGGCGGAGATTTATTTTCCATTCCAGCAGCAAATTGCCCGCTGATCTGCCAAACTGCCGGCAATCGTAATTTCGAGAGGTAGAACGCCATGCGGGTGATGACGACAATTCCACAGCACGATCTACGCCAAGTAGCCGATGCGGTGCGCGCCATCGAGGCCAAGGGTTATGACGGCGTCACCACCTTGGAAAACCGCCACGACCCCTTCATGCCCCTGGGCGTGGCCGCCATCAACAGCGAACGGCTACAGCTTTCCACCGGCATTGCCATCGCTTTTGCCCGCAGCCCCATGACCGTGGCCAATATCGGCTGGGACCTGCAAGCCGCCTCCAACGGGCGCTTCGTCCTGGGTATCGGCAGCCAGGTCAAGGGACATAACGAGCGCCGCTTCTCGGCGCCCTGGAGCCCGCCCGCGCCCCGGTTGCGGGAATACGCCCAGGCCTTGCGGGCCATCTGGAAAAATTGGAAGACCGGCGAAGCGCTGAATTTCGAAGGGGAACATTACCGCTTTACCCTGATGACACCGAATTTTACGCCCGAGCCCATTGCCAGCCCAGCCCCGCCCATAACCGTGGCCGCCGTGGGTCCGGCGATGATGAAAGTCGCCGGCCAGGAATATGACGGCGCCCGCCTGCATGCCTTCTGTACCCGCAAATATCTTGAAAATATCGTCATCCCGCGCCTGCAAGGCGCTCTCGATAGTGTCGGGCGCAAGCGCGAACGGTTTGAGATTTCAGGCGGCGGCTTCATCGCCACCGGGGCGGACGACGAGGCCGTGGCGAAAATGGTTGAATGGGTCCGCATGCGGGTTGGTTTCTATGGCTCCACGCGAGCCTACTGGCCGGTGTTCGAACAACACGGCCTGGAAGACCTGGGCCATAAGCTGAACCATATGTCCAAGACCGACCAGTGGGACAAAATGGCCGATGAGGTGAGCGACGATGTGGTCCACCTGTTCGCGGCCGTCGGCCGCCACGATGAAATTACCGCCGCCATCGAGGCGCGTTTCGGCGGCATCTCGGACAGTATATCCGACAGCGCGTCCTCTGAACTACGCGGCAGCCTGCCGGGGGATGTGATCCAGGATATCCAGCGCATACCCGCCACGTTCACGGGATACGGCGCGGCCTAAGGAATGGCAAAATAAACCTGCACTGATCCGCTGGTCATGCAAAATAGTGGCATTGCCCTCCCTGGGTGCTTATACAGAGAGTACCAGGGATTCGATATTGAGAGATATGGCCATGAACATTCGTAGCGTGCTTGCCTTGTTATTGTTGTCGGTGGTTATTTCCGGATGTGGGGTGGCTGCGGCGCCATGCAGACTGACCGGGGCCGTCGTTAAAATTATCCCCGTGATCGGCGACCCGGTGGGCGAATTGTTGGAAGCCTGCGGAGATATCATCGACTAGAGCAATTCCGGTCCAATGTGAATTGCGAAGCGATTCTAAGTGATTGGAAAAATTGCTCTGATCTTAAGAATCGGAGCATTTCCCACTTGGAAATGCTCTAGCGCCTCCTCGCAGTCCCGCGCAAATTCTAACTCGCAGCGGCAATAATTCCGCCAACATCCTGCTTGCCAGCACAAAAGCACTCTGCCAGCCTATTGCCCAGAACGGAATGAGGAGGAGACAGCCATGCGCGTGGTCATCGCCATGATGAAGCACGAGACCAATACTTTTTCGCCCGTGCCGACGCCCATTGAACGCTTCGCCAAGGCGCAGCCCCTGCCCTACGAGGGACAGGAAGTTTACGACGCCTTCAAGGGTACGGGCAGCGGGGTCGGGGCCTATATTGATCTGGCGGAGGAAGCCGGCGCCGAAATGGTCTTTCCCATCGGCGCCAATGCGCCGCCCTCGGGGCCCGTGCAGGATGAGGCTTATGAATATATTACTTCGCGGATCCTGAGCGCGGTAAAGGCGGGCTGTGACGCCATTCTGCTGGATCTGCATGGCGCCATGGTGACGCAAAGTTTCGACGACGGCGAAGGCACCCTTTTGGCGAAGATACGGGAGATCGCGCCGGATGTGCCCATGGCCGTGACCCTGGACATGCACACCAACATGTATTCCGCCATCGCCGACAACGCCACGGTGATCGCCGGTTATCAGACCTATCCCCATATTGATAATTATGAAACGGCGGCGCGGGCCGGGCGGCCCTTGTTCGCCATGCTGGGCGGCCAGGGACAACCCACCATGGCCTGGGGCAACCGGCCCATGCTGCCCCACGTGATGCGCCAGGGAACCGACAATTTTCCGAACAAGGAATTGCAGGAAATGACCAGGCGCATGGAGGCGGACGGCGCCCTGATCGCCACCCTGTTCGTGGGCTTCCCCCATGCCGATATCCATAACGCGGGCCTCTCGGCCGTGGTGGTGACCGACAATGACCCAGGCCTGGCCGCACGCTACCGCGACCAGTTGTTGGATTTTGCCTGGGCGGAGCGGGAGGCCTTCGTTTACCAGATCGAGCCCCTGGAAGAGTCCCTGGCCCGCGCCAAGGCGGCCACGGAAGGTCCGGTGGTGGTGCTGGATCATTACGACAATGCCGCCTCGGGCGGGACCATGGATACCATGGCTGTCCTGGGCGGCGTGCTGGACGCCGGCCTGGAAGACGTCGCCGTATTCGCCATTCATGATCCCGGCGCCGTTGCAGAGATGATCGCGGCGGGCATCGGCGCCCAGGTCACCATCAACCTGGGCGGCAAGATCGATATGCCGTCCATCAACCGTCAGGGCGAGCCACGGCAAGTGACGGGCGCGGTCAAATTGATCTCCAACGGGCAGTTCCGCAATCAGGGGCCGGCGGCAACCGGCATTTTGCAGGACATGGGCCCGACGGTGGTGCTGGATACGGGCGCCGTGGAAATCGTGGTGATCAGCCGCCATCAGGAACCCAATGATCTGAATTGTTTCCTGAGCCTGGGCATCGATCCCCTGAAGAAACGCTATCTGATGCTGAAAAGCCGCATCCATTACCGGGCCGGTTTCGGCGATGTGGCGAAACAGGTGATCGAATGCGCCGGCGTCGGGGTCTGCACCTCCGACTATGACATGCTGGATTTCAAGAATGTGCGGCGGCCGATTTTTCCCCTGGACAGGATCAATGATCCCAATCCGTCATAGCAAATAGGATGAATGCAATGCAGAGCGGAGAAATTGTCTTCACGGGCATGGAGCGGGTCATATTCGGCCAGGAGGCGGCGGGCGCCGTGGCGGGGGAGGCTGAACGCCTGGGCGCCGAACGGGTCTTCCTGCTGGTCAGCGGCACCTTGAACCGCGAAACGGACGCCGTGAACGCCATGGCCGAGGCCCTGGGCCCGGCCTATGCCGGGCGCTGGGATCATATGCCGTCCCATTCGCCGCGCGAGGCCGTCGTGGGCTGCGCCAATGCGGCGCGGGAGGCGGGCTGTGATCTGTTGGTCAGCTTCGGCGGCGGCTCGGCCACCGACGGCGGCAAGGCGGTGACCATCTGCCTGCAACATGACATTACCGAGGCGGCGGGGCTGGAGCCGTTTCGTACCGTGGTGGATGAAAACGGCGATCGGTTTCTGCCCGAATACGATGCTCCGACGGTGCGCCAGATTGTTGTCCCGACCACCCTTTCGGGCGGCGAATTCAACGCCCGGGCCGGAATTACCAATACCTCTGAGAAGCTCAAACAAAGTTATATGCACCCCGGTATCATCCCAATTTCGGTGATCCTCGATCCCGCCGCCACTGTCTACACGCCGGAATGGCTGTGGTTGTCCACGGGCATCCGGGCGGTGGATCACGCGGTGGAAACCTATTGCTCCCTGGATGCCAATGACTATACCGATGGCGCCGCGTTACAGGCCCTGCGCCTGTTGAGCGAGGGCCTGGCCAGGGTCAAGGCCGACCCATCGGACCTGGAAGCCCGCCTGCAATGCCTCATGGGCGCCTGGATTTCCATGACCGGAATTGTCACCGGCACCCGTCTGGGCGCCAGCCATGCCATCGGCCATATCCTGGGCGGCACGGCGAATGTGCCCCATGGTCATACTTCCTGCATCATGCTGCCCTATGTGATGGACTATAATGCCGCCATCAATTCCAACCGTCAGGCTGATATTGCCGCCGCCCTGGGCCAGCCGGGCGGCTCGGCCGGGGATGCCCTGGACAAGCTGATCAGCGGTTTGGGCATGCCACGAACCCTGCGCGATGCCGGTATCACCGAAGAGCAGCTGCCGCAACTGGCGGAAAACTGCATGCTGGATTCCTGGACCTATTCGAATCCGCGTGAAATTCGCTCGTCGGAGCAGATCATGGAAATACTGCGGGCCGCATTTTGAGAGGATCAGGATCTTGAACAAGTATTACGGTGACGAACACCGCGCCCTGCACCAAAAGTTCGATACGGAACGCATGGCCGATATGATGGAAAACAAGGTGATCCAGTCGCGGATTGGCGGACGGGAAACCCGGTTCATCGAAACCGCCGATATGTTCTTTCTCTCCACCATCGATCATGGCGGCCGGCCCACCGTGTCGTATAAGGGCGGCGCGCCGGGTTTCGTCAGGGTGCTTGATGATACATCCCTCGCCTTCCCCTGCTACGACGGCAACGGCATGTTCTATTCCATGGGCAATATCGCCGAGAACGCCCAGGTGGGCTTGTTGTTCATCGATTTCGAAACGCCCCGCCGCCTGCGCCTGCACGGCACGGCCACCGTCAGCGCCGAAGACCAGCTTCTTTCCGATTATCCCGAGGCCATGCTGATTGCCCGCATCGCGGTAGACGATGTATTCATCAATTGCAGCCGTTACATCCACCGCTATCAACGTCTCGAAACATCGGAGCATGTGCCGGCGGCGGGCAAGGAAACACCCTTGGCCGACTGGCAGCGGCTTCCGGCCAGTCAATCATTGTTACCCGCCAAGGATCAAGGCAGGGCCGAAAAAGCCGGTGGTTTGATCACGGAGGCTGAATACAATGACCGATTCTGGGGTAATTTGGACTAACGTGCGCAAAACCTAAATTCGATTCGGAATCCAAGCCGTCAGGAACGTGATTCCAGCCCTATCGCCGCTTATCTTCCGAATAATTCAATCCATATTATTTGCCATAACAGCCGGCTTAAACCGATGATTCCGCTATTGATTCGGCAATGGTTAACCGCAGGCTGTGGATAGCTTGTGGAGCAACTGTGTAATAATATTTCAGTTATCCACAGTTTTTTGACGATTTGTTATAATTTCGTCTTGTTTGCCGCATCATCCTGATCCACCATTCATCTCAGCGGTCACGAGGGACGATGTTCAAACCCTCAAAAGTTTGGACATAATAAACCGGGGCCGCCGCGGGGTACCAAGACCCTTTGGTTGGAACCAACCTTGGTTGGGAAAGGCCGCTGGATACCGCTTTAGGCAACTGAAGTGGATGGTATTTCGGGACCGGGAACCTTCGGTGATGCCTCCGGGTAGCATCGTCCGGTGAAGGGTCGAATGGTTGGCAAGTCTTTCGATGCACATCTTCGGATGGACGTCTTTAGACGACCCGGCCGGCTGGAACGGGTGGCGGGCCTTCGGGTACAACATTTGGACCGGCGACCGCGACAGGGCACCTTCGGGTTACCGGGCGCGGGGCCAAGATACCTTCGGGTAGGGCGGCCAAGCTGGCGGAAGTGGTCTTCGGGCCGGTTCAGTTGGCGGGTTGGAAGGCGGTTGTCGCGAAGCCTCCGGGTGACAAAATAGCCGCACAACGGCCCAACCGGGCGCAAGGTGTCTTCGGATGCCGTGTGATCGGGATCGTCGAGCCTTCGGGTCGGGCGGTCGAAGGCCAGGTTGGTTGATATTTTGTTGGTCTTCGGACTGGTGAGATGACAAACGGCAGGGCCGGGACCAGGGAAGCATGCCCCTCTTCGGAGGTGCGAGGCGGCCAAGGTCCGCTGGGTGGAAAGATTGGCCTTCGGGCCGGCCTGGAAATTCGGCAACCGTGACGAAGTATTATCGGGTAAAGCTTTCGGGCCAAACCTGGGGATGCGGCGGAACGGGGATCGTGAAGCCTTCGGGGGGATCGGTCCGGTCAGTCGGAATGGTCCACGGGCTTGCCCAAGGATAAATTCAGGCTGGCGCGCCGATCAGGGTGCGAGACGGGTCAAACCGTGGCTGTATCAGGATTGGTTGGGCTGGAAAACTTATCGCCGCGTTTCTTCGGATCCGTGGCGGCTAAGCGGAACGGTCCAGACGGTAAGGTGA
Organism: Alphaproteobacteria bacterium; assembly: GCA_029937535.1. Classification (GTDB taxonomy): domain Bacteria; phylum Pseudomonadota; class Alphaproteobacteria. The sequence goes on from JAPYPT010000267.1 coordinate 6,421, forward strand.
TTAAGGTGCGGCGTCCTCCGGGGCAAGGTTCCATGACCATTCTGCCGTTGGAGCAGCAGGCCTTCGGGCACGGGTTTTCGGATGCAAGTCCGAGAGCCAGGTCTTCGGACCAGTCTTCGGACCGGACCTTGGATAACGTGTTTGTTTGGTGGTTGGACTCCGTGAACCGGGAGGTTTCGGCCTTCGGAGACTTCGGTCTCACTGGTTCCGAGGCGTCAGGAGTATCCTTCGGGATACGCTGCTAGGACCCCGCGTCCAATGCACCTGACGCCTCTCTTTTTGCGCCCAATTTACATATTGCCCCAATTGCGGACGTCTCGGGACTGACGTACCCTGCGCGCACGTCAGGGGGAGGAACAATGTCAGACGGGCAACGCAGGTTGGCGGCGATCGTGGCGGCGGACGTGGCCGGCTACAGCCGTCTCATGGGCGCTGACGAGGAAGGCACTGTCGCGGCCCTGGGCATCATTCGCCGCGACATCATTGATCCAAAACTTGCCCAGTATCACGGCCGCATCGCCAATACCGCCGGTGACAGTCTGTTGATCGAATTTTCCTCCGCCGTCGACGCCTTGCGCTGCGCCGTTGAATTGCAAAGAGATATCGCCGGCCACAATTTGGACATTCCGGCGGAGAGCCGCTTGATGTTTCGCATCGGGCTCAACGTCGGTGATGTGATCGGCCA
>JAPYPT010000502.1 GCA_029937535.1 Alphaproteobacteria bacterium
CGGCTGTTCCGAGCGGGAATACCAGACCTTGAAAGCGGTTGATATTCGCGGCCTGATGGACATCGGCGTGCATCAATACCTGATCCCCCACATCCTGCGCCTGTTTTACGGCGTCACGGGGATGACCAATAACCACCCCGCCCTGACCGCCTATCGCGATGCCTTTGCAGATGAAGCCCAGGCCGCACTGGGGGAGCGCGAATAAAATGGCAGAGGTCGCCGCCGTCATGGCCATGACCCATTCGCCGGGCCTGACCGGCTGGTTCGATGCCGCGCCGGAGGAGGAGCAGGTCATGGCGCGGGGGGCGTTCGAAGCCATGCGCGAGCACCTGGACGCGCGCGAAATCGATGTCCTGGTAATTGTCGGCAATGATCATCTGCTCAACTGGCCGCTCAGCAATACGCCGGAATATACCGTTGGTGTTGATGAGACCCACGTGGGACCGGCGGATTGGTACGATGAGTGGTTGGCGTTGGAAAAATTCACCGTCAAGGGCCATGCCCCCTTGGCCCGCCACATCGTCAACCGGGCCGCCCGCCACGGCCTGGCCATGGCCCACAAGCGGGACATGCAGTTCGACGATTCCATCTCCGTGCCCCAGGCCCATCTGAATGCCCAGGCCGGCCGGCCCATCATCCCCATCACCCTGAATTGCACCGTGCCGCCGATCCCGGAACTGCGCCGGGCCTACGAGGTTGGCTTGATCCTGGGCCAGGTGATCGCGGACTATGACGGCGATGAACGGGTGGCCGTGATCGGCACCGGCGGGCTGTCCCACGAGCCGGGCGGGCCGCGATACTTTTTCATCGACGAGGAATTTGACCTTTGGTTCCTCGAGATGCTGAAAAAGGGTGACCACGAGGCGCTGATGCGGGAATGTACGCTCGAACGCATGGAAGAGGCCGGGTCGGGGGGCACGGCGGAATTGCTGGCCTGGGCCCTGGCGCTGGCCTTTACAAAAGGCCCGGCGGAGGTATTGGGCTATGCGCCCTCGCATGCCTGGCGTTCGGGCACGGGATTTGTCATTTGGCCGGAGGTAACATGAGCCAGCACCACGAATTAAACGCCGACACCGTCCACAAGACCTGGGACAACAGTATCGAAGCGCGCCTGACCATCGATGCGGGCGACACGGTCACCTTCGACACCCGGGATGCGGCGGATCTGTATTACAGCCCCGATAGCCTCTCCGAGGATATCGAAAAACGCGGCCCCTTCGTGGGCCATCCCCTGACCGGCCCCGTCTACATCCGCGATGCGGCACCTGGCGATGTTCTAGCCATCGAGGTCAGGGCCATGGAGTTCGCCTCGCCTTTTGGCTGGACCGCCGTGCGCAAGGGGCGGGGGCTGTTGCCCGAGGCTGATGTGCCGGGGCCCTATTTGCAGATCTGGGACATCACCGACGGCACCCACGCGCGCATGCGCCAGCGCAGCGATATCGCCGTCCCGGTGGATCCC
>JAPYPT010000007.1 GCA_029937535.1 Alphaproteobacteria bacterium
GTCCCTGACCGTGGTGCTGGCCAACGGCGAGATCATCCGCACGGCGCGGCGGGCACGAAAATCCGCCGCCGGTTACGATCTGACCCGGCTGTTCGTCGGCTCCGAAGGCACCTTGGGCATCGTCACGGAAATCACCTTGCGCCTGTACGGCATCCCCGAAAACATCTCCGCCGCCGTGGTGCCCTTTGACAGTGTCGAGGGCGCGGTGGACACGGTGATTTGCACCATTCAATCGGGCATCCCCATCGCCCGCATCGAATTGCTGGACGATCTGCAGATCGACGCGGTGAACAAATATTCCAATCTGGATTACCCGTTGAAGCCCACCCTGTTCATGGAATTCCACGGTACGGACGCAGGCGTGGCGGAACAGGTCGCCCAGGTGCAGGCCTTTGGCGAGGATTTCGGGGCCGGTAAGTTCGAATGGTCGGCGCAACTGGAGGACCGCAACCGCCTGTGGCAGGCCCGTCACGATGTGGCCTATGCCTGCAAGGCCATGCGGCCGGGCTGCGACATCTGGGCCACGGATGTTTGCGTGCCGATCTCGCGGCTGGCCGAATGCATCGCCGAGACCCGCAAGGATCTGGCGAACGCTTCCGTGCCGGCGCCGATCTCCGGCCATGTGGGTGACGGCAATTTTCATGTCTGTTTCGTGCTCGACCCCAACAATCCAGCCGAATTCAAGGAGGCCGAGGCCATCAATGACCGGCTGATCCACCGTGCCCTGGCGATGGACGGTACCTGCACGGGCGAACATGGCATCGGCCTGGGCAAGCGCAACTATATGCGCGAGGAACATGGCGATGGGGTCGAGGTCATGCGCGCCATCAAGGCCGCCATCGATCCCGATAACATCATGAACCCGGGCAAAATGCTGCCCGACGCGAACTGAAGCATGGACAGGGGTAATCTGGGGCCCTTGGGCCCGGTCAGCCGCCTGACCCTTGGCGGCGGCGGCCTGGGACAATTATGGGGCGCGACAGACCGGGCGGAATGCGTGGCGACCCTGCGGGCGGCGGTGGATGCGGGCATTGACCTGATCGACCTGGCCTTTCGATATGGCGAGGGCGAGGCCGAATTGGTGCTGGGCGAAGCGTTCGAGGGCCGGTTGCCCCATGGCGTCCGCGTGACCTCGAAATGTCTGCTGGGCAATACGCCGGCCGCGGAAATTGAGGACCGCCTGCGGAGCTCGATCCAGGACAGCCTGGCCCGGCTACGCCTGGAGCGGCTGGATCTGTTCTTCCTGCATTCCAACGTGGCGCCCGACGGCCACGCAATGCAGCAGCACCCGGACGCGGGCGCCCGCATGACCGCGCAGAGCGATTTCGTGGACGTGGTGCGGCCCTGCTTCGAACGTTTCGTCGCGGAAGGTTTGATCGGCGCCTGGGGCCTGACCGGTATCGGCCATCCCGACGCCATCATCGAACTGCTCAATGACCGGCCCGCGCCGGCGGTGGTGCAGTGCATCGCCAACGTCATGGATTCCCCCGGCGCCCTAAAATTCTACGACGAACCCGCCCGGCCCCGCGAGGTGATCCGGGCGGCCCAGGCCAATCACGTCGGCGTCATGGGCATCCGCGCCGTCCAGGCCGGCGCCCTGACCGACGCCATCGACCGGGATTTACCCAGTGATCACGCGGAAGTGCGGGATTTCAATGGCGCCGGCGCCTACCGCGAGTTGGCGGCGGAACTGGGAATGTCAGCCGCCGCTCTCGGCCACCGCTATGCGTTGAGCATGGACGGCGTTGATACGGTGGTGCTGGGCGTGAAGAACCGCGCCGAGCTGGCGGAATGCGTGGCGGCGGCGGATGCGGGGCCGCTCCCGGCGGAGATCATGGCGCGGGTTGACGGATGTTTCCCGGACGTTGGGTAATGGCGGCAACGCGGCTCCATGAATAGGGGTACACGTAACGAGTACATGTCCCCCTATTCACCCCGACCATCCGCTCAGGCGGAGTATTGTGGGGACATGTACTTGTTAGGTGTACCCAAAATACGGCCCCCAGCTCCTAAAGCCCCAGCACCCGCTTGGCCACGATATTGCGCTGGATTTCGTTGGAGCCGCTGTAGATCGAGGCGGCGCGCAGGTGGAGGTATTTCGCCACGGCGGAGACGCCGGTCTCCGGTGCGATCGGTTTTACGTTGCTGCCCGGCTTTCGCGCGTCCGGCTGAAAGGGCGCGGCATAATAGTTCAAGGCCTCCACCGTCAATTCGGTAATGGCCTGATTGGTTTCCGAACCCATCACCTTCATGATCGACGACGCCGTGCCGGGCCGGCCTTGCCGCACGATATCGGCAATAATCCTGTGTTCGGTATATTCGGCCGCCTGCTGCTTGATCGCCACGGCGGCAACCTTGTTGGCGAACAGTGGATCATCCAGGGTTTCCCCGGCCGCAACATTGCGCAATTGCGCCAGCGAAGCGGCGACGGCGGCGGCGAAGGCGCTGCCGCCGCGCTCGAACTCCAACAGATATTTGGCCACGGTCCAGCCATCGTTCTCATCGCCCAGGCGGCATGATTGGGGCACCCGCACGTCATCGAAAAAGACCTGATTGAAGGTATGTTCGCCGCCGATATTAATGATCGGTTTGACGATAATGCCCGGCGTATCCATGGGGAACAACAGGAAGCTGATGCCTTCCTGGCGCTTTTCCGTATCCGCCGTGCGCACCAGGCAAAAGATATGGTTGGCGTGATGGGCCCCGGTGGTCCAGATCTTGGTGCCGTTGATCACATAGTCATCGCCGTCCGCCACGGCCCTGGTCTGCAACGATGCCAGGTCCGAGCCCGAGCCCGGTTCGGAGTAGCCCTGACACCAGATATCCTCGCCGGCCAAAATGCGCGGCAGATAATGCGCTTTCTGATCATCCGTGCCGAAACGCATGACCACGGGGCCGACCATGGAAATGCCCATGGCGAAATAGGCCGGCGTGCCCGCTCTCGCCGCCTCGGTGCTGTAGATGTATTTCTGCATCGGCGTCCAGGCGCAGCCGCCATGCTCCGCCGGCCAGGACGGCGCAACCCAGCCCTTTTGAGAGACAATCCTGAACCATCGATGGCTGATGGCGAAATCCGCGAAGGCGCCGCCATTCAGGTGGTTCGCCTCGCGCATTTCGTCCGTCAGGTTTTCCGCCAGAAAGGCCCGAACTTCCTCGCGGAAGGCTATATCTTCGTCGCTCAGGTTCAGGTGCATGGCGTTCTATAGTCCCAATACCAGTTTGGAGATGATGCCCCGTTGCACCTCGGAAGACCCCGCATAGATCGTCGCGGCGCGAAAGTTGAGATACTTCGGCATGACGGGAACGGAGGCGGCGGGACCAATGGGTTCCACATTGTTGCCGGGCATGCGGGCTTCGGGCTGAAACGGTGCGGCGTAATATTGCGTCGCCTCGACCGCCAGTTCGGATATCGCCTGGTTGGTCTCCGAGCCGACCAATTTCATCATCGAGCTGGCCGGACCCGGACGGCCGCGTTGGGCAATGTCCGACATAATACGATGCTCCGTTGCCTGGGCGGCCATTTGCTTGACTTCCAACGCGGCCAGCTTGGCGGCAAAGCCATCGTCATCAATCAGGCGGCCGCCGTCCTTGCGCTCGGCCTCGGCGATGGCGCGCAGTTTTTCCAGCGCCGCCGCCAAGGTGGTGGCGTAGGCCGCGCCGCCGCGCTCGAACTCCAGCAGATATTTCGCCACGGTCCAACCGTCGTTCTCCTCGCCGACGCGATTCTTGATGGGCACGCGCACGTCATCGAAGAACACCTGGTTGACCTCGTGATCGCCGGCCAGAGTGATGATCGGCTCGATGGTGATGCCCGGGGTGTCCATGTCGATCAGGATGAAGGTAATGCCCTCCTGTCGCTTGCCTTCCGTGGAGGTGCGGACCAGGCAGAACATGCGGTCGGCATATTGTGCGCCCGTGGTCCAGATCTTGGAGCCGTTGACCACATAGTTGTCGCCATCGGGTATGGCGCGGGTCTGCAGGGAGGCCAGATCTGAGCCGGCGCCCGGTTCCGAATAGCCCTGGCACCAGGTATCCTCGCCGGAGCAGATGCGGGGCAGGTAATAGTTTTTCTGGCTGTCCGTGCCGAACTGCATGATCACCGGACCGACCATGCGCAGGCCCATGGAGAACAGCCGCGGCACGCCGGCGCTGCCGGCCTCCGAATCGTAGATATAACGCTGCATGGGCGTCCAGGCGGTCCCGCCGTGCTCCTCTGGCCAGGCCGGCGCGATCCAGCCCCTCTCGTAGAGGGTTTTGTGCCAGCGGCGGCCGATATCCATTTCCGCGAACACGCCGGAGGTCAGGTTGGAAGCCTCGCGCATGTCCGGCGTCAGCTTGTCGTCGAAAAACGCCCGTACCTCATTCCGGAACGCCGTATCCGCCGCCGTCATATTCACATCCATGGCACAATCTCCTTCATACGCCCACCTTTCACACTGCAAGACACAGGGCCATTAATTGGTCATTGCCGGGCTCGACCCGGCAATCCAGGGCAACAAACTCATGCGTTTGGGGCTCTGGATCCCCGGGTCGAGCCCGGGGATGACGGGGTGGTGTGTAGTATGACCACCTTTGGTATTACATGCCGAGCACCAGTTTTGCCATGATATTCCGCTGCACTTCGCTGGAGCCGCCGGCGATGGAACGGGCCCGTTGGTCCAGGTACCGGCTCATCACGACCAGTTCGTCCGAGTGGCCGATGGGCTCGAGATTACTGCCCCATTGACGGGCCTGGGGCTGATAGGGAACGGCGTAGTACCCAATGGCCTCCACACTGCATTCCGTGACGGACTGGAGGGCATTGCCGGCTAGGATCTTGAGCTGGGAGGAGGCCGGACCGATGCGGCCCGTCGCCTCCAGTTCCGCGATGACACGCTGTTCGGTAAACTCCACCGCCTGTATTTCGACCGCCAAGGCCGCCAAGCGCTGACCGAATGTTCCATCATTCAGGCCCCGGGCTTCGGCCAGGCGCTGCAAACCGGCAAGAGCGCCGCGCAGGCGGGCGCCCCAGGCGCGGCCGCCGCGTTCGAATTCCAATAAAAATTTCGCCACCGTCCAGCCATCATTCTCGGCCCCGACCAGATTGTCCCGGCCCACCCTGACATCGTCGAAGAAGACCTGGTTAACCTCATGATTGCCGGCAAGCGTGATGATCGGTTCCACGGTGATGCCGGGGGTATCCATTTCCAGCAGAATAAAGGAGATGCCTTCCTGTGGCTTCCCTTCGGAATTGGTGCGGACCAGACAGAACATGCGGTTGGCATACTGGGCGTGGGTGGTCCAAATCTTGGAGCCATTGATGATGTAATCTTCACCCTCCCGCTCGGCCCGGCATTGCAGCGAGGCCAGGTCGGAACCCGAACCCGGTTCGGAATAGCCCTGGCACCAGCTATCCTCCGCCGCCAGGATGCGCGGCAGGAAGAAGGCTTTTTGTCCCTCGCTGCCGTGTCCCATGATGGCGGGGCCGACCATATCCAGACCCATGGGCGCCAACAGGGGGGCATTGGCCAGATGACATTCCGTGCCGAAAATATGGCGTTGCATGGGGCTCCACCGCGTGCCGCCGTGTTCCACGGGCCAGCTGGGCGCGGCCCAGCCCCGGCCGTGCAGGATCTTTTGCCAGGCCTGACTGGCCTCGTGGGGGCTGCAAATACCCATGGTGCGCTGGCCCGCCTGGCGCAGCTCGTCCGATAGGTTTTCGGCCAGAAAATCCTGGACTTCTTCCCGGAACGCCAGATCCGCCGCCGCCGCATCGAGATGCATGATGATACTCCTGTTGATGACCGCATCAGTTTACCAATCTGTTCCGGCCACGGGTAGGATCAAAATTCCGCGAATATGATCGGCAGGCTTTGACTCGGAGGGCCAGAAAGCGTGAAATAGCGGCAACTCAATTCCATACTCGTTGGCCAGCGCGCCAGGAAAGGAAACCAACAGATGACTGACCGCGGCAACTCACCGGCAAGCCGGGACATCGCTCACGTACTCCACCCCTATACCAATCTGGCAACCCATGAGGTTACCGGCCCGCACATCGTTACCAAGGGCCGGGGCGTCTATGTCACGGATGAAGCCGGCAAGGAATATATCGAAGGCCTGGCCGGTCTCTGGTGCACGTCATTTGGCTTCGGGGAAGAAGAACTTGTCAAGGCGGCCACGGAACAATTAAGCACGCTGCCCTATTACCAGAGTTTCGCGGGCAAGTCGGTACACCCCTCCATCGACCTGGCGGAGCGTCTGAAGGAAATCGCGCCGGTTGAATTCTCCAAGGTATTCTTTGCCAACTCGGGCTCGGAGGCCAATGATTCCGCCATCAAGATGGTCTGGTACTTCAACAACGCCCGCGGCCGGCCGAAGAAGAAAAAATTTATCTCGCGCCTGCGCGGCTATCATGGCGTGACGGTCGCCTCCGGCAGCCTGACCGGATTGCCGTACGCCCAGGCCGATTTTGATCTGCCGTTGGATTTCGTGCGTCACACCATGGCGCCGGATTATTACCGTGGTGGGGAGGAGGGCGAATCGGAAGAGGATTTCGCCTCCCGCTGCGCCCAGGCCCTGGAAGACATGATCCTCGAAGAGGGCCCGGAGACCGTGGCCGCCTTCATCGCCGAACCGGTGATGGGCGCCGGCGGCGTGATTATCCCGCCCAAGACCTATTTCGAGAAAATCCAGGCGGTATTGAAAAAATACGAAGTGCTGATGATCGCCGACGAGGTGATCTGCGGCTTTGGCCGCACGGGCAACATGTGGGGCAGCCAGACCTATGGCATCAAGCCCGACATCCTGACCTGCGCCAAGGCGCTGTCATCGGCCTACCTGCCCATTTCGGCCGTGATGATCAGCGAGGAGATTTTCCAGGGCCTGCGCGGCAACTCCGAAAAACTGGGTATTTTCGGCCATGGCTATACCTATTCCGCCCATCCCGCCTGCGCCGCCGTGGCCCTGCGGACCCAGGAGTTGATGCAGGAACGGGACATCATCGGCCACGTCAAGGCCGTCGCCCCGCATTTCCAGAACCGCATCGCCAAATTGGGCGAACATGCCCTGGTCGGGCAGGCCCGCGGCGTCGGGCTGATTGGCGCGGTGGAAATCGTCGCCGACAAGCAGACCAAGCGGTCCTATGATCCGGCCGCCAAGGTTGGCGCCCTGATCCAGAACGCCTGTCAGGAACATGGTCTGATCACCCGCGCCATGCCGGGGGATATCCTTGGTTTCTGCCCGCCGCTGATTATCGCGCCGGACGAGATTGACGAAATGTTCGACCGTTTCACCCGCGCCATCGATGAAACCGAGATGCAGTTGAAACAGCAAGGCGCCTAGGCCGCCCAATAGGCTCGAACAGTCCTTTAGGCACTGAAAAACCCGCCGCGCGTTGCCTGCGCGGCGGGTTGTTTCGTTTCGCGGTGTTTTAGTTCTTTTTCTTGGCGGCGCAGGGATTGCAGCCACCGCAGCCCTTTTTCGCGGCGCAGGGATTGCAGCCGCCGCAACCTTTTTTCGCGGCGCAAGGGTTGCAGACTTTCTTCGGCGCGCACGCCGCCAGGGCGCTGGGCAGGGTCGCCGTGGCCGTCATTGCGGCGATGGCGACAGAGCCAAGAATGATTTTTATTTTCGCGGTCGGGTTCGACATAGGGAAGGCCTCCAAGCCAGATTTCAGGTCGTAGTGTCTAGGAAGTTGAACTTGGCCTTTCCCCAGGCCCAATGCCAATCACATGCGTTCACGAGACCTTGAACGTATCGAGGGGACCAAACTTCAACGTATTCGGATCGTCCCTGCCTATCCGGTCAATACAGACACCCACGGCATGTAGAGCAAACGATCCGCCATGGCTCCACCGCCCAGGCGTCCGGTTATTACCCGAAGCGGTCATGGCCTGCAACATCAACCGAAAGGTCCTCGCCAATATCGAACCTGTACGGGGCGGCTTCAGTCTTCAGGTCCGGCTTCAAGTCCGGCCAGGCGGAGACCTTCGATCAGTCGGTTTAAATGGGCGGGCTCTCTGAAAACAAGAACCCGTTTAACGTCGTCGATGCTAAAGTCGGAATTAATGCGGCGTGCGTCCGCCAGCGCGGCCGCGCTCTCCACTTTATTGCCGGCGAGGCCCGAGGCGGCCGCGTAGACCAGATAGGCGGTCCAGGGCGCCGTGGGCTGGCGAACGGCTTCACGCCCCGCCTCCACGGCCTCCGGGTAGCGCTCCAATACGATCAACGCCATGGCCTTCACGGTCAGGATCGTCCACATCAGCGGATCGTGCGGGCTCAACCTGGCAGCCTGGTCGCAGGCCTCGATGCCTTGCTCGCATTGACCATCAAAAAGCAGGGCCGAGCCGTAGCCGAGGTGGGCATGGGCGAAGTTCGGGTTCTGGGCGACCGCCGTTTCGAACTCCTTCACCGAGGCGGCGGTTTCGTGCCGGAGATAGAGAATGCGGCCAAGGGCGAAATGGGTGTCGGCGTCCCGGTCGTCCGCCGCCACCGCCGCGCGGCCCGCGGCGTAGGCTTCGTCAAGGGTCGCCTGGCGGTCCACGGTGTGTCCGTGCATGAAGGCATAGTAGAGGGCATGGGTCAGCGCCGAACGGGCTGGCGCGAAGGTGCCTGATGCCGCGATCGCCCGGCGAAACAGGCGCTGAGCCTCCGCGTTGTCATCGGCGTTGAAGCGGTACAGATGCCAGAGGCCGCGCTGGTAGCTTTCCCAGACGTCGAGATTTTCGGGCGGCATCATGCGGGCGCGGTCACGCTCGGCCTGGTCGATCTCCGGCCCGATGCGGGCGGTTACCTCTTGCGTCATCTCGTCCTGGACGGCGAAGATGTCGTCGAGCGTTCGGTCGTAGCGCTCGGCCCAGATATGGTTTCCCGTCGCCCCATCAATCAACTGTGCGGTGATCCGCACCCTGTTGCCGCCCCTGCGCACACTCCCCTCCAGCACATACCGCACGCCCAGTTCAGCCGAGACCTTGCGCAGGTCGGGCGACTGCCCCTTGTAGGCGAAGGTCGAGTTGCGGGCGATGACGAAGAGCGAGCGGTGGCGCGACAGCGCGGTGATGATGTCTTCCGCCATGCCGTCCGCGAAGAATTCATCCTCCGCTTCTCCCGACATGTTCTGGAACGGCAGCACCGCGATGGACGGCTTGTTGGGCAGCGCCAACCCGGTGGCGCCCGCCGCACTGAATGATGGCGCGCTATCGTCAACCTGCCGCCAGCGCCATACCAGGATAGGCCGGGCGATGTTTTTGACCTCGTGCTCGCCGCCGTTCTCCCAATCGATGTCGAGACGGTCACGGACCTGCCTGTAGGCATCGTCGGACAACACCATGCCGCCGGGTTCGCATAGATTCTCCAGGCGGGCGGCGATGTTAACGCCATCGCCCAGCAGGTCGTCGCCGTCTACAATAACATCGCCAAGATTGATGCCAATGCGGTATTCGATGCGTTGATCTGATGCGACATCACAGTTTCTCTCGGTCATGCCATCCTGAACGGCGATGGAACAACGCACGGCTTCGACGGGACTGGGAAACTCAAGCAAGAAACTATCGCCCGCCGTATTGGCGATCCTGCCATGATGCTTGACAAGCAGCGGTTCAATAAGTTCCGTGCGATGGCTGCGCTGGGCGGACAGGGTGCCTTCCTCGTCAATGCCGACAAGGCGCGAGAAGCCGGCAATATCCGCGGCAACGATAGTTGTAAGTCTGCGTTGTGTCTCATCGGTCATGGGGCGGAGTGTAGCGGCACAACGTCCATGAATCCATATGCGGGCTAAAGGCCCAGGCCGCCGTCGGCGTGGATGGTTTGTCCGGTGATATAGGCCGCCCCTGGGGACAGCAGGAATTCGATCAAGGCGGCGATTTCATCGGGCTGGCCCAGGCGGCCCAGGGGAATGCGCGCTTGCGCCCGGCTTAAATTGCCCGAACCCAGGGCGGCATGGGCGCCGGGGTCTTTCTGAATATAGCCGGGCGCGACGCAGTTGACGGTGATGCCATGGGGGGCCAGATCAACCGCCAGGGCGCGGGCCAGGGCCTCCAGCGCGGCCTTGGCCGCGGCACTTGCCGGCATGGCCACGCCGTCCAGTTGAAAACGGTGCGCCACGAAGGAGGAGACGGCGATGACCCGGCCCCCCGACGCCGCTTGCAACAACGGCATGGCGGCCCGGGACAGGCGGTGAAAGGCGCCAGGCATGGCGGCGTGGCTGTGGGTCAGGTTGGCATCGCTCAGCTCGGCCAAGGGGGTCTTGTCGGCGAAACCGGCATTGGCGACCAGGCCATCCAAGTCGCCGCCCGTCTTCGCCACGGCGGCAATCAAATCTTCGGCCACGCCGTCCTGGGCAAGATCGCCAAACAAGACATGGGCCGCGCCGCCCTGCTTGTCGACCGCCCCGGCAACCGCCTCGATACCCGCTTTGTTGGCGCGGGTATGGATAAACAGCTCAGTGCCCGGTCCCCCTAGGCGGCGGCACAGGGCGGCGCCGATGCCGCTGGCCGCGCCGGTGACCAGGATACGGCGGGTCCGTTTTTCAGCAGGTTTGTTCAAGCCGATATCCCTTAACCAATGTCGTAAAAGAGGCCAGTGATGGCGATCACTCAGTGTTTACCCTGTATAGTGTAGCATTGCGTCTATACCGATGAAGCGCCATATCTGTGGTCGGTGCGGTAATTGTTTGAGTGGTTGAAGGCATACAATGAACCAGAACGGTAATGTTTCGCCAGCCAAGCCTTCGGTGATGAACGAGTCTCAAATTTGGGGCCGGCGCGTCATTTTTGCCGTGCTCTCGCTGGTTATCGTCATTCCCCTGGTTAATCTGCGCATTTTGATGCGGGATGGCGTGCCCATTGGTCTGGAACGGGGCGAGATTAATTTAGCTTATGCCGGCGGCATGTTCTTTTCCGTGCTGCTGATCCTGGTTTGGTACTATGCCTATAAGGGGCGGCAAAAGGCCCGCGTCATGCTGGGCCTGGTTTATTTGATTACAACATCAATTACCGTCGTCGTCCCTTTGATGCTGTTGTTCATGGGCACGGTTTTGCCGGCTTCCTGGCCCATTTCCATCAGCCTGGCGGCGGTGTACGGATTGGCGGGATGGGTGTTACTGGTTTCGGCCAATATCAAGGCCTTTCAAAACTACCAGCAGCAATTAGGATCGGTACCGATTTAGGGGCTGGATGAGCATGGGTCCAAGGACGGCGGCAATAGGATGCGCGGTGCTGGTCTTTCTGGCCGGGCCGGCGACCCATGCCTTGGCAGCCGGCGATCCCATCATTTATTGCTTCGATCCGGGCCGCGATCAGGTGGCACGGATGCGGGCGGAGACCTGCAAGGGCGAAATCGTCACGAAAGCGAAGGCGGAGGAAATCCGTGAGCGCCGGCGTCAACGCATCCGGTCCATCATGCAGCGGGGCAAGCGAAAGCCGATCGTCAAGGGCACCCGCCTGGCCAGCACGGGCACCGGGTTTTTCGTCGCCAAAAGCGGCCATTTGCTGACCAATAACCATGTCATCGACGGTTGCAAGGCGGTCTCGGTCGAACTACCCCAGGGCAAACACTTGCGGGGCAAGGTCCTGGACCGCAACGTCCACTTTGACCTGGCCTTGGTCAAGGTCGACTACAAGCCCGAAAATATTGCCGTTTTCCGCACGCCGTTGAAATTGTCCCAAGGCGAACACGCGGATCTGGTCGGCTACCCGACGCAAGGCATCGCACCTATCCTGCCGGTCCATACCAGGGCGGATTTGCTGAAAAACCATGGCCGGCCGGGCGATTACAGCCGCTTTCAAATCCGCGGCGATGTGCGCGGCGGCAACAGCGGCGGCCCGGTATTGGACGGCGCCGGCATGGCCATCGGGGTGATCTTCGCGCAATTGAACTCCGTCGCGATTTTTAAGAAGACCGGCGTGGTGCCCGACGATATCGGCGTCGCCGTGGCGAACCCGGTCGCCATCGAATTCCTGCGCCGCAATCGCGTGCGGTTCGAACAGTCGGAGCCACAGCCGGCCATGGAGCGGCGGCGGGTCCTCGATCATGCCCGGCGCTTCATCGCCCGCATGGGATGTTGGAAATAGCGGCCAAATCCTCGCTTGTGACCCGGCACCACAGGTAGCACACTTACCTAGGCGATTCTTTATACACCTGGGTTGATAGGTTCCGTGGAGACACCAAATACCGCAATGATCCTGGCCGCCGGTCTGGGCCGGCGCATGGGCGCCTTGACAGTATCGCAACCGAAACCATTGTTGCGGGTCGGTGGCCGTCCCATTATCGATTGGGCCCTGGATCGTTTATGCGACGCGGGCGTGCGCCGGGCCGTGATCAATCTGCATCATGAAGCCGACCTGCTGCAGCGCCATCTGGCCCGGCGCACGGATCCGGCCATGGAATTTTCCGACGAAAGGGACGCTCTGCTGGAAACCGGCGGCGGCGTTGCCAAGGCCCTGCCGTTGTTGGGAGAGCGGCCGTTTTTTGTGATCAATGGCGATGTGTTGTGGTTCGACGATATTGGCAACTCCCTGCACGGTCTGGCGGCCCGCTTCCATCCCGGCAGCATGGACGCCTTGTTGTTGATGCAACCCACCGTCCGCGCCATCGGCTATGGCGGTGTCGGTGATTACACCATGTTGCCGGACGGCCAGTTGTCTCGGCGTTCTGAAATGGAAGTCGTGCCATTTATCCACACAGGCATTCAGATTTTGCAACCGGGGCTGTTCAAGGATTGCCCCACGGGTCCGTTTTCCCTGAACTATATCTATGACAGGGCGGCGGAGCGGGACCGTCTGTTCGGCATGCGCCACGAGGGCGAATGGATGGAGCTGAACCGCCCCGAAGGTTTGGCGGCGGCCGAACGCGCATTGCGGGCTTAATTGCATGGCGCCCGGACCCAACGTCTTCACCATTCCCCCTGGCGAAAGCTTCTCCGACAGGCTGGTCGCGGGATTGCTGGACCGCCATGGCGGCGATCCCCTGGGCCTTAGCCGCCTGACCCTGCTATTGCCGACACGGCGGGGGATCAGGGCGGTGCGGGACGGCTTCCTGCGCCAATCGGGCGGGCGCGCCATGCTGCTGCCCCGCATGCAGGCGATCGGTGATGTGGACGAGGACGAGTTGTTGCTGGATCCTCTGCATGGTGACGATCTGTCGGCCCTGCCCCCCGCGATCACCACCCTGCGCCGGCAGCTATTGCTGTTGCACTTGATTGCCGTCAATCGCGGCATCGACCCGGCCCAGGCGGCACCCCTGGCGGCCGAGCTGGCCGCGCTGCTGGACCGGTTGCAGACCGAGGATGTGCCCCTGTCCGCCCTGGAAGGTCTGGTGCCCGACGACCTGGCGGCCCATTGGCAGGAAACTTTGGATTTCCTCAATCTGCTGGCCACGCCGTGGCGGGACCTTCTGACGGCGGAGGGATGCATGGACCCCGCCGAACGGCGCAATGCCGTGCTGCGGGCCCAGGCGGAGCGCTGGCGTCAATCGCCGCCGCCCGATCCCATCATCATCGCCGGTTCCACCGGCTCCATCCCCGCCACGGCCGCCCTGATCGCCGTGGTTGCCGGTCTGGACAACGGCGCCGTGGTCTTGCCCGGTCTGGATCTTTATTCCGACGATAGCGCCTGGGCCGCCGTGGATCAGGGCCATGCGCAATTCGGCTTGTCGCAGTTGCTGCAACGGATCGGCGCGGAGCGGACCCAGGTTGGGCTCTGGCATCCGGGCGGTGGAGGTGGTGAACGGCCGCGTCAGGTTCTGCTGCGGGAGACCTTGCGGCCCACGGAAACCACCGAGCAATGGCGGCATCTGCCGGCGCTGGCGCCCGAAGCGGCGGCGGGTCTGATCCGGGTCGATTGCGCCGATACCATAGAAGAGGCGGGCGTTATCGCCTTGTCCATGCGTCAGGCGCTGGAGACGCCGGGCCGCACCGCCGCCCTGATCACGCCGGACCGTGGGCTGGCGCGCCGGGTCGGGACGGAGTTGCGGCGCTGGGATATCGTGGTGGACGATTCCGCCGGTCTGCCCTTGGCGGCCACGCCGCCGGGATCGTTTCTGCGCCTGACGGCGGAGCTGCTGTGCGGCGCCCTGGATCCCGTTGATTTGCTGGCAACCCTGAAACATCCCCTGGCCCTGGGGGGACGAGGCCCCGGCGTCTTGCGCGCCGCCGCCCGCGACCTGGATCGCTGGGCCCTGCGCGGCCCGCGCCCGGGCCCGGGTTTCGAAGGCCTTGTCACCGCCCTGAGCACCTCGCGCGCGGCGCAGGGTCGGGATACCGCCGACGCGCTGGCCTTGCTGGACGACCTTTCGGAACAGGCGGCGGCGGCGCTGGCTTTGTGCCAGGACGGCAATGTTGCCTTGGCGGATCTATTGGTTGCGCATATTGGCTTTGCCGAATGGCTGGCCACGGACGCCGGCGGCACCTGCCATTTATGGGCCAACGAGGCAGGCGAGGCCGCCATGCGTTTTATCGCCGATCTGTTGCGCGCCGCCGTCGCCCTGCCGGCCATGGCGGGCGGGGGTTATGCCAGCTTGTTGAACAATCTGATGGTCTGGCAGTCGGTACGGCCGGCCTTTGGCCTGCATCCCCGTTTGCATATCTGGGGGCCGTTGGAGGCGCGCCTGCAACAGGCCGATCTGGTGCTATTGGGTGGCCTGAACGAAGGGTCCTGGCCGGCCGCCGCGGCGGTCGATGCCTGGCTAAGCCGGCCCATGGCCCATCGCCTGGGCCTACCCGCGCCGGAACGCCGGATCGGTCTGGCGGCCCATGATTTTGCCCAAGCCGCCTGTTGTGAACAGGTCATCCTGACCCGCGCGGCAAAGATGGAGGGGACACCGACCGTGCCGTCGCGCTGGCTGCTGCGCCTGGAACAGGTCCTGACCGCCGCCGGCTTGAGCCTGGATACGGCGACGCCTAAAACCTTGCGCGGCTGGCACGGGCAGTTGGACCAAGGCGGCCCGCCACGGCCCGTACAGGCGCCTCAATGCAAGCCCCCCATCGCGGCCCGGCCCCGGAAATTGCCGGTCACGCAAGTGGAAACCTGGATCCGCGACCCCTATGCGGTCTATGCCCGCTATATCCTGCAACTGCGGGCGCTGGATCCCATTGCGGCCGATCCGGGCGCCGCCGACTACGGCAATGTGGTGCATCGGGCGCTGGAGACCTTCGCGGCGACCTATCCCGATGAACTACCCGATGACGGTCTGGCCGAATTATTGGATATGGGCCGGGCGGCGTTTGGCGGGATCTTGCAACGCCCCGGCGTCCGGGCCTTCTGGTGGCCGCGCTTTCAACGCATCGCTGCATGGTTTCTGCAACAGGAGGTTAGGCGCCGACCGGCGATCCTGCCCCTCGTGACCGAGGCCAAGGGCAGCCTGATAATCGATGCCCCCGCCGGCCCCTTTGAATTGACCGCCATCGCCGACCGCATCGACCAACTCGCCGACGGCAGCCTGTGTATCATCGACTACAAGACCGGCGTGGCCCCCAACGAGGGCGAATTGCTGCGTGGTGAAGCGCCGCAATTACCGCTGGAAGCCGCCATCGCCATGGCCGGTGGCTTTACGGATGTGCCCCCGCGCAATGTCTCCGTGCTCAGCTATTGGCGGGTCTCGGGCGGGCGGGAGCCGGGCCGGATCAGGAATATCAAGACCTCCGGCAGCGAATTGGCCAAAGCCGCGCAACAGGGTTTGGCGCAATTGATCGCCACGTTCGACGATCCCGATACCGCTTATCTGGCGCGGCCCCGGCCGGCCATCGCGCCGCGCTTTTCCAACTACGATCATCTCGCCCGGATCAAGGAATGGTCCGCCGGCGGTCCGGGGGATTTTTAGCGCCATGCGCGCCACCGATCATCAACGCCTGGCCGCCGACCCCGGGCTTTCGGCTTGGGTAACGGCCTCCGCCGGGACCGGCAAGACCCACGTCCTGACGGACCGGGTGTTGCGTTTGTTGCTGATGGACTGCCCGCCGGAACGCATCTTGTGCCTGACATTCACCAAGGCGGCGGCCGCCGAGATGGCCAACCGTCTGCACGGCCGCCTGGGCAATTGGGCGGTGGCCGGCGACGCCGCGCTCAACCAGGATCTGATGGATCTGACCGGTCTCACGTTCGAGGCCCCGACCCTGAACCTGGCTCGGCGTCTCTTTGCCCGTGTCCTCGATACCCCCGGCGGCTTGAAGGTGCAGACCATCCATTCCTTCTGCGAGGTTCTGCTGCGGCGCTTTCCCATCGAGGCGCGGCTGGCGCCTCACTTTCAGGTCATGGACGAACGCCAGGCGGCGGATGTGCTGGATGACGCCCTGCAAGGCGTGCTGGAACAGGACGCCGGGACGCCGGAGCCCCTGGTGGCGGCCCTCATGGCCCTGGTCGATCAAGAGACGTTCGGAAATCTGATGGCGGGTTTATCGGCCGACCGGGGCCGCCTGCAACGGCTGTTGCATGGCCCGGATGGCCTGGATGGCTTACTGCGCGATGTGCGCCAGGTCTTGGGTCTGTCGGCGGGAGACGACGAGGCCGGCATTCTGGAAGCCGCCTGCACGGAAGAGAATTTCGACGGCGCGGCGCTGTACGAGGTAGCGGAAGCGATGGCGGAGGGCGGCAAGGTGGAAAGCCGCCATAGCCAAGCCATCACCGCCTGGCTGGAGGCGCCGGCCCGTAGAGCTGGCCAGCTCGATGCCTATCTCGCGGGCTTTTTCACCAAGGAGGGCCAGGGCACGGCCTACGCCACGCCCCTGACCAAGGCGACCATGGCGGAGCTGCCCCATGGCCTGGCCGTCATCGAGGCGGAGGTGGTCCGTCTGGAGGCGGTGCGCCGGCGCCGCAATGCCGCCCGTATCGCGGCGGCGACGGAAATGCTGCTGCGGCTGGGGGCGCGGTTGATCACCGCCTACGAGGTGGAAAAACAGCGTCTGGCGCTGCTGGATTACGATGATCTTGTTTTGCGGGCGGGCGATTTGTTGTCCGGGGAAGGCAGTACGGACTGGGTGCTGTACAAGCTGGATGGCGGCCTGGAACACATCCTGATCGACGAGGCCCAGGACACCAATCCCGAACAATGGCAGGTGGTCCGCACCCTGGCGGATGAATTCTTCACCGGCGAAGGAGCCTTCGAAGACGGCGACGACAGCCTCATGGCCACGGGCCGGACCTTGTTCGCGGTGGGCGATGTTAAGCAATCGATCTATAGCTTCCAGCGCGCCGACCCGGCAGCCTTTCAGGCCATGCGGCATCATTTCGCAGCCCGCGTGGGCGCCGCCAAACGGCGCTGGCAGCCGGTGGAACTGGCCTTGTCCTTTCGCTCCACCCCCGCCGTGCTGCGGGCCGTCGATGCCATATTCGCCGAGCCGGAGGCCCGCGACGGCCTGAATTTCGACGGTGGCGACGGTGGCGACAATGTACGCCACATCCCCAACCGCGCCACCGATGCCGGCTTGGTGGAAATCTGGCCGACGGAAACACCCAGCGAGGACGAGGAACATCCCCCCTGGGCCCCGCCTGTCAGGCAGATTTACCGGCAAACCCCGGTCGCCCGCCTGGCCGGCCGTATTGCCGATCGGATTGAGCGCTGGCTGACCTCGGGAGAGATGCTGGAGGCGCGGGGGCGGCCCATCGGGCCCGGCGATATCCTGATCCTGGTGCAGCGCCGGGCCAGCTTTGTCGAGGCCATGGTGCGGGCCCTTAAACGCCGGGGCATTGCCGTGGCAGGCGTCGACCGCATGGTCTTGATGGAACAGCTTGCGGTCATGGATCTGGCCGCCCTTGGCAATTTTCTGCTGCTGCCGGAGGATGACCTGAACCTGGCGACGGTTCTGAAAGGCCCCTTGCTGGGCTGGAATGACGATCAGTTGTTCGATCTTGCCCATGGCCGGCGCGGCAGCCTCTGGGCGGCGTTGCGGGCGCGGCCCGCATGCGCGGCCTATAAGACCCTGTCGGGGTTGCTGGCCAAGGTCGATTTCGCCCCGCCCTTCGAACTTTATGCGGAGCTGCTGGGCGCGGGCGGCGGGCGGCGGAAAATCCTGGCCCGTCTGGGTCCCGACGCCAACGACCCGATCAACGAATTTCTCGACCTGGCCTTGTCCCATGAACGGGATCATGCGCCCAGTCTGCAAGGCTTTCTGCATTGGCTGGAACGGGGCGAGACGGAGGTGAAGCGCGATCTGGATCAGGGCCAGAATGAAGTGCGGGTGATGACGGTGCATGGCGCCAAGGGCCTGGAGGCGCCCATTGTCTTTCTCGCCGACACGGTGCGGGTGCCCGAGCGGACACCGCCGTTGTTGTGGCCGGACGTCAGCGAAATCCCGGGCAGCGGCCCGGCGCCCCTATGGGCGCCGATCCGGGCCATGGAAGACGGGGTCATGGCCCAGGCCCGCGCCAAGGCCGAGCAGGACCGGGACCGGGAATACCGCCGCCTGTTCTATGTCGCCCTGACCCGGGCGGCGGACCGGTTGTACATCTGCGGCTTCGAGGGCAAGACCGGACGCAAGGAGCATTGCTGGTACGACATGGCCTGGCGGGCCCTGTCGGCGTTGCCGGAAATCGAAACGCCGGCGGAGTTGACGGGCGGATTGCGTCTGCTGAACAGACAAGGCGCCGCGGCGCCGGATGTCGTGGCCCCCCTGCCCGAGCCGCCGGAAGCATTGCCCGCCTGGGCCACCCAGGCAGCGCCCGCGGAACCCGTGCCGCCCCGGCCCTTGACGCCGTCGCGGCCCGATCTACCCGAACCCGCCGTCGCCTCTCCCCTGGCGGGCGACGGACAGGCCCGCTTCCAGCGCGGCAATCACATCCATCGCCTGTTGCAAACCCTGCCCGATCTGCCCGATGATCAGCGCGCCGCCGCCGCCGCGCGCTATCTGGCCCAGCCGGCCCATGTCTTGGAGCCGGACCAGCAGGCCGACATTCTGGCTGAAACCTTGGCCGTGCTGAGCCATCCGGAGTTTGCGCCTATCTTCGGTCCAGGCTCCCAGGCCGAAGTGCCGTTGACGGCGGTATTGTCCGGCCGGGTCGTGAGCGGCCAGGTGGATCGCTTGGCGGTTGCCGATTCGGAAATTTTGGTGGTCGATTACAAGACCAACCGCCCACCGCCCCAGCGGGCAGGCGACGTGGATATCCTCTATTTGCGGCAATTGGCCAGCTATCGCGCCGCATTGATGGAGATTTACCCCGAAAAAACAGTGCGTTGCGCGCTTTTATGGACGGACGGCCCGAATTTGATGACGATCGACGGCGCTCTTTTGGCACCACATTCGCCTTGACGGACCGGCCTCGGATACCTACCTTTTTAAGCTCAGGTGAATTATTAATGCAGCGCAGGGGCGGTTGCAGGGAAATCGCCATTACCTAAACGACGCTGATAAGAAGATTGGAAACTGTCATGGCCACTAAACCCGTATCAGACGATACATTCGATAGCGAGGTACTTGGCGCCGAAGGTCCCGTGGTGGTGGATTTCTGGGCCGAATGGTGCGGCCCCTGCAAACAGATCGCCCCAGCCTTGGAAGACATCGCAGCCGAGATGGGCGATAGGGTGACCATTGCCAAGGTGAACATCGACGACAATCCCTCCATTCCCGCCAAATACGGCGTACGGGGCATTCCTACCTTGATGCTGTTCAAGGACGGCGAGGTCGCCTCCATGAAAGTCGGTGCCCTGCCCAAGGGCAAGATCCAGGAATGGATTGAGGAATCGATCTGAGGCTATTTTCGGCCGGTTGAATATCTAGAGCAACCCGCATTCAATTGAATGCGGATAAGTTGCTCGATCTTAAAGGTTTTAGCGCATGGCCTCGCGTTCAATTGAACGCGACATGCGCTAACGGCGCCACGACACGCTCTAAATTCCGTGGATTGGGCCCAAGGGGTAATACCGCACGCCGGGGCGTAACCTGGTGTAGGCGCAGTCGGCCGGGCTGGCCAGATAGCCGCCGGGCGCCAGGGCGGCGAAGGTGGTTTCGGCGATGGGGTCGAAATGGGCCCGGTAGTGGCAGGTGCTTTTCAAAACGATGATGTTCTGCTCCTCGAGCACCACGCCCAGATGTTCAAACACCATGCGGTCCAGGGCCTGGACCCGGCGCGAGGAGAGCGCCACCTTGATGCCGCCGATGGACAGCAGCGCCGAAGGGCCCACTTTATAGCCCTTGCCCTGGGATACCGGACCGGTGGATTGATAGTTGCCGTCGTTGACGACCTCAACCTTGAAGCGGCCCTGAAACGGCGTCACGCCCGGTAAATCCGTGCGCCCGCCCAGATCAAGCTCCAGCTCGGCGCCGACGCCCGCTGAATGAGCGGCGGCGGCGGCCAAATCGTCGCAGACAACGCCGAACACGGCGCCCTGGGCATCGTTGGCGACCAGGGCCGCCAGCATGCCAACCGTATCGCCGCTGCCGCCGCAACCGGGGTTGTCCTGGGTATCGGCGATGACGACGGGTTTTCGTGCCGATAGGGCCAGGCGCATGGCTTCCACCACGGCCTCGTCGGGTGAAAACAGCGGCTCGGCGAATTCAGCTTCCTTCAGGGCGATCATCTGGGTGATGTCGTCCACCGCCGCATCCGCCGCCGCCTGGCTGTAGGCATGGGCGCTGACCGTGGGGCCGCATTCCGCCAGGTCCGAGGGTGGGAATCTGGCCAGATAGGCCAGCGACAACATCTCGTGGGTCTGCCGGGCAATGGCGGCCTCGACAATGCCTTTCGAGGGTTCGACCAAGGTGCATTGATAATTCAGGGGCAGCAGGAACGGCAATTGGCGCAGCGCCCGGCCCTGGGGTCGGCCCTCGATCAGCAGCCGCTTCATGGCGGCGGAGGCGCGCTGGCCGGTGGCGTGCTGGTCCACATGGGGATAGGTGTGATAGGGCAGAATGGCGTCGGCCAGGGCGACCATGGCGGGCGTGACATTGGCGTGATAGTCCAGACTGATCACGATGGGGATATCGTCACCCACCACGGCGCGGACCCGGCGCAGCAACTCACCCTCGCCATCCGCATGCTGGACCGAGACCATGGCGCCGTGGAGGTCTAGGTAAATTCCGTCCACCGGCAGCACCTCGGACAACCGGGCCAGGATTTCGCTGGAGATGCGTTCGTAGGCATGGGCCGTGACCGCCGCGCCTGGCGTTGTGGAGGTCCACAACAGCGGCGCCAGTTCATGATTGCCATCGTTGCCCGCGATGAAGCCGGCGGTGGAGGCGCCGCTTTCCGCGAACTCGGTCATGATTTCCTCGCCACGCAGAATGCCCGGCCGGTCGGCGGGCCGGGCGAAATGTTCGTAGTCCGTGGCGCCGGGGACGAAACAATTAGTTTCATGCATGAAGCCGGCAAGGGCAATTTTGGCCATGATTAGTCCCCGTCGTCGAATTTAGGTGCGGTCAGGTCGCGGCAATCGGCGGCGAAGGTCAAGGGCGCGCCGGTCGCCGCCGCCAGGTCCGCCCGATCCAGGCCGGGAATGATCTCGCGCGCCACGAAGCCGCGCGCGTCAATATCCAGCACCGCCAGATCAGTGTAGATCCGCTTCACGACGCCGACGGCGGTCAGCGGGTAGGTGCAAACGTCCACCAAACGCGGGGTGGCGTCCTTGTTTTGATGTCGCATGATGACATACACGGCCCGGGCGCCGACGGCCAGATCCATGGCGCCGCCGATCAGCGGGCCCTTGTCGGCCATCAGAGCATCCCAATTGGCCAGGTCGCCATTGGCGGCGACCTGAAAGGCGCCCAGGATGGTGATATCCAGATGCCCGCCCCGGATCATGGCGAAGGAGGCGGCGGAATCGAAGATTGAGGCGCCGTCCCGCAATGTCACCACCCGGCTGCCCGCGTCCACCAGCTCCCGGTCGCCCTGGCCCGGTTCCGGCAATGCGCCAACGCCCAGAATGCCGTTTTCGGATTGGAAGAATATATCCCGGTCCACGGGCGCATGGCTGGCCGCCAGTACAGGCATGCCGAGGCCAAGGTTCACATAAGCCCCATCGGGCAGGTCCTGGGCCGCGCGCCAGGCCATTTGGTCCCGGTTCAAAGGTTTCGCCATGGTCAACGGGCCCTAATCCAGCCGGGGTGCTTGCAGCACCCGGTCCACGTAGATGCCCGGCAGGTGGATTTGTTCCGGTGGCAGGGGGGTGGCGGAAATCTCATCAACCTCGACCACGGTGATCTCGGCGGCGGCGGCCATGGCGGTGCCGAAATTGGCCTGGGTGCCGCGAAAAAACAAATTGCCGAAACGATCCGCTTTCTGGGCCCGCAACAGAGCGAAATCGGCCTTCAAGGCCTCTTCCAGCACGCACATGCGGCCCCCGAACAACCGCTGCTCCCGTCCCTCCGCCAGCGTGGTGCCCGCCGCCGTGGGTGTAAAAAAGGCCGGAATGCCGGCGCCGCCCGCCCGAATTCGTTCGGCGAAGGTGCCCTGGGGCACGATTTCCAAGGTCACGTCGCCGCGCTGCCATTGCGCTTCGAAATTGGCCGGCATGGCGCCCGGGCCGCGGAAGGCGGTGGTGATGACATGGCTGATGCGTTGTTCATTAAACAGGGCGGCATCGCAATCATCGAGGCGGCGGATGGCGTTGATGATCAAGGTCAACCCGGTCAAATCCATAGGCGCCAGGGCGCGCACCAAGTTGGCCGGAATGCCGGCGTTGCCAAATCCGCTGATCATCAGCGCGGCACCCGATTGAATTCCCAGCATCGCCGCCGCCAGGTCGCCGACCTGCTTATTGATCAAGATTGCGCCCTGTCATGGCACCAGCCGGTAGCCACCCGGTTCCGTGACCAGTATTTCGGCCGAGGACGGATCACTCTCGATTTTTTGCCGCAGGCGGTAGATATGGGTTTCCAGGGTATGGGTGGTGACGCCCGCGTTGTAACCCCAAACCTCGTTCAACAAGACATCCCGGCTGACCGCCTTTGCCCCGGCCCGGTACAGATATTTCAGGATCGAGGTTTCCTTCTCCGTCAGGCGGACTTTCTGGTTGCCCCCGGTTTCCAGCAACAGCTTGGCCGAAGGACGGAAGGTGTAGGGCCCTATGGAGGAAACAGCGTCCTCGGACTGTTCATGCTGACGCAGATGTGAACGGATTCGGGCCAGCAGAACGGCGAATTTGAACGGTTTGGCTACATAGTCGTTGGCGCCCGATTCCAGGCCCAGAATGGTGTCGGCATCGCTGTCCGCGGCCGTCAACATGATAATCGGGCATTTCACGCCGGCCTTGCGTAGCATCTTGCAAACTTCCCGGCCATCCAGATCGCCCAGGCCCACGTCCAGCAGAATCAGATCGAAATGGTCCTTTTTGGCAGTTTCCAGCGCTTCCGCGCCGGAACCGGCCTGAAAAGTTGCAAATTCGTCATGCATATCCAATTGTTCGGCCAAGGCGCCGCGCAAAGGTTCTTCGTCATCCACCAGAAGGATTTTCTTCGCCGTCATCGCCCTATCGACCTCCGCCGCCATTCGGTTGTTCTAGATATAGGCAGGTCCCGCAATTCCGGCAAGCAAAAGCACGGCGGGCCGCTGGGTGCCATCAGGTGCCGGGGACAACGTATCCGCCAAAAAACTTCGCCAATCCGCCCGGCTTCGGTATATGTTCCATCCCGATCATGACCGCCACCGATGCCAATGTAATCGCCGTTGACCGCGCCGTCGCCGAATTCCGGCGCGGACGTCCGGTATTGCTGGAATCCGCCGATGGCGACTATGCCTTGGCCTTGGCCGCGGAACAGGCCAGCCCCGGCAGCCTGGCGGATCTATGTGCCTGGGGTCCGAGCAATGGCGGCGGGGGCTCGGACACCTCAGACGTTGGGGGCGCGGTCCTGGTGTTGACGGAAAGCCGGGCCCGGGCCCTGCACATCAAACCAACCGGCACCGGGGTGGTGTTGTTGGCGGTTGATCGGGGCACGGACGTGGGCCTGGTCCAAACCCTGGCCGATGGCAGCATGGATCTATCGCACCCCCTGCGCGGCCCGTTCCGCCGCGAGCGCCGGCCGCCGCATGACACGGAGACCGCCGCCGTGCAATTGGCCAAGGCGGCGCGGCTGTTGCCTTCGGCGGTGGTTGTCCAGATATTCGATGAAACCGATATCTATGCCGCCGAAAGCAAATATCTGAATGTGACCACGGAACAAATCGGCGAATACGAGGCGTCCGCCGCCATGACCCTGCGTCAGGTAGCCGAGGCCCCGATAGCCCTGACGGACGCTGAAAACTGCCGCATGATTGCCTTCCGTCCGGCCGATGGCGGGGTCGAGCATCTGGCGATTATCGTCGGCGACCCCGACCGCCATAGCCCGGTGCTGACCCGCCTGCATTCGGAATGTTTCACTGGCGACCTGCTGGCTTCCCTGAAATGCGACTGCGGCGAACAGTTGCGCGGCGCCATTCAGTTGATGGCCGAACAAGGCGCCGGCGTGCTGCTGTATCTGGCCCAGGAAGGCCGCGGCATCGGCCTGATGAACAAACTGCGCGCCTACAGTCTGCAGGCGGAGGGCTATGACACCATTGAGGCCAATCTACGACTCGGCTTCGACGCCGACGAACGGGCCTTCCGGCCCGCCGCGCAAATGCTGGGATTGCTAGGATTTTCCCAGGTCCGTCTGCTCACCAATAATCCCGACAAAGTCTCGGGGCTGGAGGCCTGCGGTGTGCAGGTCACCGAACGGGTGGCTCATAGCTTTCCCGCCAACGTGCATAACGAATTTTACTTGCGCACGAAAAAAGACCGCTCCGGGCATCTGTTGTAGCCGTTCCGGCGGGTTGATCAGGCAGAGCCGTTTGGCGATCGGCAGGGATCAAATTTGCGATCCCCGCTTTCTCGGGAATGACCTTGAGTGGTCTGAGTTAAGGGTTTTTCAGCAGCATGCTAGAAAAATACATATGACCGGACCACGACGTTCTTGCGGCAGGGCGCGTCTACGGGCGCGGTTGGGTCGACGCAGGCCGTGTGGAAAGACCAACGCGAGACGGAGCCGTCGGTGACCGAGTCGTAGCACTTCAGCATCGAGACCTCGGTGGAAGTCTGCTGGGGAAACCAGTACCACTCGTGCTCCGCGCGGTGCGTGAAGCGGGTGGTCTCGCCGACGCGGTCGTCGTAGATGCGGTAATTATTGATGTAGGCCTGGTCGGCGAACGAGGGCCAGGCGCAGAGCACGAAGGGGTACTGGCGCACGGTCTCCATGGGTTTGGCCAGATTGATCGACATGAAGCGCCGGGACATCTTGGCGTCAGCCTCCGCCTCCGTGTAGTGCTGCTCGCGCCCGAAGTTGCGCAGGTTGTTCACCAGCAACTCGCGGCAACGCACGCGGCCACTGTTGTCGTTCAGGTCGTTGTGCACAAGGTTGGCGTAGTTGGCGTTCACGCCCGGGTTCTTGTTGTCCTGGTCCTCCGTGCGGTCGCCTTCGTAGTCCTTGTCAAATACATCGTGGTTGTAGACAAGGGCATCCGTCGCGCCCGGAAAAAACTCCAAGAGCAGCTTCTCGATCTCCGGGTAGAACACGCGCTCCACCTCCGCCGAGTCGTAGAAATTCTGGCATGCGGACTCGCAATGCGCCAGCGAGACGCCAAGCTTGTCCATGCACTCCGGGCTTTCGGGCGACAGACCAGGGTGGTATTCCTCCATGCGCCGTGCGTCCCGCATCACGTGCGGGAAATAGAGGTTCCGGCGCCTATTGTCCTGCTCATTCTTGCGCAAGGCATCAGCCTCCGCCTGGCGCGCCGGATCGTGCCAGATCGCGTTGGAGGGAACGATGGAATAGGACGGTTGCTCGTGGGCGGTGTAGGGCAGCGGCAGCGCCAGGCCGCCCTCGGGGGCTTCTATATTGTTCGCGCGAATATAGTCCATGCACTCTTCGTAGTGACGAAACCCGATGCCCCATTTTGTCTCGATGGGGCCGGGGGGCGCGGTATCAAGCTTGTCGATGGCCGCCTCCCCCTCGGCGATTTGGGCGAACGCCGCCTCCGTTGCCGCGGCGGTTCCGGCATCGCCGTCCCGATCGAACGACAGATAGGATAAACCACCGTTCGCCGCGATGGGCGGGGGCTGCCCTTCCGTGACCTCAAGAGTGGGCACATAGAGTTTCGAAACAGTCTCCGCGTCGTCCGCAACGTCGTTCTCGATGACCTTAAGCCGGTCCATGGTATTCCTCCGATTAAAAGCGCCGCATCGTGGCACACGGGGCGGGTATTTGCCAGATCAATTTTTAGTGTAGCGAGGCCGCTTCGGCGACCGAAGTGGTTGATTTAATTGCCCTATTCATATGATTTCACATCCTTTTCCATCCGCCCCAGAAAATTGCCTTAGGCGGATTGCTCCAGGACGGCGAGCATGGCGTTGGCCCGGGCGCGCTTGTCTTCCCTGGGGTCGCGCTGGACGATGCGCAGCAGGGCGGCGCGGGCTACCTGCTCACCCCGTTCCGCCATGGCGAACGCCATCTCATCCCGGCGGTCGTAGTATTGATAATCAAACGCCTGGACCTCCGGGTTTTGGGCCCGCCAATAATATTTCAACTCGTCGGTCCGCCAATCCGCATAGATCTCCTCCCAACTGCCGCAACCCGCATAGGCGTCCATGGAGACGGCTGAAATCGGCTCGTCCGCCCGTTGATAGCGGGCATCGAGGGAATGGCGCAGGCGGTCGGTCAGGTTGTCCAGACCCTTGTGCACGGTCATGGAATGGAAAATCAAGGCATCGCCCAAGACGAAATCACCGCTCCGCCAGTCGCCGTCGAAGGGCGCGGTAACCGCGACGCCCCCCGCCCCGGAGGAGACCGCGAAGTCGTGCACGCCTTGGCGGTGGGAGCCCTCGGCCACGGCCAGGCCACCCATTTTCAGCGGGCAATCGTGCAGCGGCAGCCACACCGTGTAGGTCTCGGGCGTGCCTTGAATATGGATATAGTCTTGATGCGGCCGGGTCGTCAGGGCTTCGCGTTGGGGAAAGATATTGCGGGCCACGAACAGGGGATGCACCAGAACCTCCCGTTCGAACATGCGTTCGAACAGGGCAATGATGGCAGGGTGATGCTTCAGGGCGTGGGTGTCTTCCCGGCAATAGAAACGGCGGAATACATCCAGAAATGCCTTTTCCGGGTCGGCGCAAACGGCGTCCGGATTGGCCACGCGGCCGCCCTTCGGTTGATCTTGATCCAACCAACCGCCGTCCGCCGCAACATCAAGGAACCGTTGCCCCACCTCGCCCACATCCGCGCTGGGCACCAGGCCCCGGATGAACAGATAGCCGTCCCGTTCCATGCGCTGGGCCAGGGCGGGTCCATCCATGAGCAGGTCCGTCGAATTCTCGAATTTCCGCATGATCTGATTTTCCCAGACAACCTATGAATTCATGGCCATGCTACTCAACTCCCGCCGCCGGGGGAAGGTTGTTACGTTCCCGCCAGCTTGGAGTAGCCATCCCTGGTCTGTGGCGTTTTCATATCCAGGATGCGGCCGGCGATCAAGGTCCGCAAGACCTGCGCCGTGCCGCCGCCAATGGTGAACATGCGGGCATCGCGGACCATGCGCTCGAGGGGGTTTTCCCTGGAATAGCCCGCCGCGCCAAAGACCTGCAAGGCGTCGTTGGTCACCTTGATGGCCATTTCCGAGGTAAAGACCTTGGCCTGGGCCGCCGCCAGAGGCTCGGGGAAACCACCCACCAGGTTCACGGCGGCGCCATGCACCAGGGCCCTGGCGGCGCAGAGCTGGATGCTCATGTCCGCCAACATCCATTGCAGGCCCTGGAATTCGGCGATGGGACGGCCAAATTGTTCCCGTACCTTGGCATATTCCAAGGCCTTTTCGTAAGCCCCCTGGGCCACGCCCAGGGCCACCGTGGCCGCCCCCACGCGTTGCGAATTGTAGGCGTTCATCAAATCGGCGAAACCCTTGCGCAGGCCGCGCGGTGGCACCAGCAGATTGGCGGGTGGCAGGGCCATGTCCTCGAACATCACCTCGGCCTCGGGGATGCCGCGCAAACCCATGGTGGGGGCGCGGCCGCCGATGACCAGGCCCTCGGTCTCGTCGCGGATGGCGATGAAACCGCCGATGCCCTCTTCCTGGCCGTCCTCGTCAAACACCCGGGCGAAGATCAGATGCAGGCGGGACACGCCACCGCCGGTGATCCAATGTTTCTTGCCGTTCAGGATGTATTGATTGCCGACTTTATCGGCGCGGGTGGTCATGTCCGTGGCGGCACTTCCCGCCTCCGGCTCGGTGATGCAGATCGCCGGTTTATCGCCCGATAGCACCAGATCGGCGGCCAGGCGTTTTTGCTCTTCCGTGCCATAGGACATGATGGCGCCAATGGCGCCCATGTTGGCCTCCACCGCGATGCGGCCCGTGACACCGCAAACCTTGGCCATTTCCTCCACCACCAGGGCGGCATCCAGATAGTCCAGACCCCGGCCGCCGTATGCAGTGGGGATGGTCATGCCGAAAAAACCGGCGTCCTTTAGGTCCGTGACGTTGTCCCAGGGGTATTGCTCCGTGCGGTCCACTTCCGCCGCCCGCCCGGCTATTTGGCCATTCGCCAGCTCCCTCGCACTTTGGCGCAAGGCCTCTTGCTCGCGGTTAAGCATCGCCGCTTCCCTTCAATTGCTGTTGCACCTCCCCAAGCACCTCATAGGAATGCACCCGCGCGCCGTGATCGAAGATCGAGGAGGCCACCATCAACTCGTCCGCCCCGGTGCGTTCAATGAAGGCTCCCAGTTTGTCCGGTATGCTCGTCTGGGTGCCGACAAAGGCGCAGGACAGCATGGCGGAAACCCGCATCTTCTCGGCCGGCGACCAGAAGTCCTCGATATCGTCGATGGGTGGACGCATGCGTCCACGGGTGCCCCGGAACATGTTGGTGAACTGCTGTTGCGGCGTTGTAAACAGGCGCGCGGCCTCGGCGTCCGTATCGGCGGCGACGACGGAGATACCGACCATGGCGTAAGGTTCGGCCAATTGCGCCGAAGGTTTGAAGGTCTCCCGATATATATCCAGCGCGGAAAACAGCGCCTCCGGTGCGAAATGGGAGGCGAAGGCATAGGGCAGACCGAGCATGGCCGCCAGTTGCGCGCCGTACAGCGAGGAGCCGAGAATCCACAGCGGCACGTTGGTATCCGTGCCCGGCACCGCCTGGATAAACTGGCCTTCCTGCAGCGGCCCCAACAGGGCCTGCAGCTCCAGCACGTCCTGGGGGAAGTTTTCCGCCATTTGCGGATGGCGGCGCAGGGCGCGAAGCGTCTGCTGGTCCGTGCCCGGCGCCCGCCCCAGGCCGAGATCGATGCGGCCGGGATAAAGCGAGGCCAGGGTGCCGAATTGCTCGGCGATAACCAGGGGCGAATGGTTCGGCAGCATGATACCGCCCGCCCCCACCCGGATCGATTTTGTCCCCTCGGCCACATAACCGATGGCCACGGACGTCGCGGCGGAGGCGATGCCGACCATATTGTGATGTTCCGCCAGCCAATAGCGGTTATAGCCCAAGGCCTCCGCATGCTGGGCCAGATCACGGGAATTGCGCAGGGCATCGCCCGGATTGCCCCCTTCACGCACGGGAGCCAGGTCGAGTACTGAAAACTTAGCCATTTATGCCCTTTATCATCCGCCGCCAATCGCCGTCACGCCTATGCTCATAATGCGCGAAAACGCCCTAATCAAGAATAACCGGACTTGGTCTGAATGCGGACCTCGCCCAGAACGTATAATTTAAGCCTTCCTGCCCGCAAATGGCATGGACTTGGCGTCCGGGTCCAGGGGCCAGCGGGCCCGCGCCGGGGCATCCAGGGGATCGTGCAGGCCGGCCGCCAGGCGTTCCACGCCGGCCCAGGCGATCATGGCGCCATTGTCGGTGCAAAGTTCGGGCGGCGGGGCCACCAGGTCCAGGCCACGCTCCCGGCACAAGCCATCCAGGCGCTGGCGCAAATGGCTGTTGGCGGCGACGCCGCCGGCGATGACTAAATGGGCCAGGCCGGGATGGATCCGCCGGGCCATTTGAATGGCGTTGGCGGCCCGGTCCACCATGACATCGCCCACCGCCGCCTGAAAGCTGGCGGCGACGTCCGCCGCCGGCAAATCCGGCGCTTTATCCAACAAACGCCGCACGGCGGTTTTCAGGCCGGAGAATGAGAAATCGCAGCCCTCCCGCCCCAGCATGGGCCGGGGCAGCTTGATGGCCTTGGCGTTGCCCTGTTCCGCCGCCCGTTGGATGGCCGGCCCGCCGGGATAGTCCAGGCCCAGCATTTTGCCCACCTTGTCGAAGGCCTCGCCCACGGCATCGTCGACTGTCGTGCCCAGGCGCCGGTAACGGCCCAGGCCCTCGATCACCAGCAGCTGGCAATGACCGCCCGAAACCAGCAGCAACAGGTAGGGAAAGGCCAGATCGTCCGTCAGCCGCGCGGTCAGGGCGTGACCTTCCAGGTGATTGACCGCCAACAAGGGTTTTTGAATGGCGGCGGCGATCGCCTTGCCCGTGACCAGACCGACCATGACGCCGCCGATCAGGCCAGGTCCGGCGGTGGCGGCCACGCCGTCCAGATCGGCAAATCCCAGATCCGCAGCCACCATGGCCTGGCGGATCAGGCCGTCGATCCGTTCCACATGGGCCCGGGCGGCAATCTCCGGCACCACGCCGCCATAGGGGCGATGTTCCTCCAACTGGCTCAACACAATGTTGGAGCGAATGCACCGTTCGCTGTCCACGACAGCCGCCGCCGTCTCATCGCATGAGGTTTCAATGCCGAGAACGATCATGATTGATCCAATAATGTCACTATGTACTTGCACCGGACACCCGAAGGCCTTAGCACCGCCTTTATGAACTCGCAAGACACCATCCGTATCGGAACCCGAGGCTCCCCCCTGGCATTGGCCCAGGCGGAGGAAGTCAAATCCCGCCTGCTGGCGGCCCATCAGGAATTATCCGGCGCGGGGGTGGAGATCGTGGTGATCGCCACCACCGGCGACCGGATCCAGAGCAAGCCGTTGCGGGAATTCGGCGGCAAGGGACTGTTCACCAAGGAGATAGAAGAGGCGCTGCTGGCCGGCGACATTCATATGGCGGTGCATTCCATGAAGGATGTGCCCACCGAACTGCCCCCCGGTCTGAGTATTTCCTGTCTGTTGCCGCGCGAGGACCCACGCGATGGTTTCCTCTCTCCCATCGCCGATAGCTTGGCCGCTCTGCCTCGCGGCGCGACGATCGGCTCTTCATCCCTGCGCCGGGTGGCCCAGGTGCGTCATGTCCGGCCCGATCTGGTGGTGGTGGATTTTCGCGGCAACGTGAACACCCGCATGCGCAAATTGTCCGAGGGCGTGGCCCAGGCGACGTTTCTGGCCTGTGCCGGGTTGAACCGTCTTGGCATGGCGGACCGCATCACCGCGCCGGTGCCCGTCGATGTGATGCTGCCGGCGGTGGCGCAAGCGGTGATTGGTTGCGAAATCAGACTAGACGATACGGCAACGGCCGACCGTCTCGCGCCCTTGCATCACGCGGAGACAGCCCACTGCGTGGCGGCGGAACGGGCCTTGCTGGCGGCCTTGGACGGCTCCTGCCGCACGCCCATCGCGGCCCTGGCGGAAATAGACGGCGATCAATTGCGCTTGCGGGCCCAGATCCTGCGGGAAGACGGCAGCGAATGTCTGGATACCAGCCGCGCCGGCCCGGTGGCGGATGCGGCCCGTTTGGGCCGTGCAGCGGGGCAAGAGTTGCTGGACCGGGCGGGAGCGGGATTTTTTGCCAGCGAATGAGACCATGCACCTGATTATCACCCGCCCGCGTGCCGATTCGGAGGCGTTGAGCGCGCGGTTAAAAGACCGGGGCCATGAGGTCTTGATTGAACCCATGCTGACCATTCAGAACCTACCCGCCGCGCCTTTGGATCTGGACGGCGCGGCGGCACTGCTGCTGACCTCGGCCAATGGAGTACGGGCCTTGACGGAACATACGGAACGCCGGGACCTCCCCGTGCTGGCGGTGGGCGAGGCCACGGCGGCGGCGGCGCGGGCGGCAGGCTTTGGCGATGTCGCGGCGGCTGGCGGGGATGTTGGTGCCCTTGCCGCCCTTGTCCGGCAAAGCCACAAGCCCGAAGACGGTGTGTTGGTGCATGTGGCGGGCAGTGCCATGGCCGGCGATCTGGCCGGTGATCTGGGCGCTGACGGTTACCAGCTGCGCCGCGCCGTATTGTACCGGGCGGAGGCGACCCAGCGTTTCAGCGCACCCTGCCGCGCGGCGCTACGGTCCGGTGAAATCGATGGCGTGTTGTTTTTCTCGCCGCGCAGCGCCGCGACATTTGTTAAACTGTTGCAGCGAGATGAATTGCGGGATGAATTGATGGATAAAGCCAGAGGTATCGCGCTGTACGGGCTCAGCCCGGCCGTGGTCCAGGCTGGGGCGGGTGCGCCCTGGAAACGCCACGTCATCGCCCCAAACCCGCGCCAGGATGACCTTCTGGCATTGTTATAAAACGACGAGAACAACATGGTAGACGAAAAAAACTCACCCCCCGGACCAAACGACGAAGCGCTTGTGGATGCAGACGCGGCGGCTACACGGGAAATCGCGCCGTCCGACGATGCCCCGGATACACCCATAAAGGGCCGGGGCGGGCGCGGCCCCATGCTGGCCTTGGCCATTGTTGCCCTGACCGCGCTGGCGATATATCTGAGTTGGCCCACATGGCGGCAATTGCTGCTGGCGCAACTGCCGCAACCCGCCCCCCAGGCCATGGCGGCCGTGCGTGCCCTGGATCATCGCATGGCGCAATTGGAAACGGCGAATGCCCAATATGACAATGCGATCGCCTCCATAAAGGACGCCACGGCGGATGTTTCAAGGCAGCTCGATAGCCTGGCCAAGGCCATGCCCGGCGGCGAGGCCCTAAGCAATCTCAGCCAAAAACTCTCGGCCTTGGAAGAGAGCTTCGATCAACTATGGCAAAAAGTGAAAGCCGATGGCGCGGCGGCACTGGAAAGTGGCGCGAAGAGTGTGGACGACACCGGCGCGCTGAAGATCTTCAATAGCCAGTTGGAGGCGGTGAAAACCCGCTTGGCCGAACTGGCGGGCAACATGCCGGGTTCCGGTGACAATTCGGGCGATGTCGCGGCCCTGACGGCGGAGAATGCGCAATTGCGCCAGACCGTTTCCGCCCTGCAGGACCGCTTGACCCAGTTGGAGACATCGGTGCGGCAGTCCCAGAAAACCCAACAAGCCGCTAAAGGCGGCGGGGCGGGCGATGGTCTGATCCTGGCTGTCGGCCAACTGCGGCAGGTCGTGCTGGCGGGCCAGCCGTATGCGGCTTCGCTGGCCGCCGTGACCGCCCTGGCGGGTGAGGATGCGGCCCTTTCGCCGGCAATTGGAACTCTGACTCCCTTCGCCAAGCATGGCGTTGCCACCCCGCGGGCGCTTAGCGACCAGTTTTCCGCCCTGACCCGTGCGGTGTTGCAGGCGGACCAAAAGGATGGCGGTGGTTTCCTGCAACGTACCTGGCAACGGGTCAGCTCCCTTGTCACCGTGCGCCGGGTCGGTGAGGTCGAAGGCGGGGAGACGGATGCTGTTCTGGCCCGGACGGAGCGGCGTTTGGCGGCGGGCGAATTGGCCGCGGCCGTTGCGCTGATGAATGGTTTGGATGGACCGGCGGCGGCGGCGGCCGGGACCTGGCTGGACCGGGCCCAAGCTCGCCTGGCGGCCGAGGCCGCCCTGGCCGCAATGCAGGCCCGGATCATCGCCAGGCTGGCGGACGGCTGATGTTGAGGGCCTTATTGATATTCTTCGGCCTGGCCGCCGTTGCCATGACGGGCGCCTGGCTGGCTGATCATCCGGGTCTGATCTCCATGCAGTGGGGGGATCGGCGGATTGAAACCTCGACCGCCGTGGCCGCGACCGTGCTGTTGGTGCTGTTATTCGCGGTGGCCGGGTTGTACCGATTTTGGCGCTGGCTGGTAACCTCGCCCATGGTGTTGAACAATCTGCGCGCCGAGGGACGGCGGCGGCGCGGCTATCGAAGTCTTTCGTCCGGCCTTGTCGCCGTGGCGGCCGGCGATGCGGGAGAGGCCAAGAAACTGGCCCGGCGCACCGCGCAACTGCTTGATGAGCCGGCCCTGACATTGTTGCTGTCGGCCCAGGCGGCGCAGTTGGAGGGTGATACGGCGGCGGCCAAGGAACATTTTCAAGCCATGGCCGAACAGCCCGAGACGGAATTCCTCGGCCTGCGCGGCCTGCTGGTCCAGGCCCGCCGCGATGGTGACCGGCCAGGCGCCCTGGCCCTGGCGCGCCGCGCCTTTGCCCTGCGTCCCGACACACCCTGGGTGGGTCAGGAGCTGTTTGCCCTGGAGGCCGCCGCCGGTGACTGGCAGGCGGCGGAAAAGACCCTGGCCCATACGGTGAAGCGGAAGCTGCTGGGGGCGGATGCGGCGGGACGGCGTCAGGCCATTGTGTTGTTTTCCCAAGCCCTGGGGGCCGCCGATATTGGCGAGAGCAAACGGGCCCTTGAATTGGCCAGCAAGGCCCATGCCCAGTTACCCGATTTCAGTCCGGCCACGGCCCTGGCCGGGCGCCTGCATGGCGCCGCCGGCGATGGGCGCAAGGGGCGGCGTGTGTTGCAGGCCGGATGGCGCACATCGCCGCACCCCGATCTGCTTTCCGCCTGGCTGGATATTCATCCCACCGACATGCCGGAAGAACGCCTGGACGCGGTGCAAAAATTGATCGTGGAGATGGCAGACAATCCGGAAAGCCGCATGGCCCTGGCTAGGGCGGCACTGGAGGCGAGGGAATACGACCAGGCGCGGACGCAGCTAAAAAGCTTGCTGGAACAGGCGCCGTCCGCCCGCGTCGCCCGTCTTGCCGCCGACCTGGCGGAGGCTGAGCGCGGCGATGGCGCGGCGGCCCGGCAATGGCTGCGCCAGGCGGCCAGCCTGCCGGCGGACGCCACGTGGGTTTGCAAGGATTGCGGCCGGCAGAACAATGACTGGGCGGCCCATTGCCCCGATTGCGGCAGCTTTGACGCCTTCGTCTGGCGCGCGCCATCGGGCGCCGGCGCGGTTCTGCCCTATGCCGCCGGCTCGTTTGAAGAGGCCGTGGAGCCAGATACCGCGGACACCAGAGCCCATGTGGAAATTCTGCCCCCCGACGTGGAACCGGCCCCCGTCCCGGCCCGGGATTAGCCGCGGCGCGAGAGGCGTTTTGACGACGGGGTGGAACGCAGCGGCCCGCCGGCAGGGTTTGCCGACGGGCCGGTCTAAATAACCAGATGCTACGGTTTGTGCCCGATAAAGGCGTATCCGAAAACCTCGAACTTGCGGGCGTTGGGTTCACCGCCCGCGCCGCCGAAGGTATCGACCGCCGGGCCAATACGGATATCTTCAAAACCACTGTCCTGCATCATCTTCCGCCAGCCTGCACACGGCATGCCACCGGCAATTCAAGCGGTCCAAAGATCGATGTTGCTGATAGCTTCCTCCGGCACCGGCTGGCCATTGGCGATGTCGGCGAATTGCAGCACGCCGCCAGGGCGCAGGATACGCCAGATTTCACCAAAGACGTGTTTCTTGTCGGCGCATAGATTGATCACGCCGTTGGAGATCACCACATCCGCCTGACCGTCGCCGACGGGTATCTCTTCCAACAGCCCTTCGCGGAATTCAACGTGATCCAGATCCATTGCCCTGGCCGTGGCGCGGGATTTGGCCAGCATCTCCTGCGTCATGTCGATGCCGATGACCTGTCCCGACGGGCCTACCTGCTGGGCCGCGATAAAACAGTCAAAACCGCCGCCCGAGCCGATGTCGACCACCCGTTCCCCCGCTTCGAGGGGACGCAAGGAAAATGGATTACCCACCCCGGCGAATGATTCCACGGCGGCATCGGGCATGGCGCCCACCACCGTTTCGTCATAGCCCAGGCGTTTGGCAAGCGGCCGGCCGGTATGGAAATGAAACTTTCCATGCGGGTCCAGGGCCACATCCCGGTACTTTTCCTTTACATCCTCTCTCAGGGCGACGGCATCGACAAGTGTGTCAGTGCTCATTTGTCTTCCCTTCCTCTAATTAGCCACCTACAGGGCCGCATATATCGTACTCTGGCGCGCCGCCAATCCAAAACGAAAACAGGATGTCCGCCCGCCATGACAACGGATATGGTTACGACCCCGCGAATTCGCAAATCGCCCTACTTCGAGGCGACGGTGCGCGCGGGCGCTAGTCAGTTCACGGTCTATAACAAGGTCTACCTGCCGTTCGGTTACGACACCCCGGAAGCGGAATATCAGGCCATTACCGAGGCCGTGACGATCTGGGACGTGGCCTGCCAGCGCATTGTCGAGATCAGCGGCCCGGATGCCCATGCCTTTACCTCCCTGCTTACGCCGCGGGATCTCGCCACCTGTGCGCCGGGCCGCTGCCGTTATGTCTTCATCACCGACCCCCGGGGGGGCATCCTGAACGACCCGGTGCTGCTGCGTTTGGCGGAAGACCGCTTCTGGCTGTCCTGCGCGGACAGTGACATGGCCATGTGGGCCCGCGGCATCGCCGTGCACAGCGGCATGGACGTGGCCATCGACACGCCCGATGTCTCGCCCCTGCAAATTCAGGGCCCCCGGGCGCGGGAGGTGATCGTGGCGCTGTTTGGCCAGGCCATGGGCGAATTGGGCTACTACCATTGCCGGGAAACCGCACTGGACGGTATCCCGCTGGTCATCTCCCGCACCGGGTATTCGGCTGAACTGGGCTTCGAATTGTATCTGATGGACGGCGCCCGGGGTGTCGAGCTGTGGGACAAGGTGATGGCGGCCGGCGCTCCCCTTGGCATGAAACCGGCGGCGCCCTCGCGCATTCGCCGCATCGAGGCGGGAATCTTGGACTACGGCGTGGATATGGATGAAACCGTCAATCCGTTTGAGTTGGGTTTCGAGAGGCTGGTGGCCCTGGACAAGGACATGGATTTTATCGGCCGGGCGGCTCTGCAAGGGATCAAGGCGACGGGTATCCGCCGCCGGGCGGTCGGGTTGGAAATCGACGGCGCGCCCATTTCCTACAATGAACGTCCCTGGCCGCTGTATCGGGACGGCGACATGATTGGGCATGCCACCTCGGTCATCCATTCGCCACGCCTGGAGAAGAACATCGCGTTGGCCATGGTCTCGGTTGGTTCCGCGCAACCCGGCACCGCTGTTTGTCTCGCCACGCCCGATGGTGAACGCAATGCCGTTATCCGTGAGTTACCGTTCATCGATCCGAACAGGCGGAAATCAAGGGCTTAATCCTATGTCGCGCTGACTGCGCCCAACCTGCCCGACAATCCACCCGCGACCAATTCGCAGGCCAGGAAAGCACCCGATGTCGCTGGCTTCGGCAGGGTTAGTTCGACGGCAAGGCTGCGGGAAAATCCAAACTGTTGGTAGTAGTCGGCATCGCCGATGACCAGGACGGCTTCATGGCCAAGGTCCGTGGCGCACGCCAGACTATGCGAAACCAAAGTCTTTCCGAAACCATGGCCGCGGCAGATTTTTCTCACGGCAAGGGGGCCTAGCAAAAGCGCCGGGGGGCGGCCGTCTATCATGACCCGCCAATAGCGGATCGAGGCGCAAAGCAAGCCCCGTTGCCGGATGATGAAACACAGCTCGGCCAGGGGCGGGTTATCGGCGCGCAGGCAATAGGCGGTACGTTGCCGCCGCGCGGGCTCGAATGATTGATCCAGCAGTTTTTCGATATTTGGCCCGTCACCGGGCTGTTCGAGGGTAACTTGAAACATGATGTGCTTCCGGTTTGGCGTTTATTGAGGCGCCGGGTCCGGATTGCCGCGAATGACCCCTAGCTGGGCCGATACAACGCGCGGACGATCCCCACGGCGCCCGCTATTTTGTAGGGGCGTCGGATGGGACGTCGTCGTCGTCGCTGCATGAAGTCTGACATTTTATTGCCAATTCCGCTTGCTGAGGCGGCCTGCTATAGCAGCAGCGGGCAGACAATGCTAGCGTCGCCCGCAAACTGGATAGCAGTAATGTTTCAATAAACGGTGGAGGATGCGACATGGGTTTGATGGATGGCAAGGTGGCCCTGGTCACGGGCGCCGGGCGCGGTATTGGCCGGGCCGTGGCGATGAGCCTGGCCCAGGCGGGCGCCCAGGTGGTGGTCAACGACTTCGGCGGCGATTTGCATGGCGAGGCGACGGAACAGACGCCGGCGCAAGAGGTCGTGGCCGAGATTGAAGGCTTGGGCGGTCAGGCAGTCGCCAACGGCGGCAATGTTGCCAGCGCCGAAGATGCGGCGGGAATGGTGCAAACGGCCATCGACAGCTTCGGCAAGATTGATGCCGTGGTCAACGTGGCCGGCATTCTGCGGGATGCCTACTTTCACAAGATGGCGCCCGAGCAGTGGAAGGCCGTCATCGATGTGCATTTGAACGGCACCTACAACGTGGCCCGCGCCGCAATGGAGCATTTCCGGGCCCAGGAATCGGGATCGTTCGTGCATTTCACCTCAACCTCCGGCCTGGTGGGCAATACCGGCCAGGCCAACTATGCCGCCGCCAAGATGGGCATCGTCGGGTTGAGCCGGGTTATCGCCATGGAGGGCGCCCGCTTCAACGTGCGCTCCAACTGCATCTCGCCCTTTGCCTGGACCCGGATGATCGAGGCCATTCCCGTCACCTCCGACGACATGGCGGAAGCTTTCGACAAATTCCGCCGCAACGCCTCCGCCGAACAGATCGCCCCTGTGGCCACCTATCTGGTCAGCGCGGCGGCCAAGGACGTCACCGGCAATATTTTCGGTGTGCGCGGCAACGAAATCTATCTCATGAGCCAGCCCCGGCCCATCCGCACCCTGCACAAGGGCGACGGCTGGACACCGGAGGATCTGGCGCAAACCCTGGAACCGGCCCTGCGCCACGATCTATACGGTCTGGAAAGCAGCGACGGCTATTACGCCTGGGACCCAATTTGAACCCAACAGAGGGAAATCACAGTTATGTATTTCGACCCCAAGGACGGCATGCGGCCGCCACCCTTCAAACACTCGGTTTATAATGCCCTGGTTGTGCCCCGGCCCATTGGCTGGATTTCCTCGATCAGCAGGGATGGCGCAATCAATCTGGCGCCCTTCAGTTTCTTCAACGCCCTGGCGGGGGCGCCGCCTTGCGTGATGTATTGCCCCAACGGATACAAGACCGGCACCAAGGAGGACAAGGACAGTCTGATCAACGTGCGCGAGACCGGCGAATTCGTTTACAACATGTGCACCATTGACCTCCTCGACGCCATGAACGCCACGTCGGCCCATGTGCCGTCGTCCGTGGATGAAATGAAAGCCGCCGGGTTGGAAGCCGTGCCCTGCGAGCAAGTCAAGCCTCCGCGGGTAAAAAACACGCCCATCGCCATGGAGTGCAAGGTGCTGCAAATCATCGATCTGCCCGCCAACGAAGGCACCCCGCCAAACCATATGGTGATCGGCCAGGTGGTGGGCATTCACGTGGACGATGATGTGATCGTTGACGGCATGATCGATGCGCGCAAGGTCAAACCCCTGGCGCGCCTTGGTTACCTCGACTACGCCGCGATCATGCCCGAGAATGTATTCTCCGTGCCGCGCCCCGACTAGCCTGGAAGCGCCCAAACATGACCTCCGGCACCCACGATTATCTGGACGACCCCCGCAACGGGGATATTTTGATCTCCATCAATGGCGAGATGTATCCCCGCGACGACGCCAAGGTCTCGGTCTTTGACAGTGGCTTCATGCTGGGCGACGGGGTGTGGGAAGGCATCCGCTTTCATCGCGGCGCCCTGCTGTTCCTGAATGCGCATATTGACCGCTTGTACGAGGGCGCCAAGGCCATTGACATGGATATTGGCCTGACCAGGGAGGAAATGGTCCATCGGCTGGGGGCGGTGTTGGATGCTAACGGCATGACGTCGGATGTGCATATCCGCCTGATGGTCACGCGGGGGGTCAAATCCACGCCCTATCAGCACCCCAAGGTGACCATCACCCCGCCCACGGTGGTGATCATTCCGGAATACAAGGTCGCGGTGGAGAGCGCCGGCATCCGCCTGGCCACGGTGCATGTGCGCCGGGGCGCCCCGGACGTCCAAGATCCCCGCTTGAACAGCCACAGCAAGCTGAACTGTATCCTGGCCTGCATTCAGGCCGACAAGGCGGGCGCGGACGAGGCCTTGATGCTGGACCCCCAGGGCTTTGTCGCCACGTGCAATTCGACGCATTTTTTCATTGTCCGCAAGGGTCAGGTCTGGACCTCGTCCGGGCGGTATTGCCTGGCCGGCATCACCCGGGCCAATGTGCTGGATCTGTGCCGCGCCAATGGCATTGAAGCCTTCGAAAAAGACTTCAGCCTGATCGATGTTTATGGCGCCGACGAGGCCTTTGTGACCGGGACGTTCGCCGGTCTGATCCCGGTCAGCGAAATCGATGGCCGCGCCATCAGCGCAGAAAAAGGACCACTGACCGCCAGACTGCAAAACCTGTACAAGGCCCTGTGCGAGCGGGAAGCCGGGGCATGAGCCAAAACGGCCCGGTGCACGACGCCGTGCGCATCGCCATGTGGTCCGGGCCGCGCAATATATCCACCGCCATGATGCGGTCATTCGAAAACCGTGCCGATTGCACTGTTTGGGATGAGCCGTTCTACGCCCATTACCTGGCCGAAACCGGGCTGCGGCATCCGTTGGCCAGCGACATCATCGCCGCCTACGAAACCGACTGGCGGGCCGTGGCGGCACGGGCAACCGGGCCGGTGCCGGACGGCAGAGCATTATTTTATCAAAAACACATGACCCATCACATCCTGCCCCACATGGAGCTGGACTGTCTAGCCGGTCTGCGCCACGCCTTTCTGATCCGCGACCCGGCCAAGGTTCTGCCGTCCTATGTGGACAAGCGGGCCGAAGTGACCTTGGCGGACTTGGGTTTTTCCCAACAACGGCGGCTGTTCGATCTGTTGCGCGCCAGTGGCGCACAAGAGCCGCCGGTGCTGGACGCCGACGACGTACTGGCCAACCCCGAGGGTATGTTACGGGCCCTTTGCGGCGCCTTGGGAATTTCGTACGCGCCCGCCATGTTGTCCTGGCCGGCCGGTCGGCGGGACAGCGACGGCCTGTGGGCGGCTCATTGGTATGGCGCCGTTGAACAGTCCATGGGATTTGCCG